>NZ_CP019420.1:4882179-5187315 GCF_001984215.1 Mycobacterium sp. MS1601
CTTGCCGTCTGCATTCAGTACGGCAATACATACGTGGTCGAGGGGACCGCGGTCATGATCGGCCTCGGACTTGCGCTCTCAGCCAGGCATGTATTCGACCACCACCGCGCTGCTTTGGGTGCCGGCGATGCAGTAGGGCTCTGCCTCGGCGTTCGTGGGGACGGCACGGTGGCGGCCTGGCATGTGTACTCAATGGCCACGATGCCGAACGGCACCGATTTGCAACTGTTGTCGTTGAGGCTTGTCTCCGACATGCCCACCGACGGGGACTTAAGCACTGTTCCGCTGACGACTCGTGTTCCGCCCCGAGGTGAGGATCTCACCGTAGTGGGTTTCCGATTCAATGATGAACCGGCCTCAACCGACTCGATCGAGAATCCCGCTGCCCTCAGCGGTCTTCTCTACGTGTCCCAGGGCGCGGCTGGCCAGTTCAGCTTTCCACTACATGATTCCGTTCTGGCGCCATACCCGACGATCGAAGTACTCAGTGGCACCCTCGGCGGAATGAGCGGCGGCGCGGTCATCGACGTCAATGGCCACCTTGTCGGAGTCACCTCAATGGGCCTGGAGACCGACGATCAAGAAGGACCTTCGTTGGCTGCGTGGTGGTTGCCTGCCTATTTCTGGAAACCGCAGCTGACATGGCCGGTTGGCCTCTACAACGAGGAATTTACGGCCGTGTCGGAAAACTCGACAGTGAGAATCGTTGGGCGCGAACATATTTTGGTCACAGACAATGGCCGATACGATTTGACTAAGTGGCTCTGAACGTCGAACCTAGCGACGGACTTTCTCTTGCCACGCGGTCACGTCAGCGAGGCCACCGTCGACAGGTTCACCGCGCCAACTTAGCGGTCGGCAGCGTGTCATTTGCCGTTGACCTACCCGCTCGCTGAAGTGTGGCGTGCCGTGATGTCGTTAGTGCCTTGCGCTGGTGGCGTCAATTGTGGGGGTTCGTGTCGGAGTGGATAATTTCGGCGAACATCAAAAATCCGCTCCGACCGAGGTCAGAGCGGATTTTTGGTCGCACAAAGCTAACCCCCAAGTGTCCGAGGGGGGACTTTGCCACTTACGACACGACTCAAGACTTTTCAACTGAATCGCTGAGCACCCCCTTACCCGCTGGTGAGGGGTGTTTTCGCGCCTGGCGGTGACCTGCCAGCGTTCGACAAGGTCCTCGGCGAGGGGATGCGTTTCGTTCATTCCTCTAGTCCAGCACGCGTTGGTCCGGATAGCTACGGGCCTGAAATGTCGGCGCTTCCGGTCCAGCAGGACGGACTTACACTGGGGGTGCTTGGAGCGTTGAACTTCAGGAAGTGAGCCCGAGACTCGGCCGGACGACCGTGGCGCTCGGGCTTCGCGATTTCTCCAGCACCTAAGACGTCGCGGACATCGACGATGGTTGGCGCGATGAGTTGGCGCCAGGGTCCGCCCTTTGGCCCAGCACCAGGCGATGGCGTCGGGGATCCCGAGCAGGGTGCCGGCGTTGGTGTGCTTGTGTTCGTAGCGCAGTCGTTCGCGGCAGCCGGTGGCACGGGTGTATTCGATGAGTCGTTGGTTGTCGAAGCTGAGCAGGGTGTCGTCCTGGTCGAACACGATGTGCGTTGCCGGTGCGGCGGCATGGTCGACAATTAGGGCGCGAAGGCATGCTGCGCGACGGTTCTTTCGGTCCGCAGCCCCGGAGACCCGGCCCGGTAGATCGTTGCCATTACTCCAGCGGTGACGAGGGCCTGCGCGATGGTGCGTTTGCGGCCGGCCTTCTCGTTTTTTCATGTGGAGGTATCGCTGGCCGGGCAGCAATAGGTCGCGCACGACGGCGCGTATTTCGGCGAGGTCGGAGTCGACGTGGACGCTGGCGACAAGCAGATAGTCGTTGCTTGCTCTCGTCGACGTAGATGTAGTTGGTGACGCCGCTGAGTCTATGGACCACCGCCGACGACCCAACGCCACGGCCTGCGTTGCACGCGCGAATTCCACAAGCTCAATCCTGTCGGAGCCCCGCTCTAAGATTCCGTGTTCATGGGGGACTTCGACACGTTGCTCGGCAGCCTGGATGCTGACCCGCAGGTCTGTGCGAGGCAGTTTGAGCACGTGTGCAAATGGTTTTTCGAGAACGATCCGGTCTATTCGCGTGAGTTGACGCGGGTGTGGCGGTGGACGGACTGGCCGGGTCGGTGGGGTGGTGACGCTGGCATCGATCTGGTGGCAGAGGACCGCAACGGCGATTTGTGGGCGATCCAGGCCAAGGCGTACGACCCCAAGTACCGGGTGTCGAAGAGGGACGTCGACAAGTTCCTGTCGGAGTCCGGCCGCAAGGTGTTCGCCTTCCGGATGCTCATCGCCACCACTGATCTGATCGACCGCACCGGCGAGCGCACCATCCAGCAGCAGGAGAAACGCAGCACCTTCTTCCGCCTCAACGACTGCGCCCCGCCGTGGTCGACTGGCCGAGGACCGCATCGCAACTGCGGCCGGCGAAGCCGCGCGTGCCTGCGAAGCCGCGACTGCAT
This sequence comes from Mycobacterium sp. MS1601, assembly GCF_001984215.1. Taxonomy (NCBI): domain Bacteria; kingdom Bacillati; phylum Actinomycetota; class Actinomycetes; order Mycobacteriales; family Mycobacteriaceae; genus Mycobacterium; species Mycobacterium sp. MS1601. The sequence goes on from NZ_CP019420.1 coordinate 4,884,690, forward strand.
CAGAAGGACGCCATCCGTGATGTGGTCAAGGGGTTCACCACCTCCGATCGTGGCCAGCTGATCATGGCCTGTGGCACCGGCAAGACCCTGACCGGCAGCGTCAGAGCTTCGCCAAAGGCCAACTGAGCGCGACGCGCAAAACGCGACTCGCCAAGTTGACCGGTGGGAATGGAAGCCGCGCAGGGGACGATAATCGTCCGCGCGCGTGCCGGCTTCTTGTGGGCGCTGCGGGCGCAAAACTGTCACCTATTCGTGCGGCAGACCCGAGCGCAGACACCCATGCGTGGAAAGCTTCACACACCGCCAAGGCGAGTGAAATGAAGCTAGATTTACCGTTCACCCTCTGCGCCGTTGGGAGCCACTTTGGTCGAGACAGATCTTTTGATAGTCACTGCGCTTGCGGAGGAATACGACGCGGCACTCAGAGCGGGAGCTCGGGGTTACGGCCCAAACCGCGGCGTGTCGGAATGGCTTCCGGTCGATGACGACGCGCCCGTGCCATACGTTCGCGGAACCTTCGAGAGGGTGAACGGACGATCGCTTGAAATCGCTGTCGCTAGGCCTACACGGATGGGCGCAAATGCAACAGGACCGGTCGCTGCAAGCTTGTCAGAACGACTCAGTCCTGCATGTCTCGCGATGTCGGGAGTGTGCGCCGGTAATCCTGGAGATGTTGCGCTAGGAGACGTCATCGTGGCAGAGATGACGTATGCCTACGACGAGGGGAAGCGCGTTTCCGATGAATTTCTAGGCGACCACCGTCAAATCCCGCTCACCAACAGCTGGGTGCGAGCGGCGCAGGAACTATCCGTTGGCGACCTACCCAGTTACGGATCGGCTACTGATAGGGATACTCAAATCTGGGTGCTAGAGCGGCTCAGCGCCGGTGACGACCCCAGGAAGCATCCTGCAAGGGAACGTTACCTTCCCAACCGGAGCTGGCCACGTCATCTCGATATCCTCCGTGAGGCTGGGCATGTGCAGGTCCACGGAGCGGCTTTAGATCTCACGGACAGTGGCCGCCTCTTTATAGAAGAGATAGTGGCAAACGACCTCGACGGTCCCGATAAACTGCCCTTTTCTATCAGTGTCGGCCCAATTGCGTCTGGCAACGTGGTCGTCAAAGACGGATTGACATGGAAGCAATTGGAACGCTGGGGCGTCCGCTCTGTTCTTGGTTTGGAAATGGAGGCAGCGTCGATCGCGCAGATAGCCTATCGCCTTGCTGTTCCTAATTGGCTAGTGGTGAAGGGTGTGATGGATCATGCCGACCCTAGAAAGGATGACCGATATAAGTCATTCGCCGCTCGTGCGGCGGCTGAGGTGCTGTACAAATTGGTGGTTAGTCGCACAGGGGGACGCGCCCGAGGAAGTAGCGCGACCGTGGCATTGCGAAATCGATCAGATGGTGACGAAGACGATAACTCATCCGCCTGTGACACGAATTTGCCTCCTAATTGGACTTATATGGGACAGAGCGCGACGGATCACTTTCACCGCCGCTCGCATGGACTCCGCGGAGGTATAGCGAACGGGGACTTTTTCAGGGGTCGTTTATCGGCCATCTCAGTGGCGACAAAGCTGCTGAAGCGCGGACTTAACCGTCCAGTCGTTATAACTGGACAACCCGGCGCAGGGAAGTCCGCGCTTCTGGGGCGCATGGCAATAATTTGCCAGGAGGAAATCCGATATGACGGATTCGCCTATCACGCGCGAGGCTCATCTTCGCAGGATTTTCTTAGGTCGCTTGTCGGCGTTCTGAACGCGGGCCCTATCGTGTCCGTTGCCGATCTTCACGAATTCCTATCAGCAAATACAAAGCGACCCTTGATTATCTTGGTCGATGCACTAGACGAATGCATTTCAACTTCCGAGACATACGCGCTCGCCAATTTGCTTACTGAACTGGCACGCTATCCTGATATCAGAGTCGGAGTTGCCACGCGTCCACTTGCGGCGGCAGACTGGTTCGCGGTCGGCGGATTGATGTCTTCGCTGGACATTTACAGTCACGATTCTCAATCGCTGATCGACTTGGACAGCGAACGCTATCGAGATCCTTCGGCGATCGCCAACTTCGCCGAATCTATTCTTCTGCAGGTCGGCGTAGCTAATCCAGGTCCTGATGGGTGCGCCTGGGCCGCATACCGCGCGGCGCCAAAAGTAGCGCGGGTACTTGCCGAAACAATTGCACTGAAGGCCGAAAACAATTTCCTGGTGGCTGCAATAGCAGCAAGCACGCTCTCGTGTCGAGAATCAATTTTAGATCCATTGGCTCCGAATTTCGAGATGTCCGACCTCCCGGGCAACATTGGCGAGGCGTTAGAAAAATTTCTCGATACCCTCTCGCCAGATACCAGAACTGTCGTTTCGAGCATGCTATTCTCACTGCGGTTCGCGTATGGCGAAGGAATCGATCTCGACACTTGGATCGGCTTTTGTCAGGCCTTAGGATATTCGGTAACCCGCTCAGATATTGAGCAGTTCAAAAAGACACCCGCAGCCGATTTCCTAATAGAGACCACGTCTGCTGGCGGTGATGTCGCGACACGGTTATACCATAAAGCACTCATTGAGCAGCTTTCACTTGGGCATCCTCGATCGGATGCCGCAAAAATTCTAGGCTACCTCCATCAGCAGGTAGAGGCGTCGGGCGGTTGGGAGAATGCCGACGACTATATTAGACGCACAATATTGCTTTATGCGGCTGCTGTCGAGAAGTTAACATCGCACTTACTCGATGGAAAGATGCTTCCTTACATAGCTTTTGAGCAGGTCGAATCCGCAATTGCAGGATATGGCGCCGAGGTATTGCCGGCGTTTGTTAAGTACCTCGCTGAGGAAACTGAACAACTTGATCGACTAGACGCCGAGCAACGTCTATTGTTGCTATACCTAGTCGGCTGCATCCACCGCTGGCATGACCTCATCCTAGTTGTTAGAAATGCTCATGATGTGCCACTCTCCGTGCAATGGGCAACCGATTTAGCGGTGCAGCATAGTCGACTCCAGGCGCGTGGAGGCGCAGTCCGCGCATTAGCTTCCGGATTGTTAGGGCACCAGCAAGTTCTTGCTGCTGGCTGTGAGGACGGAAGTATAAGACTGTGGAATTCGAATGGGTCCGCCATTCTGGAACCGTTGTCAGTGAGCGGTAGCCCGATCGCCGCTGTAGCCATCGGCGACTTCGGGGGCAGAGTGTAATTGCTGGAGGGACCGAGTCGGGCGATGTGATGGCCTGGTCCAGCACTGGTCAGCGAGTGTTGCCAGAAGTTTCACTGGCTGGGGCGGTGACTTCGCTTTGTTTCAGCAGCTATGGCGGTGGACTTCTCTTCGTGGCGGCAACCGGCGTAGGTACCGTCGGGCTCGACGCACGCGGCAGCGTCTTCCATGAGGACCGTTCCGAGCTTATGACGTGCGACCTAGGGGCCGTCGGTAACTCAGTTGTTGCAGCGTATGCATTTCGGAAGTCGACAGTGCTCAAAAATCTGTCCACCGATGTATTTGAAAAGATTCACGGCCACTCTGATGCTCGAAAGACGCTAGTTCGTATCAATTCGGTGAACGGCCGCCCCTGCGTGTTGACGGCAACTGATAGTGGCCGGATCTCTATGTGGATGAGGACTCATAGCGAAACGTCCGAACGTCCAGTAGTCACGATCGAGGACCCGCCTGTGAGCGCGCTGGCAATTATAAGGGAACCGTCGGATCTTCTGATTGCAATCGCTGATCAGAGAAGTAGCATCAGGATCTGCGGTATGAATGGTGAGATTGTTGATGAACTGATAGGTCACGACGGCAAGGTGCTGGCTCTTCTTTCTCCTTGTTTCGAGGACCAACAGCGATTGGCATCGGGCGGCGAAGATGGGATCGTGCGGATCTGGGAGCCGAGACAGTTGGTGGATGACGCGTCGCGCCGGTCGATCGGTGTCACGCTCGAATGGGCGCAAGTGGCCGTAAACGGAGTTCAATTGCAGGTGTCTTATTCGGAAGACCGATGCATACGGCTATGGGATTTGGGAAAGGTTATTGGCTACTGGCCTACTGAGCTCTCGGGTACGTTGAAGGAACTATTAGCAGTTGGTTCGAGTGACTCAATCTATTTGGTAATATCTACTAAACTTGGCAAGGCGCCAGCGACAGTGACTTCTTGGCGTATCGTAGTACCTTCACTTAACGCATCGCAGATAGGAGGTCCATTCAAACAATCTGGACTATTGCAAAGGGCCTCTCTGGTTATATTAGACGACTCGCCTTACATTATCGCCGCGCAGGGACGGTTCTTCAATTTAATTAATATCACGAATGGAACTAAGAAGACGATCGCCACCCACTCGGCGAAGATAAAGAGTATCGAAGTTATCGAGACGCAAGCGGGCTACCTCATTCTGGCCGGAACTAACAATGGGCGAATAATGCAACTTCGGCTGACGGCGGCCGAGGAAATGCTGGAGAACTTAGGGTTCGTGGATGCATTACCCGGATCTGTTTCCGGAATTAACGCTGCGTCGGGAGCGGAAGTATGCTATTTGGCATCGCATACTTCGACCGGCATCGTTGTCATTCACAGTTTGAAGCTAGACTCGGAGGCGAAGCTTGAGCTTCTCGGCGATTTCGCCGTAGGAAAGATTGATGACTTCACTTTTTCCCTTGATGAGGAGCTTGGTTGGCTAGCCATCTCATTTCGGTCGAATGAAAGCAGTCTCACGATCTGGTGGAATAACTTTAGAAGGTGCGCCACCGTTCAGCTTCCCCAACCTGTGATGAGTTTGCAGCTCAATGACCGCTCTATCTTGTGTATGTCGAGAACATGCATTTACAATTTTACGCTTGAGCGAGAAGCTCTTGAGGCGATGTTCCCTGATCCGGCAGTCGTGAATCCCGATCTGGTGCCGGCCGTTCGGTCTAGCCGCGGAAAGCGTGTGACTGCCCAGCTTCTTAAAGACGCAAGACATCTAATTAGAGTAGGGGCGTACGCTCGGTCCTTTGAGATTCTCGTTCCAAAATATCAGGACTCGGCTGCGGCGATTACACTGGCGGCAGACTGTGCTTATTGTTCGGGTGATGTGAGATTGATCAAGGCGGCCAATGCATTCCTCGCGCAGAGCGAATTCGCCGCTCACGGCAGTGTCGCCGCGCGCTTAGCTGTGCTTTGGGTGTTGGATGACTACCCAGACCGGATGTTTGATATGTCGCTCATTCTTGCTCGTCACGGTGTCGCGTTCATTATGCGAGAGTGCATCCAAGTTTTTGACTTAGACCAGACCACAGAACTAAAAGTTTACGATCGTTTTTTTGCTTCCACCGTCCCAATGGAAGCTTGTCCAGAGACATTTGAATTTTTCTGTGTGCTCGCCGCGACTCGTATGTTTCCGGTTGTTAGGCGTCAGGCCGATGCACTCGGCGTGACTTTCCGCGACGCCTTTATAGGGGTAAGGCACTCGTACGATAGATGGTTTACCGGGCAGGCGAAAAAGCGCGTATGCGATTTCGCACGGGAAATCATATCGGATGCAGGACTGAGTGAGCGAAAGCTCGACCTCCTGCCATACCAGTTGTTGTCGTTCATCGAGCTTTTAGATTTGGTAGCTAGCGAAGAAGCAGAGCTACGCAATGGCCTCTTCGCGGTTCTACAGAACAGGCTTGAACGCAGCAATACGTCGCACATCGAGCGTTTCGCATATTGGGCTCTGCACTCTTGGGTCGCTGCTGACGTCCTTCGCCGTGTCACTCCGGTTGATTAGGGGCTCTTCGCAGTTGAGGGTGTAGTGCTGGTTGGCGCGTCGTTACCGGGATGAGGGTCGAGGTCTCTCGAAGATGAAGGTTCCTACACGCCTCATCCGAAAGACCTCGACTTGCCCAACGCTACCGGTTGGGCGGGCTTCGCCTGTGCTGACCTGACCAGTTTCTGCCGCCTCGACGACCTCGGGTTGGAGGTGACCGGCCAACAACTCGCCCCAGACCGTGCGGTGCTGGCATGCCGGGTCACCGACGACGACTCGTGGTGCCGCCGCTGCGGCGAGCAAGGTATCAGCCGCGACAGCGTGACCCGCGAACTGGCACACGAACCATTCGGGTGGCGGCCCACCACCTTGCTGATCACCCTCCGCCGCTACCGCTGCGCCAGCTGTGCCCATGTGTGGCGTCAAGACCTCAGCAACGCCGCCGCACCGCGGGCCAAGCTGTCCCGTGGTGCGCTGCAGTGGGCGTTGAAAGCGATTGTCTGCCAACACCTGACCATCGCCCGCGTCGCCGAAGCCCTCGCGGTGTCGTGGAACACCGCCAACAACGCCGTCCTCGCCGAAGGTCAGCGAGTGCTGATCTCCGATCCGGCCCGCTTCGACAGCGTGCGCGTGCTCGGCGTCGACGAGCACGTGTGGCGGCACACCCGCCGCGGCGACAAGTACGTGACCGTCATCATCGACCTCACCCCGGTCCATGACCAGACCGGACCAGCCCGGCTGCTCGACATGATCGAAGGCCGCTCCAAGAGAGCATTTGCCGACTGGCTGGCCCAGCGCCCGCAGGACTGGCGTGACGGGGTGGAAGTTGTTGCCATGGATGGCTTCTCCGGGTTCAAGACCGCCACCGCCGAAGAGCTTCCAGCGGCGTCCACGGTGATGGATCCTTTCCACGTGGTGCGGTTGGCCGGTAACGCTCTCGATGAGTGCCGCCGCCGTATCCAGGTGGCCACGTGTGGGCACCGCGGCCGTAAGTCCGACCCGCTCTATGCCTGCCGGCGCACCCTGCACACCGGCGCCGATCTGCTCACCGACCGCCAGAATGCCCGGCTGGCAGCCTTGTTCACCGGCGACATTCATGTGGAGGTCGAAGCCACCTGGCGCATGTACCAACGCGCCGTGGCTGCCTACCGCGAACCCGACCGCACGAAAGGCCGCGCCATGATGACAGCGCTGATCACCACGCTGAGCGCCGGCGTTCCCACACCGCTGACCGAACTGATCACCCTCGGCCGCACACTGACCAAGCGGGCTGCCGACGTGCTGGCCTATTTCGACCGCCCCGGCACGAGCAACGGGCCGACCGAAGCGATCAACGGCCGTCTCGAACACCTCCGCGGATCGCCCTGGGCTTTCGCAACCTGACCCACTACATCGCCCGATCCCTGCTGGAAGCCGGCGGATTCAGACCCCAACTACACCGTCAATCATGAAGAGCCTGATTAGGGAGGTTCGGGTCTGCTGCACGAATAGGTCAAACTGTCACCTATCCGTGCAGCAGACCCCTTCGATTAGCCGCGGTCGCCGATGAGCATAGTGCCGTCCTGGTCGAAACTCGGTGCGCTATGGCGGTGTTGGCGTGGTCGGGGGTCAGGGCGAGGTGGTGAACGTGGGGGGTTAGCGCGCTGCGTGTTCGAGAAGGTCGAGCAGGCCACCGTCGAAGTCGGTGGTGGTCGGGCTCAGGTAGTCAACTCGGGCTTCTGCGATGGCGGAAAGTTGGATCGGCGGAACGCCGAAATTCAGCTCCGCGTGGACAATTCGATCGATTCCCGCTCCAATCAGGGGCGTTATGGTCTCGGAAATGGAGTGCAGGTTTGCGCCGCGGATCTGTCCGCCGTGAACAATCATGTTGCGCTTCCGGTAGAGACGTGTGAACTCTCGGGCGAGTATTTCGGTGACGTTGGTTATCTCCTGTCGAGGGTTGCGCAGAGCAGGTCTAACACGTTGTAGGGCAAGGTTGTCCGTCGCATTGTTTAGTGCAAGTTCCGGTCTGGCGGAAGCTAGCTTCTGAAAGTACTTGGCCCGCTCAAGGTTGGTTGGGCATTCGGCGATTGCTGCAGCGGCGGCATCGTCGTTCTCCGCGCTGTATGTCTTTGCCAGCCAGGTGAATTCGGCTCTCATCAAGCTGGCGGCGATGATCAGTGAGAATCGCCGAGCGGCGACGATGTCATCGGTGTCCGCCGGTCCGACCAGCAGTGATTCTACGGCTGACCATCCGCTCATCACTGCGATGTGGGGTGCGGCGGTCTGGAGCGGTTCAACCAACGAGAGTGTATTTGCGAGGTAGTCCGCAGTTTTCAAGTCTTGCAGTCGGCCCAGACGTTCGAAGGACGTGAGGTTGATCATTCGGTTGGTCGATAGGGTAGGGAACCCGCTGTGCTTCTCCATCGACCACATCGTTGAGCAGATGCCGACGGAATTGCGGCTGCCGAGCTGAAACTTTGTCCTGACGTGAGCTATGACATCGCGGGCGGCTTCTGCTGCGGCGTTCACGTCATGGGCGCTAGACGGTATGGGTGACCGTCGGCGTTGAGCTGGGGGTTGCGGGCCGGGGCCCCACGCACCCATGTTCGTGGGTTACCGAGTAGGAGTCGCCTGCCCGGTCTATCCGACAGTGGTGGGAGGCCCCGGTGTTTACAGAGCGTACGAGTGTTGGCCTGGACGTGCACGCACGTTCAGTGGCGGCGGCGGCAATCGACAGTGACTCCGGGGAGGTGCGCCAGGCCCGGTTGACCCCTTCTTATGAGGACATTCGGTCGTGGATATCGGAGTTGCCGGGGCCGGTGGCGGTGGCCTATGAGGCGGGTCCGACCGGGTTTGGGTTGCAGCGAGCGTTGACCGACGCGGGGATCCGCTGTGAGGTCGTCGCGCCGTCGAAGCTGCAGAAGCCGGCCGGTGATCGAGTCAAGACCGATGCCCGCGACGCCCTGCATCTGTGCCGGTTGTTGCGTCTGGACGAGATCACCTCGGTGTCGATCCCGAGCGTGGCTCAGGAAGCGGCGCGTGACCTGGTGCGTGCCCGCGAGGACTGCCGTGGCGATCTGATGAGGGCCCGGCATCGGCTCTCGAAGCTGCTGTTGCGCCACGGCATCGTGTACTACGGCGGGGCGGCGTGGACCGGTGCCCATGATCAGTGGCTACGCACCGTCGCCGCGCCGCAGCTCAGTGCGCCGGCGACGCGGATGGCCTTCGACGCCGACTATGACCACGTGTTGACGATGCAGGCCCGGCGGCGGCGGCTGGACGCAGCGATCGAGGAGATGGCCGCCGATGGGGAATTCACCGCGATTGTGCGGCGGGTGTCATGTCTGCGGGGAGTGAACACCTTGACCGGGTTTGCGTTGGCAGTCGAGATTGGTGATTGGAACAGGTTCACCGGCAACACTATCGGCTCTTTCGTTGGGTTGGTGCCTTCGGAGTTTTCGTCGGGTTCCTCGCGGGTTCAGGGCCCGATCACCAAGACCGGCAACACTCATGTCCGGCGGCTGTTGGTCGAGGCGGCGTGGCATCACAAGCCGCGATATCACGTGGGTGCGGTGATGCGGTCGCGGTGGGATCGGGCTTCTGCGGCGGCCCGCGCTCGTGGGGACGAGGGCAACCGCCGCCTGCATGGCAGGTGGGTGAGCTTCCTGGAACGACGCAAGCGACCTGTGACAGCCAATGTCGCGGTCGCGCGTGAACTGGCCGGCTGGTGCTGGTCGCTGGCTGTCATGGACGACTGACCGCCACCTAATCTGCTTCCTCACGAGGTCGGTGGTGGCAAGCGCGTGGATCGACCCGCGACACACCTATGAGCAGCCCTCTGCGGCGACGCTCGATGCTAGACACGCGGATGCGATCCAGCCGAAACACCGTCCTGCGGTAGCCAATCCGCGTATATCAGTCTGACCGCGCGTCGCCAACGACACGCTCACCACACAGACTCGCTAAGGAAGCAACGAGGCGCCGTCGGGGTAGCTCCCCGGCGGCGCCTCACCCTGCCCCTTGACAAAGTTCTCTACATATCAGTTTGTACCAGGAAAGAACCTTGGTGTCGTACTGATTTCGCGTCTGGAGCGTGGGCGCGCTTCCACGCAGCCGTTTCACTTGATGTCAGCCATCCACGGGCAGTACTTGAGGTGATGTCGAACGGGGGTTCTTGTCCACTGGGACACAGAAGGTGTAAATCTTCTCAGGGGCCTTGAGTCGCCGGTCTGCCTCCCTGAGCAGATCGCTGGGCGTCACGATTTGGTCCTTGGACTGAACATCGCGAAGCCAACTGTAGAGGCTGTTCTTGTGCATGCCTGCACCGAGAATATGGCCTGTGATACGTCGCGCCGCACCTTCGGTGTCGACAGGTCGGTTGGGCGGCGGATTATCAAGCGCTTGAGCCCAGTTTGGGAGGTAGGCCGCGTTCATCTCTTCAAGATGGTGGCGGAGCGCGATCCAGGCGTGACTCGTCTCGTCTGTGTCCGGTTTGATCTCCTTCGCTACTGCTTCGATGCACTTCCCGAAGTCTGCGATTCCGTGATCAGTTCGGAGCGCACTCATCAAATGTTTGCGCCGTTCGGCGATGGCGAGTTCGCGCGCACCTGGGCGGGCGCTGTCCAGAAGGAACTCTTGCGCTAACTCCATCGTCCCGCCACGCCACAATCGGCGATGCCATGGTGCTTGGGTCGATGCAATCTCCATGACGCGGTCTATGAAGCCGGCCAGCTTCGAGGTCTCGACGATGGGCACTCGTGGTACGCTACAGATGTAAATGGGCTTCATCGACGCGCGTGCGCGTCCATAAGCCCATTCTTCCTTCAAGGAAGCAGGCGCCCCGCTGACATGGTGGGGCGCCTCTTTTGTTCGTCGGTCTCTAATTCAACCACCTTTGTTCCTGCGCCGGTGCAGTCGATCGACCAGCTCGGCGGCGGGGGATGGGTGGGCGAGTCCCCGATATCAGGTCCACCCGGAATTAGAGTCGGGTTTGTTTGATCCAGATTCAGTTGATCTCGCAGGCCACCGGGGTGTGGGTGCACCTGCAGTCCGCAGCGTACTCGGCCGGCGTCCGGTAGCCCAGCGATGAGTGCCGGTGTCGGTGGTTGTGTTCCTCCTTGAAGTCGCCGATCACGACCCGGGCCTCGAGCAGGGTGTTCCAGTGGTTGCGGTTGAGGCACTCCTTCCGCAGTCGGTTGTTGAACGATTCGATATGCCCGTTGTTCCACAGCGTCCCCGGCGAACACCTTCTTCAGCTCCGCGACGAGCAGCTCGGCGGTGATCGAGCGTTCCACGATGTTCAGCATTGACGTCCTCGTGTGTTCGTCGACCATCGACGCCATCTTGATACCAGTAAAGAAAGTTCTCACATCGCAGGTCGGCGACGGTCGGTTGGCTGTTGGTCCAGCCTGCCGCTCGCGGCGTCTCGATGCGGCGAGGAGCGAGGGCAGCTGCGCTTCGTCGTGATGCCAGAGCTGTGGTGGCCTGCGACTTGGTTCCGGCGTCGGTCGTGGGTGCATGTGCGCGTGGCGGCGGACGGAGGGCGAAGCGCAGGGAGCGGCGCGGACGGGAGCGCCAGCGGACGGGAGCAGAGCGAGCGTAGCGAAGCCTGCAGGTAGCCGCCGTTCCTCGCAGATCCTGGCCTCCAGGGTCTACGTCATAAGCTGCGAGGGGGCTGCGTCATGGTGCTGTGGCTCGTAAGCTGGCGGCTGTGAGCGGGGTTCTGACGCAGCGTGCACGGCGCGAGACCGAGACGCGGCTGGCTGAGCAGCCGCGGCGGTTGGCGCATGTCCGGGGCGTCGCGGCGACTGCCGAGCGGTTGAGTCGGCGTTTCGATCCCCAGACAGCGGACTGTCTGGTCGCAGCGGCGTGGCTGCACGATATCGGTTACGCATCGTCGGTGCGCCGGACCGGGTTTCATCCGCTCGATGGAGCGGAGTACGTGCGATCGGCCGGCTTCGGGGAGCTGGCCGCCTCCTTGGTGGCCTTTCATACCGGAGCGCACGCGGAGGCTGCCGAGCGGGGCTTGTCAGGTTTATCCGCGTTCAGTGATCCGCCCAGCGATGTCCTTGATGTGCTGACTTTTTGCGATCTGACGACCGGACCTGACGGAGCGCCGATATCACCGCGCGATCGGTTACGCGACGTGCTGGCGCGTTATGGATCCGAGGACCCGGTGCACCGGGCGGTCGACGCGGGCCGCGACGAATTGTTGGCGGCCGTCCGGCGAGTTCGCGACTGGCTATAAACCCAGCCGGTTAGCCGAGGTAGGGGCCGTCGCGGTGTTGCAGGTAGTGCTCGATGCGCAGCCTCATCGACGGATGCATATCCAGGTTAGGGATCCCGTCGGGTGCAGTCCAGGCGATGTCCGTGCTTTCGTGGTCGATGGCAAGGGTGCCGCCGAGCACCGTGGTGGTGAACAGGAGCGAGAATTGCTGGCGGACTTCGCCATCGGTGAACGCGACCACGTGGCGGGGATTGGTGTAGACACCGACCAGACCCGTGACTTTGACGTCAAGCCCGGTTTCCTCTTTGACTTCCCGCACGGCGGTGTCGGCGATAGTTTCGCCGATGTCGTGGCCGCCGCCCGGTAGCGCCCACAGGGTGTTGTCGCGGCGTTTGATGAGCAGAATGCGACCGTGTTCGTCGGTGACGATGGCCGAGGCCGACGGAACGACACTGTTGGGCGCCGGGGCGTTGGGGTCGTTGTAGTGGTCGGTGCGCATCGGGGTCAGCCTTTCGCGGTCAGCGGTCTGGCGTGGTCCCAGACCTGGGTGAAAGCGTCTTCAAGGGTGACCCAGAGCCGTGGCTCGTGGTGACGTGACAGAACCAGCACAGGGTTGTTGCGCCCGGCTGAGCCGTAGATGTGGAAGTTGACGATCATGGCGTCATCGACCCGAAAGATCGACGTGTAGAGCGCGGTGTCGTGGGTGCGGATGTCCAGCCCCGGGGTGCCGGCGTGAGGGGCGAGCAGTTCCACGGACGTGCGGCAGCGGGCGATGACGGCCTCGCCGATCCCTTCCTCCTCGCCGCGCAGGATCGTGGTGGGGGTGTCGGGGTCCCCGACGAGAAACCGCACCGTCACACCGCGGGCGGCGGCGGCGAGCAGGGTGTCGAGGAATCCGTCGAGGGTGTCGAACAGGAACGTGGCCGCCAAGACGAGGATGTCGATGCCGGTGGTGGCGTCGGCGAAATGCTGCTGCCACATGGTGATGGGTAGCTGGGTGCGGCTGGCATACAGGGTCGCGGTGAACGGCCCACCCGCAGACGCTGTTGCCACTGCGCTCGCGGTGGAGGGTGGGTACTGGTTGGGCCACAGGTCATGCGGGGTGCAGTCGAGCACCTCGCTGGCTCTGTGGGCGTTGTGTTCGCGAATTCTGTAGTCGCTATCGGCCAGCCAGCGTCGCACCGACTTGATATCGACACCCACCGCGGTGGCGAACCGCTGCGAGGACAGACCTTTGGCGTGTAGCCGCTGCACGAGGCGATCGTTGGGAGTGATGGCGGCCTCGGTGCCGTCCTGCTCGTCCATCGTGTCAGCGCACATCTTCCCGTGTCGTCCGTATCCATCCTTCAGCGCGTGGTGTCTAGTTTGCCATGCGACTGCCGCCACCCGGCGGCGATAGTGCCGGTGTGATGTCCGTGGGTATGTCCGGGCCGTGTCCGAAATGCCCGGGGATGTGTCGGAAATGTCGGCATATGTCTCTCGCAACGTCCGTGAAGTCCAAGTGAACTGAGTCCAGCGCCGGACCGGCGTCAACAGATCACGAAAGGACCAGTAGGACAATGCGTTTGAGAATCGATACGTCTGGGACTCGTTTTATCGTCACCCGCGCTCCTGAGCCACGGCTGAACTTCGAAACCGGCGCCCCGAAAGTCGACACCGCCACCGGGATGCCGATGTACGCCACCCAGGTCCTCGCGCTGGATGACTCCGGCGGCGAAGTGCTCAATGTCACTGTGGCAGGAGACCCCAAAGTAACAGTCACGCAGTCTGTTTCGGTAGTTGGTCTGGTGGCCATCCCGTGGGCCCAAGGCGATCGCAGCGGGGTGGCGTTCCGTGCTGATGCCCTCACCGCCGCCACCGCCAGTGGTGCTGCGCCGAGTGAGCAGACACGCCCGCAGAAGTAACAACCCCCAAGCGGGTGTGGGGTGCGGTGAGCAGATCATCGCACCCCACACCCCGACACCCCGGGCATTGCTGTTGACCACACGCTCACGGAGGGCATCTCTCATGACATCGAACAAGAAGAACACCACCAACGGTGGATCAGGCGATGACGACTGGATCGGAGAACTGGTCATGTCGCTGTTCACCGCATCCGGGTATGTGCTGTGGTGGGCGGTGCTCTTCCCGGCGATCAGCGTGCCCATCATCGCCAGCCTCGTCCTTGCTATCAGCCACGGCCCACGCGTGGGCCTGATCTGCGCGATCGTGTGCAGTGCCGGGTATGCGGGCTGGGCCAGGCTCCAACCGGGGTCATTTCGCGCCTGGGTGACCGAACCGGTACGGCGGCGCTGGCTCACGTGGTCGCGCTACACCCGCACCTGGGAATCGACCTGCACCTTGCACGGCCTGACCGCCACCCTCGGCGGACGCACTCTCACTCCCACCCTGCGCACGGTGACGGTCGGTAAAACCACCGATGTGCTCGTGGTGCGGATCGTCACCGGCCAGTCCGTGGCAGATTGGCATAAACAGTCCGACGCGCTGGCCGCCGCGTGGCGCGCCGGCCGCATCAGCATCACCGCCATCTCGCCCGGCGAACTGCGCATCACGTTAATGCGCGCAGACGTGCTAGCTGAACCGATCGCCCTGCCCATGCCAACCCCGGCCACCCGGGCCGATCTGGTGTCGGTGCGGGTCGGGATCACCGAAACGCGACATTGGTGGCAGGTGCCGCTGCTCGGTCACCACGTGCTGATCGCCGGGGCAACCGGCGCCGGCAAAGGCTCAGTGCTGTGGTCGTTGATCGCCGGCATTGCCCCCGCGGTGAAGACCGGGCTGGTCCGGTTGTGTGTCATCGACCCCAAAGGCGGCATGGAACTCGGTGCCGGAGCACCCCTGTTCACCGTGTTCACCCACGACGCCACCGACACCACCCTGGAGTTGCTACGCCAGCTCGTCATGGTGATGCACGCCCGGGCGAATCGTCTGCGTGGCCACACCCGCCTGCACACCCCCACGACGTCGGAGCCGTTGTTCGTTGTGGTGATCGATGAGATCGCCGCACTGACCGCATACGTGACCGACCGCAAGGTCCGCACCGAAATCGAACAACTCCTGGGCCTGCTGCTCTCCCAAGGCCGCGCGGTCGGCATCAGCGTGGTCGCCGCGGTCCAAGACCCGGCCAAAGACACCCTGCCGGTACGGCAGCTGTTCACGGTGCGGATCGGGTTGCGGCTGACCGAAGCCACCCAAACCACCATGGTCCTCGGCCAAGGGGCACGCGATGCCGGGGCAGAATGCGACCGCATCCCCGACACCACCCCCGGGGTGGGCTACATGATGGTTGACGGCATCGCCCACGCCCAGCGGGTGCGGGCCTTTCACGTCACCGACCACGACATCACCGCCCTGGCCAGCCGGTTCCGCCGAACCGCGAGGCGACCGAACAAGCCCCACCAGTCACACAACACCGATACCGGCCACACCGCGAGTGAGGGCAGCGGTGAATAGCTCCACGACATCGGCGCAGCTTGTCCTACCGGGTGTTCCGGATACAGTTGGCACCGCCCAGGTGGTCGAGCAGATGGTGCGGCGCGCCGCCTCGATGGGATACGAATCCTGGTGGCGACGAGCAGAATCCGTCGGATTCTGCGCCCACCCCATCCAGCTGATCGGTGCCGATGAGTACGGGCGTCAGCGGGTGGTATGGATACGCTGCAACAACCGCCGCGCCCACATCTGCCCCTCCTGCTCGGATCTCTACGCCCGCGACACCTGGCAACTCGTGCACGCCGGTGCCGCTGGCGGTCACCACGGCATGCCCACCACGGTGGCCGATCATCCGCAAGTGTTTGTCACTCTCACCGCACCGAGCTTCGGGGCCGTCCACACCGCCACGAAGTCACGGGAGAAGGCAGCGCAGGTGTGCCGCGACCAGCGCCGGGTCGGCGGCTACCGACGCTGTCCGCATGGAAAACAATTGTGGTGCACAATGTCCCATGATCATGGCGACGAGCGGGTCGGCCAGCCGCTGTGTCCGGAGTGCTACGACTATGCCGGGCATGTGCTGTTCACGTGGCACCTGCCCGAACTGTGGCGACGCTTCACCATCACCCTGCGGCGCGCCCTACGCAAAAGCCTGAAAGCCGCCGGAGTTGACCCGGATATGGTGCGAGTGAGCTTCATCAAGATCGTCGAACTGCAAGCCCGCGCTATCCCACACATCCACGCACTGATCCGCCTGGATCCCCACGACGATCTTGACCGCCCCGGGTGGGAATCACCTATCGGTGCAGTCGAACTCGCTAGGGTCATCCAGTACGCCACCCGCACCGTCACACTCACCGTCAACGACCCGATAGCCGATGGCGGTGGCGGTGGCGGTGGGCAGACGATACGGTTCGGCACACAGATCGACACCCAACCGCTAACCGCATCGGTGGATCCACCGCCAAATGAGCACAATTCAGGCTCAGGCCGGTCCATGTCTAGCCGGCTGGTGGCGCGCTATCTCGCCAAGTATGTCACCAAATCCTTGGCAGACCTCGGAATCAGCGCACGCCGACTATCTACGGAAGCCATACCCGACCTGGACGTGTCCGAGCATGTGCGGACCATCCTGACTACCATCAGCGATCTCGCGGACAAAGGACTGTCCGGCATCGGGCGGTGGTTGCACACCCTCGGATTCCGCGGCCACATCACCAGCAAATCCCGCCGTTATTCGACTACTATGACCGTGCTGCGCGAACAGCGCGCCATTTGGACGCGTGAGGAAAACTCGAAAAGCACTGCATACCAACACGATCGCGACTGTGACTTCGCCGGTGGCGATGATATGGTGGCGTGGGAGTTTGACCGTGCCGGCCCCGGGAGCCTCGGCGATCGCAGTCTCGTCTATTCCGCGGCCCTCCAACGTATTCACATCCGCCGCATCGGACTAGTGGAAGCCCGTCGCCACACACGCAGCCAGCATTGGGATTCACCAGGGGCAAGCGATGGCTGAACGATGCCCAACCCCACATGCTCGCTCCGAACGTGACGCTCGAATTAATGCACCGAGCATGTCAGAGGGAGGTGTTCAAATTGACCTGCCGAACCGGAATCGGCTTCCGCGCGAGGCCAACCGCGCGCTGGTAAACGTCATACTGGCTGTGCGGGACCGGACCCGCGGATCACGGAGGGAAGTGGCATGAGCCTCAGGTTCGCTTTCTATGGCCGAGTGAGTACCGAGGACGCTCAAGATCCTGAGGCGAGCCGCAGCTGGCAGAAACGTCGTGCCATCGATCTGATCACTCCGCATGGCGGAGTCCTCGCTGTCGACTACTTCGATATAGGTCAAAGCCGTTCGCTTCCCTGGAAACGCAGACCGGAGGCTTCACGTTTGCTTGCAGATGTCACTTCTCGTGACCGTGGCTTCGATGCCGTGGTGATCGGGGAACCTGCTCGCGCGTTCTACGGACCGCAATTTGCGCTCACCTTCCCGGTGCTCACGCACTACGGCGTCGGCCTATGGGTGCCTGAAGTTGGCGGAGCGGTTGATCCCGGATCCGAGGCACACGACCTCGTGATGACGCTCTTCGGCGGAATGAGCAAGGGGGAACGTGCACGAATCCAGATGCGCGTCCGTACCGCGATGTCGGCACTCGCGCAGGACACAATCAGGTACCTCGGCGGTCGCCCACCGTACGGTTATCGACTCGTCGATGCCGGCCCGCACCCGAACCCCGCCAAGGCAAGTCTTGGGCAGCGTCTTCACCGCCTGGAGCCTGATTCCGAGACCGCCCCGACCGTCGAGCGGATCTATCGCATGTATGCCGATGGTGCTGGCTTGCGCTTCATCGCACAACAGCTCACCGACGATGGAGTGCCATCACCGAGCCAATACGACCCGGCACGGAACCGGCATCGTGACCCACGTGGATGGTCCCATTCGGCGATCCGCGCCATACTCGACAACCCTGCGTACTGCGGTATCCGTGTCTGCGGCAAGCAGGAGAAGTATGAGGTCCTTTTGAACCCCGATGATGTCGCCGCGGGATATGAGACCCGCATGCGGTGGCGCGATCGGGCCGACTGGATCGCACCCGACCAACGCACGCACGAAGCGCTGATCTCTGATGAGCTGGCGCAGGCTGTTCGTCTCCGGATGCGGGCGCGGCGTGGTCCCGGTCGCGTGTGCAGCAGAGAATCGACAGTGCCGTATGCGCTGCGTGGGCTGCTGTTCTGCGCCGCATGTGGACGGCGAATGCAGGGCGCCGCCCGACCGGGGAAGCAAACAACGCGGATCCTCTATCGTTGTGAGTTCGGCAAGTCACGTTCTGTACCTGCGGACCTAAGTGATCATCCGCGCACCGTCTATCTCCGTGAAGACGCAGTGACAGCACGACTCGACGAATGGATCGCCACTCTGGCCGATCCAGAAGACCTCGCACGCGGGCAAGACGTGGACCCGGCGGCCGGACCTGGCTACGCCGCCTTGCAGCGCCAGCTGAGCGAGGCGAATGCCAAGGTGGCCGCGTTGATTACCGCCGTGGAGTCTGGCGTGGCCGTTGAGGATCTAGCTGCCGCGTTGCGTCAACGTACCGCCGAGCGCGACGAGCTGAGGGCACGTCTTGAGCGAGCGGAGCGGCCCCGCGCCATGTCTGCCGCACAGATCAGCGACTTAGTCGAGGAACTGGGTGGACTCTCAGCGGTCCTCGGCGCGGCAACCGGGTCTGAGCGCGCCGAGGTATACGCCAGCCTGGGCCTTCGTCTTGACTACGACCCGCATCTTCAGCGGGTCACGGCGACTGCCGACTTAAGTCGTGTCGCCGGACGTGTCCGAGGGGGGACTTGAACCCCCACGCCCGTTAATAGGGCACTAGCACCTCAAGCTAGCGCGTCTGCCATTCCGCCACTCGGACCTGTGTTTCACACTCGCCCGCTTCGGCTACAAAGCGTGGCGGGCGACTAAGGCTATCGGATGCACCCGGCTGATCCCAAACCAGCGGGTGTTAGAAAGGGGACTGTGAGCACTCCCGCGCAAGAGGTTGTCGGACTCGTCAGCTCGTTGATCCGGTTCGACACCTCCAACACCGGTGATCTCACCACCACCAAGGGTGAGGAGCAGTGCGCCCGCTGGATCATCGAACAGCTCGAAGAGGTGGGCTACACCTGCGAGTACGTCGAATCCGGGGCCCCAGGACGAGGCAATGTGTTCGCCCGGCTCGAAGGCGCTGACCGCAGTCGCGGAGCGCTGTTGGTGCACGGGCACCTGGATGTGGTGCCCGCAGAGGCCTCCGACTGGAGTGTGCACCCGTTCTCGGGGCGGTCGAGGACGGCTACGTCTGGGGTCGTGGCGCCATCGACATGAAAAACATGGTCGGCATGATGCTCGCGGTGGCCCGGCACTTCAAACGGGCAGGCATCGTGCCGCCGCGCGATCTGGTGTTCGCCTTCGTCGCCGACGAGGAAGCCGGCGGCAAGTACGGTTGCCGGTGGCTGGTGGAGAACCGTCCCGAGTTGTTCGACGGCATCACCGAAGCCATCGGCGAGGTGGGTGGCTACTCGCTGACCGTGCCCACCCGCGACGGCGGCGAGCGTCGGCTGTACCTGATCGAGACGGCCGAAAAGGGCATGCTGTGGATGAAGCTGACGGCCCGCGCCCGCGCCGGGCACGGCTCGATGATCCACCCCGACAACGCCGTCACCATGTTGGCCGAGGCCGTCGCCAAACTGGGCCGTCACCAGTTCCCGCTGGTGCTCAGCCCGGCGGTCAACGAGTTCCTCACCGCCGTGGCGGAGGAGACCGGCTACAGCTTCGACCCGGAATCGGCGGACCTCGACGGCACCATCGCCAAGCTCGGCTCCATCTCCCGGATCATCAACGCCACCTTGCGAGACACCGTGAACCCGACGATGCTCAACGCCGGCTACAAGGCCAACGTCATTCCCGCCACCGCCGAAGCGGTGCTGGACTGCCGGGTGATCCCCGGCCGGCAGGCGGCGTTCGAGCGGGAGGTCGACGAGATCATCGGCCCGGATGTCACTCGTGAGTGGGTCACCGAATTGCCGTCATATGAAACGAGTTTCGACGGTGACCTGGTGGAGGCCATGAACTCCGCGCTGCTGACCGTCGACCCGCAGGCCCGCACCGTGCCGTACATGCTCTCGGCCGGTACCGATGCAAAACACTTCGCCCGCTTGGGTATCCGGTGCTTCGGCTTCATCCCGCTGCGGCTGCCGCCCGAGCTGGACTTCACCGCGCTGTTCCACGGCGTCGACGAGCGGGTCCCGGTGGACGCGCTGACGTTCGGCGTCGACGTGCTCGAGCACTTCCTGAAGAACTGCTGACCGAGAAAGGGATCGTCCATGGCATTTCCGTACAACCCGTATGAGTTCCTGCCGAAGCTGCCCGGCTTCACTCTCACCTCCGAGTCGTTCGTCGACGGTGCGGTGTGGGGCAAAGCTCAGGTAAGCGGCTTGATGGGCGCGGGCGGTGAAGACGAATCACCGCAGCTGAGCTGGTCCGGTTTCCCAGAGGAGACCCGCAGCTTCGCCGTCACCGTCTACGACCCCGACGCGCCCACGGTGTCCGGCTTCTGGCACTGGGCGGTGGCCAACCTGCCCGGCACGGTCACCGACCTGCCCGCTGGGGTGGGTGACGGCAGCTCGCTGCCGGGAGACGCCATCACCTTGCGCAACGACGCCGGACTGCACCGCTTCGTCGGTGCCGCCCCGCCCGCGGGCCACGGCCCGCACCGCTACATCGTGGCCGTGCATGCTCTGCAGGTCGAAAAGCTCGACCTCACCGAGGACGCGTCACCGGCATACCTGGGCTTCAATCTTTTCGGAAACGCGATCGCCCGTGCGCTGATCCACGGGACCTACGAGCAGAACTGAGACCGGCCGCCGGGCGTCACCCTCATCCCGTCGGACAGTTTGGACTCCGACCGCACCTGTAACCGGGTGCGGTCGGCCCGGAACAGATCCACGGAGTATTCGGTGGGTCTGCCGTTCTGGTCATAACCCACTCGCTCCAACTGCAACGCCGGGGTTCCGGCGGGCTGGCCCAGCAGTGCTCCCTCGACCGCCGACAACGACACGATCTCGATGGACTCGTCGACCACCGAGATCCGCACGCCCAGCCGGTTCCACAGGGTGCGGTACATCGACGAGGTCATTTCGGTGCGCAGCACCGCCGCCAACTCGGGTCGCAGATACATCTGCTCCAGCGACAGCGTCTCGCCGTCGGCGTGCCGAAGCCGCAGCGCCGAGACCACGGACTGCCCGTCCGAGAGCCGCAATGATTGCGCCACATGGGGATCCGGCGTCACCATGCCGGAGCGGATCACCGTGGTGCCGTCCCGAAAACCCTGTTCGGCCAGGATCTCCGGGATTCCTTTGACCGTGTTGAGGCTGCGCAGCACACCGCGGCTACCGCAATAGGGCTGCGAGGCCTGTGGCGCGGCGTCGCGGGCACTGACCGCGGTCAGATAGGCGCCCCCCGCCCTTCCCTTCACCCGGTTGATGGTGCCCTGCTGCTCCAGCAGCTCGAGGGCCTTGCGCACCGTGGTCCTCGACGTGCCGAGCCGCTCGGCCAGTACCCGCTCGGCAGGCATGCGTGCCTCACCGCGACCGGCCAGCTCGTCGGCCAGCCGTCGCAGCGCTTCGTGAGCGTGCGCAACAGCAAGCATGAATTCACGGTATCGGCGCGCGACGGTCACCGCAGACCTACCTGTCGGTCCACAGGCGCTGTTTACACGTCCTTAACGCACGCCTCACCGAACCAGAAATGGTCTAACCCGACAGTCGAACCCGTGACAGAACGCGACCGCCGCATCGAGCTCGGCTTCTCGATGGCGGCCAGGGCCGGTGAGATCTCCCGGCGCTACTTCGAGGCGCAGGACCTCGACGTGGACGTCAAGGCCGACGGGTCCCCGGTCACCGAGGCGGACCGCGAGATCGAGATGTTCTTGCGCCAGGCTGTGGAGGCTGAATTCGCCGACGACTCCTTCACCGGTGAGGAGTTCCCCGAAACCCGCGGTACCAGCGGATACCGCTGGATCGTCGACCCCATCGACGGCACCAAATCGTTTGTCCGCGGAGTCCCGCTGTACACCAACCTGATCGCGCTGCAGGAAGGTGAGGAGATCGTCTTCGGCGTGATCAACCTGCCCAGCGCCGGGATCCTCGTTCACGCGGAGAAGGGCAAGGGCTGCTGGCGCAACGGCACCCGCGTGTCGGTGTCCGACCGGCCCAGCCTCGACGGTGCCTACGTGATGGCCACCTGGCTGGAGGACTGGGATCCCTCGGTGATCTCCGATCTGCACAGCCAGAACGTGGTGCTGCGCACATGGGGTGACGCGTTCGGCTACGCGATGGTGGCCTGCGGCCACGCGGACGCCGTGGTGGACTACACCGCACACGCTTTCGACCTGGCGCCCATGCCGGTGATCCTGGCAGAGGCCGGCGGCCGGTTCACCAGTCTGGACGGGCGTGAGGTATTCGACGCGGGCAACGGTATTGCCAGCAACGGACGTATCCATCATCAGCTGTTGCCATGGGTGTCATCGGCGTTCGATCAGGAAGGGGTTTCTGCATGAAAGAGTTCATCAAAGGGCTGCCACGCCGTACCATCGTCGGCTTCTTCGGCACGCTGTACGCGCTGGCGCTGCTGTTCGCCCTGTTCCCGCCACTGTACCTGTGGGGCAGTGGAATTCGCGCCGAAATCCTCGGCATCCCGTTCGCCATCATGTACTGGATCATCAATGCCCTGATTCTCGGGCTCACCTTGACGGCGTTCTACGTGGTCGAAGACATCCGCGGCGAGCTCGACAGTGACACTACAGAACCCGAATCGAACGCCCCAGTTACCGGAAGCCTCGGAGGCTGATATGTGGATCATGCTCAGCATGCTGGCGGTGTTCTATGCCATCGTGGTCGCCATTCTCTATGTGACACAACAGAAGACAGCGCCCACCTTCGACGAATACGCCGTCGGTGGGCGCGCCTACGGCCCCTGGTACGTGGCGATGAGCTACGTCAACTCCTGGTGGCCGGGTTCGACGTTCATCGCCTTCTTCGGCCTGGCGGCGGGCGCGGGCGTCTTCGGCCTCTACGGGTTGGCCTACTCCACACTGGGTGTGGCGATGATGTACTTCATGGCCACCCGCGCTTGGCGGTGGGGCAAGAAGTACGACCTGCGTTCCCAGCCGGACCTGCTGGGTAAGCGGTTCAATTCGTCTGCGGTGCGCGTGATCTCCAGCGTCATCGGCATCGTGTCGCTGTTCCCCTGGGTGGTGCTGGGCATGCAGGCGCTTGGCTCGGTCTTCGAACTGGCCAGCGACGGCGCATGGTCGGTGACCACCTGCCTGATCGTCGGCCTGGCCGTGATCATCATCCGCCAGTACTGGACCGTGCGGATGGGTATGCGCGGCCTGATCATGACCGACGCGTTCCAGGGCACCGTCGCCTATGTCTTCGCCGCGATCGTCTGCCTGGTCCTGCTGTCCGGTGCGGCCGGCGGCCCGATCAGCTTCGCCGTGCTGGGCGACGTCGCCGACGAGTTCCTCACCCTGCCCGGTGACGGCGGCTCTTACGGGCCGTTGTACATCTTTGCGCTGATCTTCACCGGTGTCATCGGATCACTGTGCTGGCCAACCAGTTTCCAGCGCATCTACACCGCTTCCAGCGTCCGTTCGGTGAAGTCCGGCACGCTGTGCACCGTGCTGATCTCCGGAGTGTTCTACACGCTGTTGATGCTGGTCGGCATCGCCGCCACCGTCATGCCCGACGTGCTCGACGCACCGCAGATGGGTTGGTTCACCATCATGAGTGACTACGGCGGCACCTGGCTGCTGGGCCTGGGCATCACCATCGTGTTCGCCGCCTCCATGGGCCACATCGACGGCAGCGTCCAGGTCTGCGGTCTGCAGATCGCCAACGACCTGGTGAACACCGAGAAGCGTCCGCTGTCGGACAAGCAGCTGACCCTGGTGGCCAAGTCCTCGATGATGGGCTTCATGGCGCTGGCCGGCGTGGTTGCCTTCTTCACCTTCAACATGGACCGGCTGCAGCTGCTGGCCCAGATCTCCTACCAGGGCATCGTCCAGTTGGCGGTTCCGCTGTTCTTCGGCATCTTCTGGAAGGGTGGCAACAAGCAGGGCGCTGTCGCGGGCATGGTCGCCGGCTTCCTGGTCGCCATGGTGCTCACGTGGATCTACCCCGACGACATCAGGGCGCTCGGCAGCCTCACCGGCGGTATCGTCGGAATCGTGGTGAACCTCGTGGTGTTCTTGGCCGCGGCATGGCTCATCAAGTCCGATGACGAGGAAAAGGCAAGGGTGGCAGCAATGTTCGACGTGGCACGTACCTCTGTCAAGGGTGCTCCGGCGGCTGCGACGCCGCTGGTGCAGGGAACCCCGTGAGTTCTGCTGACCTCAGCGACCACGCGTTCCTGCAGGATTTCGCAGAGCTGTCGGCCATCGGAGCCACACCCGCGGGCGGGGTACACCGGGAGGCGGCCACCGCCGCCGACGGCCTCGCCCGCGAGTGGCTGCGTGACTGGTTGCTTCGGCACGGGATGAGCTGCCTGGTGGATTCGGTGGGCAACATGTACGGCTGCGCCGAGGCGGTACCGGGCGCTCCGTACGTGCTGATCGGCTCGCATCTGGACAGCCAGCCGACCTCGGGACGCTTTGACGGCGCCTACGGCGTGCTGGCGGCGGCCTACGCCGCCGCCCGCCTGCAGGCCGATCCGCCCGCCGGGATCCGGCTGAACGTGGCTGCGGTGAACTGGTTCAACGAGGAGGGCTCGCGGTTCTCGCCGAGCCTGATGGGCAGCGGTGTCTACATCGGCAAGTTCGACGCCGATACCGTGCTGGACACCGCCGCCCTGGACGGCACCACGGTGCGGGAGGCGTTGCAGGCCATCGGTTTCCACGGCCAGGACACCCCACCGGTGGCCGCGGCGTTCGCCGAGATCCACATCGAGCAGGGTCGCACCCTGATCGACGAAGGACTGGACATCGGCGTCGTGACCCGCAACTGGGCGGCCTACAAGTACGTCGTCACCGTCACCGGCGAGCAGTCGCACACCGGCGCCACCCACATGCGCTACCGCAAGGACGCGCTGGTGGGTGCCAGCAAGGTGGTCCTGGCGGTACGCGACGTCGCCGACGAGTACAACGCCCGATTCGGCGAAGGAGCGCTACTGAGTTCGGTCGGGCAGTTCACCGTCGAACCCAACTCGCCGGTGGTGGTGCCCGCACGGGTCCGGCTGGCCGCCGATATGCGCTCGCTGGACGCCGCGGTACTGGAACAAGCTCACACCAGCCTGATCGCCAGACTGGCCGAGATCGACGAGGTGACGGTCACCGTGGAATCGGCGACCCTGCGGCTGTCCAAGGCCTATCCGGACGCCGGGATCGCCCTGGCCGGTGCGGCTGCCGACGAGCTGGGGCTGAGCTGGAAGGAGTTGCCCACCATGGCTGGCCATGACTCGGTGAACCTGACTGACGTGGTGCCGACGGTGATGCTGTTCGTGCCCAGCGTCGAGGGGATCTCCCACAACGAGCACGAATACACCACCGACGCACAGATGGTGGCGGGAGTTCGGATGCTCACCGGAATCGCCGGGCGCATGCTCACCGGTGTGCTGGAGGTGGGAGCACCGGCATGATCGACACCGACATCTCGACTCTGATCGCCGCCTATCGCAGCGGCGAGGCCACGCCCACCGCGGTTCTCGAGGACACCCTGTCGCGCATCGATGAGCGGAATCCGGCCATCAACGCACTGGCCTACGTCGACGCCGACGCAGCGGCGGCAGCCGCGGCGGCCTCGACGCAGCGCTGGGCGGCGGGCACCCCGTTGTCTGCCATGGACGGCGTCCCGGTGACCATCAAAGACAGCGTCAACGCCAGCGGAATGCCGTGGCGGCACGGCTGTGCGGCCTTCGACGACGTGCCCGACTCGACCGTCGACGCCCCACCTGCCGCACGACTCAAAGAAGCCGGCGCGGTGATCCTCGGCAAGACCACCATGCCCGACTTCGGCATGATGGCCGCAGGCGTCAGCTCGCTCTACGGCATCACCCGGAACCCATGGGATCTGACCCGCAGCACCGGCGGCTCCAGTTCCGGCGCCGGCGCCAGCCTTGCGGCCGGAATCGGTTTCGGCTCCGTGGGCACGGACATCGCCGGCTCGGTCCGCCTGCCCGCCGGACACTGCGGGCTGGTGGCGCTCAAACCCACCCAGGGCCGGATCCCGCATCTGGCGCCGTCCACCATGCGCTCGGCAGGCCCGATGGCGCGCACCGTCGACGACGCGATCGCCCTGTACGACATCCTGAGCCGGCCCGACGTGCGCGACCTGTGGAGCCTGGCCCCCGAGGACGGTGCCACCTCGACAGAACCGTTGTCGCCATCGGGGCTGCGTATCGGAGTGCTGACCGAACTGAACCCCGGCTTCGCCGCCGATACCTGCGTGGCCGCCGTGGTGGATGCCGCGGCCGCTGCGCTGGCCGACGGCGGTGCCATGGTCACCACCATGGCACCGGTGTTCGACGACGACCCGTATCCCGCGTTGGACCGGGTGTTCGCCGTGCGTGCCATAGCCGAGTTGGAGTCCATCCCCGAAGATCGTCGCCACCTGGTACATCCGGCGATCCGCACCTGGTGTGCATCCGCGGCCGCCTACACCGCTGCCGACTTCACCCGCGACAGCGAAGCCGTCGCGCACTCGGCGGAGACCATGCGCGCCGCCTGCGCCGAGTTCGACTTCGTGATCGCACCCGTGATCCCGATGGTCGGTTTCGCCGCTGATGTTTGTGGCGGCGACGAGTCACAACCGTTGGCGCACTGCGGTTTCACCGCATGGTCCAACCAGACGGCGGCGCCCGCGTCGGCGTTGTGTTTCGGCTTCTCCGGCGGGATGCCGGTGGGGATCCAGGTGATCGGCCCGCGCCTGGCCGACCGCGCGGTGCTGCGGCTCACCAAATGGCTGGAAAGCAGGCGCGGTTTCGACATCGAGTGGCCGCACCCCGTCACCGCACAGGCAGGAGGCACCACGTGAGCATCACCGCCCGGCTGAGCGCGCTCGGTCTGTCCCTCGACGGCACGGTCACCGCCGACTCCACCTCGTCGATGGCCAGCCCCAGCTGGTGGGGGGCGGACTCCGAATGCCTGGACGTCCGTTCGGATTCGCAGTCGGTGTTCGTCAAGACCATGATCGGCCATGCCGGCGCCTACACCGATGTCGAGCATGCGTTCGCCGCCGCCACCGCGGCAGGAGAGCTGGGTATCGGACCGAAGGTGCTTGCCGCCGATCCCGCCACGGGCACCCTGGTGCTGGAGAACTTCGTGGACACCGCCTCGACCGCCACCCTCAACCGGTTCGACGACCCTGACGCCTTGCAGAAGCTGATCGACGTCCGCGCCAAGGTACACACCAGCACCGGGATCACCAGGACGGCCACGGTGTTCGACGACATCAGGACACTCACGACGTTGGCGCAGTCACAGAATGTGGTTCTGCCCAAGGATTTCAGCTGGATGCTGCGGCTGCTCGACATGGCCGAGAAGCGGATCCTGGCCACCGGTTTCGACACCGTACCGGCCCACGGTGACGGCAATGTGTCCAATGTGCTGCTGGTCGAGGATGGCCGCACCTTGCTGGTCGACTGGGATGTCGCCGCGGTGATGGATCCGTTGCAGGACATCGGTGTGCTGCTGGCCGAGGTGCGTCCGTTCGACTCACAGGCCAGGGCCGCCTTCGAAATGGCGTGGGGTTCCTATGATCAGGCTCTGTTCGACCGGGCCCGGGTGTACGGCATCGTCGACATGGTGCGCTGGGGCCTGATCGGCGCTTACGCCGACGCGGCGCGGCCGGGCACACTGGAGTACTCCAAGCTGTCGGACTGGCAGTTCCTGCGCGCGCGTGCGGGTTTGGCCGACGGGCACTTCCACGACCGATTGGAGGGTCTGTGACCGTGACAGACGAACGCCCCGACAGCGCAGGCGACCGGACGATGGGCTCCGCCCGGTCGGCCGTCGAGCGCCGGGTGGAAGATGTGCTGAGCCAGATCGAACGCTGGCAGGGCCGCACCCTCACGTATGCCCCGGTGCTGGGCGGACTGATGAACAGCAACTGGCGCATCACCGTCGAGGGGCTGGACACCCGCTACTTTCTCAAGATCCCCGGTGACGGCAGTGACGCCTTCATCGACCGCACCCTGGCCAACGAGGCCACCCGCCGGGCCGGTGAGCGTGGAATCGGCGCCGAGGTGGTGCATTTCGACTCCACCACCGGAGTGGAGGTCATCGAGTTCCTGGAAGGTTACCGCGCCTGCACCAACGGTGACTTCAAACGGCCCGAGGTGCCGGTGGAGATCATCGGCATCTACCGCAACCTGCATGACGGCGGTCTGCTCAGCGGCACCAAGACCATGTTCGACATGATCGAAGAACACTTGGACCAGGCCCGTGAGATCGGCGTGAATCTGCCCGTGGACGCGGACCTGATCCTGGGGAGTACCAGCAGGCCAAGGCGGCATTGCTGGCCAGCGGACTCGACCTTGTTGCCTGCCACAATGATCCGATGCCCGGTAACTTCTTGGTGGCCGACGGCAAACCCATGCGGATGGTGGACTACGAATTCGCCTCCAACAACGAACGCGCCTACGAGCTGGCGCTGTTGATCGTGGAGATGTTCTACACCGAGGAGCAGGCGCTCGAACTCATCGAGCAGTTCTACGGCAACACCGATTTCGCCACCCAGGCGCGCGTCCAGGTGTGCTGCGCGCTCGCCGACACCAAGTGGGGTCTATGGGCGGTGGTCAACCAGCAGCTCAACACCACATGGGATTTCGACTACCACAAGTACGGGCTGTGGAAGCTGATGCGGGCGCGGATGAAGATGTCAGACCCGCGGTGGGCCTACTGGCTGACCGCCATCTAGCGGTCAATCGGTCTATTCGCCGATGGCGGCTGCTCGTCCCGTCGGGTACGGCAGGTCGATGCCGTGCTGATCGTAGGCACGCAGAATCGCCCGCCTGAGCTTGCGCTTGACCGCCCACTGCGCGTTGGGCCGCACCTTCACCGTCATCCGCAGCGTCACCAGGTCGGGCGACAGCTCCTGCACCCCCAGCATCTGGGGTTCGCCGATCACCTTGGCGGCCACTGACGGCTCGGCGACGGCTTCCTCGGCCGCCTGGACCGCGACCTCCTGGGCGCGGTCCAGATCAGCCGTCAGCGCCACGGGCACCTCGATCCGGGCGACGGCGTACTCCTGGCTCATGTTGCCCACCCGGGCGATCTCGCCGTTGCGGACGTACCAGAGCGTGCCGTCGATGTCGCGGACCGTGGTGACCCGCAATCCGACACTCTCGACCTCGCCCACCGCGTCGCCGAGATCGACGGTGTCACCAACGCCGTACTGGTCCTCGAGCAGCATGAACACGCCGGTCACGAAGTCGCGCACCAGGTTCTGTGCGCCGAAGCCGATGGCAAGGCCAACCACACCGGCCGAGGCGATGAACGGTGCGATGTTGACCCCGAGCACGTTGAGGACAGCCAGCACCACCCACACCAGCAACACGATCGACACGGTGGATTTCAGCACCGAGCCGATGGTTTGAGCGCGCTGTTGGCGCCGCAGGATCACCTGCTCGCTGGTGGACGTACTGGGCACCCGATCCCGCAGCTTGCGGACCAGCGGAGGTGTCCGGCCCGGCTTGGTTTCAGAGCCGTCGGCGGCGGTGTCCTTATGAGCCCGGGCTGTGGTGGCCCGGTCGATCATGCGTTGCAGGACAAGCCGGATGACCAGGGCCACTGCGATGTAGGCGACGATCCTGATCGGGACCTCGATGAGCCAGTGCCGACTGGTGTCCGTCCATTCGAAAGCCAGAAACGAAACATCCATAGGAGTCCACCCTACGATCCCGGTTACCCGGCGCCGGACCCCACCGCGTCGGACAGCGAGGCAAAACCCCCCGCATGCAGCCGGGACGCCAGGCCGTCGTGAATGTGCTTGGCCCACATGCCGCCACCGTAAATAAAGCCGGTGTACCCCTGCAGCAGTGAGGCGCCGGCGGTGATCCGTTCCCAGGCGTCGTCGGCGGTCTCGATGCCGCCGACGCTGATCAGCACCAGGCGGTCGCCGACCCGGGCGTGCAGTCGTCGCAGCACCTCCAGCGACCGTCGCGCCACCGGGGCCCCTGACACGCCGCCTGCGCCGAGGTCGGCCGCCCCCGGGGTGTGCAGGCCGGCACGCGAGATCGTCGTGTTGGTCGCCACGATGCCCGCGAGCCCGAGTTCGACGGCCAGATCGGCCACCTCGTCGACGTCACTGTCGGCCAGGTCCGGCGCGATCTTCACCAGCACCGGGGTGTTGCCGGCCTCCTGGAGGACACCGGCGAGGATGGGCCGCAGCGCGGACACGGCCTGCAGGTCGCGCAGGCCCGGGGTGTTGGGTGAGCTGACGTTGACCACCAGGTAATCGGCCAGCGGCGACAACAGGCGGGCGCTGGTGCGGTAGTCCTCGTCTGCTTGTGCTGCCGGGGTGACCTTGGTCTTGCCGATGTTGACGCCGATGGGCACGTCGGCGCGGCGGCGGACCAGTTGGGTGGCCAATGCCGCTGCTCCGTGATTGTTGAAGCCCATGCGGTTGAGCAGCGCGCGGTCGGCAGGCAACCGGAACAGTCGCGGTCGCGGGTTGCCCGGCTGTGCTGCGGCGGTGACGGTGCCGACCTCGGCGTAGCCGAATCCCAGCGCACCCCAGGTGGTCAGGCCGTGGCCGTCCTTGTCGAAGCCGGCTGCCAGGCCGAGCGGGCCCGGGAAATGCACTCCGAACACCGTGCTGGCCAGCACCGGATCCGCTGGGGCCAGCGCATGGCGCAGACGTCGTCGCAGCGGGGCGGGGGCGGTGACACCGCGCAAGGCGGCGAAAGCGATGGTGTGGATGCGCTCGGGTGGCAGTACGAACATGGCCCGGCGCAGTGCGTCGTAGAGCACTACAGCTCCGGCAATTCGTCGGCGTTGGGATTCTGCACACGAGACTTCTTGCGTCGCAGCAACACCCGCCGGGTGCCATCGGTGTAGAGCCGAACCTTGGTCAGCTCCCAGCCGCGGTACTCGGCCTCGATCGACAATCGGGTGGACGCGGTGAGTCGGGTGACGTCCGGTGGCAGGCGCAGTGGCACCCACTCGTAGTCGTCGGACAGGTCCATATCCCAGCCCACCGGCATCCGGCCGCGCCGCGCAGCTGTCACGGGGTGCCTGCTGCGGATTCGATCACCTGGACACCCGCGCCTGAGCCCGACACCACGTAGAGGGTGCCGGTGGCGTCGTCGAATGCCACGAAGTCGGGTTGCTGCACAGTTGGGTAACGCACCTTCTCGACAGGTATTCCGGTCGCCAGATCGTAACCAACAACGGCATTGGTCGCGGTCTGTGACACCCAGGCCAGGTTCGACGAACCGGCGACGCCGTAGGGAGCGGCGGGCACCGGGTAGCGCTGCCGCATGATCAGCGGGTCCACTCCGAACACCAGCAACTCGTCACCGCGGGTGTCGGTCACCAGTACGCGACCTGCCGGATCGGCGGCGATGGACGTGGCCCCCTCACCGGCCCGCAGCGCCTGCTGTGCCTTGCCGTCGGTGTTCACGCTGGTCACCGAGGTCTGACCGCGGTCGAGTACCACGGTGGTGTCTCCCACGGTGGCCAAGGCGTCCACGCGGGCGAAGATCTCCACCCGTTGCTCGACATCTGTTCCGTCGGAGTTCAGCAGATAGACCGCGCCGGTGGAGCTGCCCAGCACCGGTCCGTCGTCCTGGCGCAGTGCCACCGCGGTGAACTCGGTGTCGGCGGCCACCTGGATCTGCTCGGTAGCCCCTGTCGACAGGTTCACCCGCGTGTAGCCGCCGCGGCCGGTGACGTACGCGGTACCCCGGCCGTCGCTGGTCAGCGCGGTGGCCTGCCCGGGAATGTCGATCACGCGGGGGGTCGGTTCCAGCACGGTCACCGTGCTGGTCTCACCGGGAGTCAGTGCCACCAGCGCGTCGACGCCGGCGTCGAACACCGCGGCGGCGGGGCGCCCGGGCAGTGGTCGGACGGTGCCGGCCGGGGTGACGGCGGCCGGCGGGGCGGCGGCGGGCCTGGCCGGCTCGATGGTCGGGGGAGTCGAGTCCACCGCGGTGGTCGAACATCCGGCGCTGAGCAGCGCGAATGCCACCAGAACGGTTGCTGTAGCGGTGGCGGGACGGGCGCTAATACGTTTCAATATGAAGGGCAACGGGTAACTCTCGCGCGTGCGGACGGCTTTCTCCTGGACGAGCAATAGTAGAAAACGCTACTCGGCGTTGCGTATTGACGGTATGGTAAATCCATGACACTGGCCCCTGAGAGAGACGTCACAGGTGGTTTTTTCTTCGAGGACATCACCCCCGGAATCCACGCCAGTGGCTTTGGTGAGGTCGGTGACGGGCGCAGTTTCTCCTTCCACGTAGCCAGGCAGATGCTCAGCGTCGAGGTGTACCGGCCCCGTCTGGCCGGCCCCGTTCCGCACGCCGAGGATGTGGTCGCCAGGTTCACCCGAGGTCTGGTGGACATCGACGTCTCCGATGAACGCAGCATCGCCGCGGCGGTGCGTGATGCGGTGTTCTCCGCGCAACCGATCTCCCGCTAGCCCTACGTCGCGCATCCGGCTCGCCGGTCACGGTACGGTCTTCTCCGGGGCCGCAACCGTGGGGGAGGAGCACACCGTTGGACAGTGCAGTGGCGGCGATGTCGTGGCTGCAGGTGGTGGTTCTCGCCATCGTTCAGGGGCTCACGGAGTTCCTTCCAGTCTCGTCATCCGGACACCTGGCCATCGTGTCTCGAGCGTTCTTCGACGACGACGCAGGCGCGTCGTTCACCGCCGTGACCCAACTCGGTACCGAGGTTGCGGTCTTGGTCTTCTTCGCCAAGGACATCGGACGCATCCTCGTCGCGTGGTTCGCGGGGTTGCGAGACGCAGCCCGCCGCAACGCCGACTACTGGCTGGGCTGGTGGGTCATCATCGGCACCATCCCGATCTGTGTTCTTGGCCTGCTCTTCAAGGACCAGATCCGCAGCGGGGCAAGGAATTTGTGGCTGGTGGCCACCGCGCTGATCGTTTTCGCCTTCGTGATCGCCGCCGCCGAGTACGTCGGCAGGCAGACCCGCAAGGTCGAACAGCTCACCTGGCGTGACGCGGTGATCGTCGGCTTCGCCCAGTGTCTGGCGCTGGTCCCGGGGGTGTCACGCTCGGGCGCGACCATCAGCGCCGGGCTGTTCCTCGGCATGGAACGTGAGCTGGCCGCCCGGTTCGGCTTCCTGCTGGCCATCCCCGCGGTGTTCGCCTCGGGCCTGTTCTCCTTGCCCGACGCCTTCGCGCCGGTGACGGAGGGAATGAGCGCCACCGGGGCCCAGCTCTTGGTGTCCATCCTCATCGCCTTCGTTGTCGGTTACGCCGCCATCGCCTGGTTCCTGAAGTTCCTGGTCAACCACGGCATGTACTGGTTCGTCGGCTACCGCGTGGTCCTGGGAACCGTGCTGTTGATCCTGTTGGGTACCGGGGTGGTCGCGGCCACATGACGGTCATCCTTCTGCGGCACGGTCGTTCGACGTCGAACACCGCGCACACCCTGGCCGGCCGCGCCGAGGGTGTCGAGCTCGACACCTTGGGCAGCGAGCAGGCCGCCGGAATCGTGGCCAGGGTCGCCGGGCTGCCCATCAAGGCGCTCATCCGCTCGCCGTTGTTGCGCTGTGGGCGAACGCTGGAGCCGCTGGCGGCCGAGTTGGGGCTCGAGCCGGTGATCGACGAACGTCTCGCCGAGGTGGACTACGGCAGCTGGACCGGCCGCAAGATCGGCGACCTGGTCAAGGAGCCGCTGTGGGCGGTGGTGCAGCAACAGCCCAGTGCCGCGGTGTTCCCCGACGGCGAAGGGCTGGCGCAGGTACAGGCCCGCGCGGTCGCGGCGGTGCGCGAACACGACAAGCGGCTGGCGCAGGAGCACGGCGGTGACACCCTCTGGGTGGCCTGCACCCACGGTGACGTGATCAAGAGCGTGCTCGCCGACGCGCTGGGCACCCACCTCGACAGCTTTCAGCGAATCACCGCCGACCCCGCGTCGATGAGCGTGATCCGCTACACGACGCTGCGGCCGTTTGTGGTTCACGTCAACCACACCGGCGGCGCGCTGGCCTCCGCGCTGACCGCTCCACCGGCCAAGGAACCCACCTCCGACGCTGTGGTGGGTGGCACCACCGACTGAGCCGATTGTCTCGCTCCGCAGCGGTCTCGTACCGCCCCCGCGAGCGGGAGGTACCCCCAGACCGGATCGGTGGCCTGACGGCTCCCGATTACTGCCGACGACGTTCACCCGGTATTTTGGAGGAGTCATGCCGCGCGCAATTCACGTCTTCCGAACACCCGACCGCTTTGTCGCCGGGACTGTTGGGCAGCCCGGAAACCGGACGTTCTACCTGCAGGCGGTGCACGATGCCCGAGTGGTGTCGGTGGTGCTGGAAAAGCAGCAGGTGGCTGTGCTCGCCGAACGTATCGACGCCCTGCTGGTCGAGGTCAACCGCCGGTTCGGCACACCGCTGCCCCCGGAGACCGCAACCGTCGAGGACCTCAGCCCGCTCGTCACCCCCGTCGACGCCGAATTCCGCGTCGGCACCATGGGTCTGGGCTGGGACTCCGATGCCCAGACCGTGGTGGTGGAACTGCTGGCGGTCACCGACACCGAATTCGACGCCTCGGTGGTGCTCGACGACGCCGAAGAAGGCCCGGACGCGGTGCGGGTGTTCCTCACACCGGAGTCGGCCCGTCAGTTCGCCAACCGGTCCAACCGGGTGATCTCGGCCGGCCGCCCACCCTGTCCGCTGTGTGAGGAACCGCTGGACCCCGAAGGGCACATCTGCGTCCGCACCAACGGGTACAAGCGCGCCGAGCTGTTCGGGTCAGACGATGACCCAGCGGCCTGACGTTCTCTCTCGCGGTGAGCTGACGATCCTCGGGCGAATTCGCTCGGCCAGCAACGCCACCTTCCTGTGTGAAGCCGAATTCGACGGCGCCACAACACACTGCGTCTACAAACCCGTGGCCGGCGAGCAGCCGCTGTGGGATTTCCCCGATGGCACCCTGGCGGGGCGGGAGCTGGCCACCTTCCTGGTGTCACATCAGCTGGGCTGGAACATCGTGCCGCACACCATTATTCGTGACGGGCCCGCAGGCCCGGGGATGTGTCAGCTGTGGGTGGATCAACCGGAGGATCACGACGAGGACCAGGCCAGAACGCCGGATCTGGTGGATCTGTGTCCCGTCGAGCACCTGCCCGCCGGCTACCTGCCGGTGCTGCGGGCCCAGGATTACGCCGGCGATGACGTGCTGTTGATCCACGCGGACGATCTTCGCCTGCGCCTGGTCGCGGTGTTCGACGTCCTGGTCAACAATGCCGACCGCAAGGGCGGCCACATTCTGCACGGCGTCGACGGCTGCGTGTACGGCGTGGACCACGGCCTGTGTCTGCACACCGAGGACAAGCTACGCACCGTCTTGTGGGGCTGGGCGGGTAAACCGGTCGACGACGAGATCCTCGAAGCCGTGGCCCGGTTGGTGCAGGCCGTCGACGGGGACTTCGGTGACCAGCTGGCCCAGCACATCACCGAGACAGAAGTCGTGGCCCTGGGGGTGCGGGCCGCCGAGATGCTGGAGAATCCGGTGATGCCCACCCCGGACCGGCGGCGCCCGATTCCCTGGCCTGCCTTCTGACTACATCGGATCCCAGCTCAGGATGCCGCCGTCGAACATCAGCGACATGTGCAACCGGTCGTCCCTGAAGATGTAGCCCCGCACACTCGGCAGCGCCGCGCTCACCTCTTGATCCAGTGACGGGCCCGGGCATCCCATCAGCGTGGCAGCGATGGGTCCGAACGTCAGCGACCCGGTCTCCCCGTCGCCGGTGGGTGCGGCTTCGTACGTCCCGGTGCCGGTGTTGCAGTCCAGGCCGAACGACGCCTGCCCGTCCTCGCCGAAGGACACGGTGAACACCCCGGGGCCGGGCACCGGGGTGACGCCCTGGGCGTCATTCATCGATTCGATCTGTACCAGCTGCCAGCTGGTACCCACCAGAGACCGTGGTTCGGACTGCGCGGCACACCCAGAAACCACCGTCGCGCACACAACCACCGACGTCCAGACGACCCACCGCAGCGCACCCACGACGTCAATCGTGGCAGCTGCACCGGGGATACTGGGCAGGTGACCCCTTCGAGCGATGCTGCGCTGGCGGCCGACTTGGCCCAGGATGCGGGAAAACTCCTGCTGGCGCTTCGCGACGAGGTGGGATTCGACTCGCCGTGGTCGTTGGGCGACGAGGGTGACAGCCGCGCCAACGAGCTGCTGCTGCGCAGGCTGCGCGCCGAGCGCCCCGATGACGCGGTGCTCAGTGAGGAAGCTCACGACAACATCTCTCGGCGGTTGGCCGCCGAGCGGGTGTGGATCATCGACCCGGTCGACGGCACCCGCGAATACTCGCTTCCGGGGCGCGCCGACTGGGCCGTGCACGTGGCGCTGTGGCAACGCACCGGAGGTCCCGACGGCCAGATCACCGATGCCGCCGTTGCGCTGCCCGCGCGCGGCGAGGTGTACCGCAGTGACACGGTCACCGGAGGCGAGCGCAAGCACACCGGTCCCATCCGGATCACCGCCAGCGCAAACCGGCCGCCCCGGGTGCTGTACCGGATAGCCGAGCGGGTGGAGTTCGAGATGGTGCCCATCGGCTCGGCCGGCGCCAAGGCAATGGCGGTGGTGCGCGGTGACGTTGATGCATACATCCACGCCGGCGGCCAGTGGGAATGGGATTCCGCTGCTCCCGCCGGGGTGGTGCTGGCGGCCGGGATGCACGCCTCCCGCATCGACGGATCGCCCATGTTGTACAACCGCGAAGACCCGTATCTGCCCGATCTGTTGTTCTGTCGACCCGAATTCGCCGACATCCTGCTGGGTGCCATGCGGTTGGCCGGCTGAAGACCGAATAGAGTCGAATCCCATGCGATCGTGGTCGGCCGTCGACGTTCCCCAACTACCGGGGCAGGGGCCTGCGTTACGGCTGTTCGATACCGCCGACCAGCAGGTCCGCCCGGTGTCCGTCGGTGATACCGCGACCATGTACGTGTGCGGCATCACCCCCTATGACGCCACCCACCTCGGTCACGCCGCCACCTATCTCACCTTCGATCTGGTGCATCGGCTGTGGCTCGACGGCGGCCACGGCGTGCACTACGTGCAGAACATCACCGATATCGACGACCCCCTGTTCGAACGCGCGAATCGCGACGGCATCGGCTGGCGTGAACTGGGGGACCGTGAAACCCAGCTGTTCCGCGACGACATGACCGCCCTGCGGGTGCTGCCGCCACGTGACTACATCGGTGCCACCGAGGCCATCGCCGAGGTGGTGGAACTGGTGGAGAAGATGCTGGCTTCGGGCGCGGCGTACGTGGTGGACGACGCGCGATACCCGGACGTGTACTTCCGGGCCGACGCCACCGCCCAGTTCGGCTACGAGTCCGGCTATGACCGCGACACCATGCTGAGGCTGTTCACCGAGCGGGGCGGTGACCCCGACCGCCCCGGAAAAGCCGACCCACTGGATGCGCTGATGTGGCGGGCCGAGCGTGACGGTGAGCCGGCCTGGCCGTCGCCGTTCGGACCGGGCAGGCCCGGCTGGCACATCGAGTGTGCCGCAATTGCGTTGAGCCGCATAGGAACCGGGTTGGACGTCCAGGGTGGTGGTAGTGATCTGGTGTTCCCGCACCATGAGTTCTCGGCCGCGCATGCCGAGTCGGTCACCGGCGAGCGCCGGTTCGCCCGCCACTACGTGCACGCCGGGATGATCGGCTGGGACGGCCACAAGATGTCCAAGAGCCGCGGCAACCTGGTGCTGGTGTCGCAGCTGCGCGCCGAGGGCGTGGATTCTGGCGCCATCCGGTTGGGGCTCTTCGCCGGCCACTACCGCGAGGACCGCTTCTGGAGCCCCGAGGTGCTCGGCGAGGCTCAGGCTCGACTGGCTCGCTGGCGTGAGGCCACTGCTCTGGCGGCGGGCCCGGCCGCCACCGATCTGCTGGCCCGGGTGCGCCGTTACCTTGCCGACGATCTTGACACTCCGAAAGCACTTGCCGCCCTTGATGGCTGGGCCACCGATGCGCTGTCCTACGGCGGACACGACTCGGACGCCCCGGCGCTTGTCGCCGCCGCCGTCGACGCCCTGCTG
The DNA here is from genome assembly GCF_001984215.1 of Mycobacterium sp. MS1601. Lineage (NCBI taxonomy): Bacteria > Bacillati > Actinomycetota > Actinomycetes > Mycobacteriales > Mycobacteriaceae > Mycobacterium > Mycobacterium sp. MS1601. The sequence goes on from NZ_CP019420.1 coordinate 4,922,842, forward strand.
GGCGTCAGGCTCTGACCGGCCGAGCGGGTTTCTGCACGGCGACACGCCGGTGACGGCGGGCAAGAACGCGTGCTCGCCCTCCTAGGGTGAAGTCATGCACAAGCCGCTGGCCCTCCTCGCGCTGCTGGTCCTGCTCGTCGGGTGCGCAACCGACAACAGCGTCACCACCGAGTCCAGCTCCAGCCCCGAGCCGCCGGGCCCGGTCGCGTCCCCGGTGCCGGCGGACGCCCGCGCCATCGCCAAAGAGGCCTACATCTATGGCTTTCCGATCGTCGACAACTACCGCGTGATGTACTCCTATTTCGTCGACGAGCAGGACCCCGACTACAGGGGCGGGTGGAATCAGGTCCACAGCACGGCGCGGCTGTTCACCCCGGAGGACAAGGCGGTCCAGACGCCCAACTCCGACACCCCGTACTCCATGCTCGGCGCGGATCTGCGCACCGAACCCCTGGTGCTGACGGTGCCCCCGGTTGCCCAGGACCGCTACTACTCGCTGCAGTTCATCGATGGCTACACCTCCAACATCGCCTACGTCGGCAGCCGCACCACCGGCAACGGCGGTGGCAAATACCTTCTGACAGGGCCGAACTGGCAGGGCGACACCCCCGAAGGCATCAACGAGGTGATCCGCTCCGACACCGACCTCACCTCCGTCATCTACCGCACCCAGCTGTTCGGACCCTCTGATCTGGCCGAAGTGGAAAAGATCCAGGCCGGCTACACCGCCGAACCACTGTCGGCCTACCTGGATCAGCCGGCTCCCGCCCCGGCACCGCCCATCGACTTCGTGCCACCGCTGAGCCCCGAGCAGCAGAAGACCTCACCGCAATTCTTCGAGATCATGAACTTCGCGATGCGCTTCGCTCCGGGTCGAGACGGTGAGCAGGATCTCCTTACCCGGTTCGCCACCCTCGGCATCGGACCCGACGGTGACTACCAGGCCGACGCGCTGACCCCGGAACTGCGCGCGGAAATCGAGGGCGGCATGGCCGACGCCTGGACCGAGCTGCAGACCTTCCAGAAGGAGCAACTCGGTACCGGCAAGGTCAGCTCCGCGGACTTGTTCGGCAGCCCCGAAGAGATCGGGGACAACTACCTGTACCGGATGGCCGGCGACGTCCTGGGCATCTACGGCAACTCCAAGGACGAGGCGATCTACCCGGTCACCGATGTCGACGCCACCGGTGCTCCGTTGACCGGAGCCAACCGCTACACCTACCGCTTCGCGGCCGGCCAGCTGCCGCCGGTCAACGCGTTCTGGTCACTGACCATGTACGAGCTGCCGCAAAGCCTGCTGGTGGACAACCCGATCAACCGCTACCTGATCAACTCGGAGATGCTGCCCAGCCTTGTCGCCGGCCCTGACGGGGGTTACACCCTGTTCGTGCAGCACGATTCGCCTGGGGCGGCACAGGAATCCAACTGGTTGCCCGCTCCGGAGGGTCCGTTCCGGCTCGCCCTGCGGCTGTACTGGCCCAAGCCCGATGCGCTGAACGGCACCTGGCAGGCGCCCAAACCAGAGAAGGTGACATGAACCGGCGGGGCGCCGGCGAACCTAGCCCCGAAATCCCGGTCCGCGTCGGCGCAGGTACCGCTCGAACTCCGCTGCCAGCGCGTCGCCGTCGATCTTGCCGATGACTTCGTTCATGTCCACTTCGGCGTCACCGCGCTGCTCGAGCGAGGCGACGTACTCGGCGATTTCCTCGTCCTCGGCGGTCATCTCGGTGACCGCCTCTTCCCACTCCTCGGCCTGCGTCGGCAGATCCGCCAGCGGCACCTCGATGTCGAGGACGTCCTCGACGCGGCGCAGCAACGCCACGGTGGCCTTGGGGTTGGGGGCTGCGACACGTAATGCGGCACCGCGGCCCAGAATGTCACCGCCGGGATACCCGCCGTCACGCAGGCGTCCTGGAAGACACCGGCGATCCCGGTCGGCCCCTCGTACCGGGTCTCCTCGAGGCCGAAGAACTTCGCTGACTCGGGGGAGTAGGCAGCGCCGGACACCGGGACCGGACGGGTGTGGGGGGTGTCGGCCAGCAACGCGCCCAGGATGACAACGGTGTCGACGTTGAGCTTGTCGGCGATGGCCAGCAGTTCGGCGCAGAACGTCCGCCACCGCATGTTGGGCTCGACCCCGTGCATCAGCACGATGTCGCGGTCGCTGCCAGGAGGGCGGCAGTGTGAAATGCGCATGGACGGCCATGCCAGTTCCCGGGTGACACCGTCGATCTGCCGGATGACCGGCCGATTCACCTGGTAGTCGTAGTACGACTCGTCGTCGATCTCGACAATGGTCTCCGCTTCCCAGATGGCGTCCAGGTGCTCCAGCGCATCGCTGGCGGCGTCGCCGGCGTCATTCCAGCCCTCGAACGCCGCGACAACGATGGTGTTGTGCAGCTTGGGCAGATCGATGCTGCGCGGATCCGGGGGTGCCACCCATCCAGCGTAAGGCCTGCGCCGCGCTGCAGTGCCACTAGGCATGGCGACGCAGCACCGCTCGGGGGCGAAATACGGTAAGCGGCAATCTGGTTAAACCCCGGTGAAGCGACGTCCGCAGATGGCGTCCAGACGTCGATCGGATGACGACGTAGACTTTTCACCGTCGAGAGGCGTTGCAACGGCTTCCGGGGGCTGGGTTCTCCCCGGTATCCGCCACGCTCGGCAGAGTCAAGGACGCCTTCCGCCAAGGAAGGAGTGCACGTGACTGCCGTTCACCCGGGCACTTTTGCGCCCAACATCCGCCCCGACTGCACCGACGAACTGACGGCGGCCCTCGGACAACGGATCATGGTGATCGACGGCGCGATGGGCACCGCGATCCAGCGTGATCGTCCCGACGAGGAGGGCTACCGCGGTGATCGGTTCACCGAGTGGCCCACCGCGCTCCAGGGCAACAACGACCTGCTCACCCTGACACAGCCGCAGATCATCGAAGGGATCCACCGCGAGTACCTCGAAGCGGGTGCCGACATCCTGGAGACCAACACCTTCAACGCCAACGCCATCTCGCTTGCCGATTACGAGATGGCCGAGCTGGCCTACGAGCTGAACTACGCCGGCGCCGCCCTGGCACGAAAGGCCGCCGACCAGTTCAGCACCCCGGAGAAACCCCGCTACGTCGCGGGTGCCATCGGGCCGACGACGCGCACCGCGTCGATCTCGCCGGACGTCAATGATCCGGGAGCCCGCAACGTCTCCTATGACCAGCTGGTCGCCGCCTACCTCGAAGCTGCCAACGGCCTCGTCGACGGCGGGGCAGACCTGATCATCGTCGAGACCATCTTCGATTCGCTGAACGCCAAGGCCGCGGTGTTCGCCATCGAGACGCTGTTCGAGGAGCGTGGACGTCGCTGGCCGGTGATCATCTCGGGCACCATCACCGACGCGTCAGGGCGGACGCTGTCCGGTCAGGTCACCGAGGCGTTCTGGAACGCCATCCGGCATGCCAAGCCGCTGGCCGTCGGCCTCAACTGCGCCCTGGGCGCCCCGGAGATGAGGCCCTACATCGCCGAGGTGGCGCGGATCGCCGACACCTTCGTCAGCTGCTACCCGAACGCCGGCCTGCCGAACGCCTTCGGCGAGTACGACGAATCCCCGGAAGCGCAGGCCGGCTACATCGCCGAGTTCGCCGAAGCCGGGCTGGTCAACCTCGTCGGAGGGTGCTGCGGAACGGCGCCACCTCACATCGCCGAGATCGCCAAGGTGGTCGACGGCAAGAAGCCGCGCGAGCTGCCACAGATCGAGGTGGCCACGCGGCTCTCCGGTCTGGAGCCGCTCAACATCAACGACGACTCGCTGTTCGTGAACATCGGTGAACGCACCAACATCACCGGCTCCGCCCGGTTCCGCAACCTGATCAAGGCGCAGGACTACGACACCGCGCTGTCGGTGGCGCTGCAGCAGGTCGAGGTCGGCGCGCAGGTCATCGACATCAACATGGACGAAGGCATGATCGACGGCGTCGCCGCGATGGACCGGTTCACCAAGCTGATCGCCGCCGAGCCGGACATCAGCCGCGTGCCGGTGATGATCGACTCCTCCAAGTGGGAGGTCATCGAAGCGGGCCTGAAGAACGTCCAGGGCAAGCCGATCGTCAACTCGATCTCCATGAAGGAGGGCGAGGAGAAGTTCATCCGCGAGGCGCAGCTGTGCCGCAAGTACGGCGCGGCCGTCGTCGTGATGGCCTTCGACGAGCGGGGCCAGGCCGACAACCTGGAGCGCCGCAAGGAGATCTGCGGGCGCGCCTATCGAATCCTCACAGAACAGGTCGGCTTCCCGGCCGAGGACATCATCTTCGACCCGAACTGCTTTGCGCTGGCCACCGGTATCGAGGAGCACGCCACCTACGGCATCGACTTCATCGAGGCCTGCGCCTGGATCAAGGAGAACCTGCCCGGAGTGCACATCTCCGGCGGCATCTCGAACGTGTCGTTCTCGTTCCGGGGCAACAACCCCGTCCGCGAGGCCATCCACGCGGTGTTCCTGTTCCATGCCATCAAGGCGGGCCTGGACATGGGCATTGTCAACGCCGGAGCGCTGGTGCCGTACGACTCCATCGACCCCGAGCTGCGGGACCGCATCGAAGATGTCGTCCTGAACCGCCGCGAGGACGCGGCGGAACGGTTGCTGGAGATCGCGGAGCGGTTCAACAGCAAGGACAAATCCGAGGACCCCAAAGCGGCCGAGTGGCGCAGCCTGCCGGTCCGGGAACGGATCACCCACGCCCTGGTCAAGGGCATCGACGCCCACGTCGACGCCGACACCGAGGAACTGCGGGCCGAGATCGCCAACGCAGGGGGGCGCCCCATCGAGGTCATCGAAGGCCCGCTGATGGACGGTATGAACGTCGTCGGCGACCTCTTCGGCGCGGGCAAGATGTTCCTGCCCCAGGTGGTGAAGTCCGCTCGCGTGATGAAAAAGGCCGTGGCCTACCTGCTGCCGTTCATCGAAGCGGAAAAGGAGCAGTCCGCCACCAAGAGCAAGGACACCAACGGCACCATCGTCATGGCCACCGTCAAGGGCGACGTCCACGACATCGGCAAGAACATCGTCGGAGTTGTCCTGCAGTGCAACAACTACGAGGTGATCGACCTCGGTGTGATGGTGCCCGCGAGCAAGATCCTGGAGGCGGCGAAAGAACACAACGCCGACATCATCGGGTTGTCCGGCCTGATCACCCCGTCGCTGGACGAGATGGTCAACTTCGCCGTCGAGATGGAACGTGAGGGGCTGCAGATCCCGCTTCTGATCGGCGGCGCCACCACCTCGCGGGCCCACACGGCCGTAAAGGTGTCCCCGCGCCGCAGCGGCCCGGTGGTGTGGGTCAAGGACGCGTCGCGCTCGGTGCCGGTGGCTGCGGCGCTGCTCGACGACAAGCAACGGCCGGCGCTCTTGGAGGCCACCGAGAAGGACTACGCCGCTCTGCGCGAACGGCACGCCCAGAAGAACGAGCGGCCGATGCTGACGCTGGAGAAGGCGCGCGCCAACCGGACGCCGATCGAGTGGAACGGCTACACGCCGCCCGTGCCCGCCCAGGGTGTCGGGGTGCGCGAGTTTCTCGACTACGACATCGCCGAACTGCGCGAATACATCGACTGGCAACCGTTCTTCAACGCCTGGGAGATGAAGGGCCGCTTCCCCGACATCCTCAACAACCCGGCCTCGGGCGAGGCCGCCCGCAAGTTGTACGACGATGCCCAGGAGATGCTCGACACGCTGATCAAGGAGAAGTGGCTGACTGCCAGCGGGGTCATCGGGTTCTTCCCGGCGAACGCCGTGGGAGACGACATCGAGGTCTACACCGACGACACCCGGACCGAGGTGCGAACCACCTTGTACAACCTGCGCCAGCAGGGTGAACACCGCGATGGCATCCCGAACCGCTCGCAGGGTGATTTCATCGCCCCCAAGGACACCGGCATCGCCGACTACGTGGGGGCCTTCGCGGTGACAGCGGGCCTGGGCAGTGCGGACAAGATCGCCGAGTTCAAGGCCGATCACGACGACTACAGCGCCATCCTGCTGGAGTCGCTGGCCGATCGGCTGGCCGAGGCGTTCGCCGAACGGATGCATCAGCGGGTGCGCACCGAGTTCTGGGGTTATCAGCCCGACGAGCACCTGGACAACGACGCGCTGATCGCCGAGAAGTACGTCGGCATCCGGCCTGCCCCCGGTTACCCGTCCTGCCCGGAGCACACCGAGAAGACGACGTTGTTCGAGTTGATGGACGTCACCGCACGCACCGGCATCGAGCTCACCGAGTCGATGGCGATGTGGCCAGGAGCCGCGGTGAGCGGCTGGTACTTCTCGCACCCGCAGTCGCAGTACTTCGTGGTGGGCCGACTGGCCCAGGACCAGGTGGCCGACTACGCAAAGCGCAAGGGCTGGACGTTGCAGGAGGCGGAGCGCTGGCTGGCTCCGAACCTGGGCTACAACCCGGAGGACTGAGCGGTCGCGGCGCTCACAACAGGCGGGTCAACCGCTTCTTTCGCAGGTTCTCGGCGATGATCCACGCCACGTCGGGATCGGAGTCGTCCAGGGCGCGAAACGCGGCCAGGCCGGGCTCTGGATTCGCGGCGACGGCCACGCTCCAGCAGTAGCCGAGCGTCTGTCGCAGGGCGCGTACGGAAGGGTCCCGCCTGGACTCGGGTGAACGTCGTGCCAGCGCGGCTGTGGTGTGGCGACAAACCCAGATGGCGGTGGCGGCGCGGCTGGTTGCACGCAGCAGCCGGGGCTCGCAGATCGCCGCCGCGGCGGCTCGTTCCACCAGTGGGTCGGGATCGCGGGCCCACTGACGCACGATGCGGTCGAGTTCATCGGGATCGGTGTCGCCGAGAAGCTGCAGACCCATCGCGACGCCTTCTCGCACGCGCCAACGCGAGTCCGCCGCCAGTTCTCGCAGTGTGACGTTCACAACTTTGTCAGCGGCGCGGCGCCCGAGTGCAACTGCTGCACACAGAGCAAGGTATTCGTCCCCGGTACCGAGCATCTCATCGATTTCAGCTCGATCCGCAACGTCGGCGAAGGCCAAGGCCAGTTCTGTATTGGCGCGTGGCCCAGGCAATCCCGAGTGTTCGAGAAGAAAGCTCTGTCGTTCGGACGGCTTCATCCGACGCAGCTCGGCAGACCATACTGTGCGCGCTTGCATGAAGAAAACCTACGTCCGGAGGCGGCCGCCGCGCGGTCGAGCCGATTTCCGGGCGGTCCGCCACCGGTGCGACAATCGGCGTCATGCGCGCGGTGCTGTGGGATATGGATGGCACACTGGTCGACTCCGAAAAGCTGTGGGACGTCTCGATGCACGCGCTGTACGAGAAGATGGGCGGAGTCCTCACACCGGAGGTTCGTGAATCGACCGTCGGAGGGTCCGCCGAGGGTGTGATGCGGATCGTGTACGACGACCTCGGGCTGGAACACGATCGAGCGGCCATGCTCGAATCGATCGACTGGCTGCACGTCAAGACCGGCGAGTTGTTCGCCGCCGGACTGCCCTGGCAGGACGGCGCCCACGAACTGCTGGAAGCGCTGCTGTCGGACGGGGTGCCGATGGCGCTGGTGACCAACACCCGCCGCGATCTGGCCGAGCAGGCGCTCAACAGCATTGGCCGCCAGTACTTTACGGTCACGGTGTGCGGTGACGAAGTGCCACACGGCAAGCCTGCCCCTGATATCTACATGCGGGCGGCCGAATTGCTCGGATTCGATCCCGGCCAGTGCCTGGCAGTCGAGGACTCCGTGACCGGAACGCTGTCGGCCGAGACCGCGGGTTGTCCCGTACTGGTGGTGCCCAACGACGTCGAGGTTCCCGTGAGCCCGCGCCGACGGCACATCGGTTCGCTGAAGGATGTCGGCGTCGACGACCTGCGGGCCATCCACGCCGGACTGAGCTGACCAGAGGGCCGGATATGGCCCGTTCCGTGGTGTGACTGATTCCGCGGTGTGACTGTGCCACAGTGTGGGTAAGACTCCTTCGCAGCGCTGCGGAAAGAAGGTTGGCTCATGGCTGGTCAGGGTGGTCCCGTCGACAACACACCGTCGGCCATCACCGACGAAGACTTCTCTTCCGGTAAGACCGCCGTTCGAATAGCATCCGTCGCCGCCCTGGGCGGGCTTCTGTTCGGCTACGACAGCGCCGTGATCAACGGTGCGGTGGACTCCATCCAGGAAGACTTCGGCATCGGCAATGCCGAGCTCGGTTTCGCCGTCGCCTCGGCGCTGCTCGGCGCGGCGCTCGGCGCCATGACCGCCGGCCGGCTCGCCGACAAGATCGGCCGTATATCGGTGATGAAGATTGCCGCGGTGCTCTTCCTGATCAGTGCGTTCGGCACCGGCTTCGCCCACGAGGTCTGGACTGTCGTGCTGTTCCGGATCGTGGGTGGCATCGGTGTCGGCGTCGCGTCGGTGATCGCACCCGCCTACATCGCCGAGACGTCTCCGCCGTCCATCCGCGGCCGGCTGGGCTCGCTGCAACAGCTGGCCATCGTGTCCGGCATCTTCTTGTCCTTCGCGGTCAACTGGCTGCTGCAGTGGACCGCGGGCGGCGCCAACGAACCGTTGTGGTTCGGGCTCGACGCCTGGCGCTGGATGTTCCTGGTGATGGCGGTGCCCGCGTTGGTCTACGGCACACTGGCGTTCACCATCCCCGAGTCGCCGCGCTACCTCGTTGCCAGCCACAAGATCCCGGAAGCCCGCAGGGTGCTCAGCACGCTGCTGGGGCAGAAGAACCTGGAGATCACCATCCACCGCATCCAGGAAACGCTGGAGCGCGAGGACAAGCCGTCCTGGAAGGACATGCGCAAACCCACCGGCGGGCTCTACGGCATCGTCTGGGTGGGCCTGGGGTTGTCGATCTTCCAGCAGTTCGTCGGCATCAACGTGATCTTCTACTACTCCAACGTGCTGTGGCAGGCGGTCGGTTTCAGCGCCGACGAGTCCGCGATCTACACGGTGATCACCTCGGTGATCAACGTCTTGACCACCCTGATCGCCATTGCCTTGATCGACAAGATCGGCCGTAAACCACTGCTTCTCATCGGGTCATCCGGGATGGCGGTCACACTGATCACCATGGCGGTCATCTTCGCCAACGCTACGGTGGGTCCCGACGGGAATCCGAGCCTGCCCGGCGCCTCCGGGGTCATCGCGCTGATCGCCGCCAACCTGTTCGTCGTGGCCTTCGGTATGTCGTGGGGCCCGGTGGTGTGGGTGCTGCTCGGCGAGATGTTCCCCAACCGCATCCGAGCCGCCGCTCTGGGACTGGCCGCCGCTGGCCAGTGGGCGGCCAACTGGCTGATCACCGTCACCTTCCCGGGGCTGCGTGACCACCTCGGCTTGGCCTACGGCTTCTACGGACTGTGTGCGGTGCTCTCCGGTGTCTTCGTCTGGAAGTGGGTCATGGAGACCAAGGGCGTGTCGCTGGAGGACATGCACGGCCAGATCCTCAAGACCGAGAAACCGGCGAACACCTGATAGTCGTTTTCCCGGGGCTGTGCCCGCATGAAAGAATCGCAGCCCGTGAAGACCTTCGAGGAATTGTTCGCCGAACTCGGTGAACGCGCACGCACCCGGCCGGAGGGCAGCGGCACTGTCGCAGCGCTGGACGCGGGTGTACACACCATCGGCAAGAAGATCCTCGAAGAGGCCGGCGAAGTGTGGCTGGCCGCCGAGCACGAGTCCGATGATGCGCTGGCCGAAGAGGTCAGCCAGTTGTTCTACTGGGCCCAGGTGCTGATGATCAAGCGCGGCCTGTCCCTCGACGACGTGTACGGCAAGCTGTGAGCGCCATGCTGCGGGTCGCGGTGCCCAACAAGGGCGCACTCAGTGAGTCGGCCGCCGAGATCCTGTCGGAGGCCGGCTACCGTCGGCGCACCGATCCCAAGGACCTGACCGTGATCGACCCGGTGAACAACGTCGAGTTCTTCTTCCTGCGCCCCAAAGACATCGCCATCTACGTGGGCTCGGGGCAGCTGGACTTCGGCATCACCGGCCGCGATCTGGCGCTGGAATCCGATGCTCCGGTGCAGGAACGGCTGGCGCTGGGCTTCGGGTCGTCGACCTTCCGCTACGCGGCGCCGGCGGGTACCCCGTGGACCCACGCCGACCTGGCCGGGAGGCGAATCGCCACCGCGTACCCCAACCTGGTTCGGAAAGACCTCGCCGACAAGGGAATCGAGGCTACGGTCATCCGCCTCGACGGCGCGGTGGAGATCTCCATCCAGTTGGGTGTGGCCGACGCCATCGCCGATGTGGTGGGTTCGGGGCGCACCTTGCGCCAGCACGGTCTGGTTGCCTTCGGTGAGCCGCTGTGCGATTCCGAGGCCGTGCTCATCGAACGTGCCGCCCCCGTCTCCGACCGTGCGCGTGATCAGTTGGCCGCCCGAGTGCAGGGTGTGGTGTTCGGCCAGCAGTACCTGATGTTGGACTATGACTGCCCGCGCGCGGTGTTGGACAAGGCCACCGCGGTGACACCCGGCCTCGAGTCGCCGACCATCGCGCCGTTGGCCGACCCTGAGTGGGCGGCGGTGCGTGCACTGGTGCCCCGCCGTGACGTGAACGCCATCATGGACGAGATCGCCGCGATCGGGGCCAAGGCAATTCTGGCCTCCGACATCAGGTTCTGTCGCTTCTGATCGATCCCGACCGGTGGCAGTTTCCGCAGGCTGGCTTTTCAGGCCGTGCGTACTCATGGCGCGTGTTAGCGTCCGAATGTTGCATCACCCGGTCGGGAGGGTTCCATGACACAAGTTCTCGTGATTCTGCTCGCCCTGCTGATCGGCGTCATCGCCGGTCTGCGGGCTCTCACCCCGCCGGCGGTGGTGGCGTGGGGCGGGTTTTTCGGCTGGATCAACCTTGACGGCACGTGGGCGCAGTGGGTGGCCCACCCGATCACCCTCGCAGTGTTCACCGTGCTGCTGCTCGGTGAGCTGATCACCGACCAACTGCCGAAGACGCCCAGTCGCAAGGTGCCTGCGCAGTTCGCCGCCCGGCTGATCAGCGGTGGCTTCGCAGGCGCGGTGATCGGCACGGCGTGGGGTCATCCCTGGGCCTGCCTGGGTGCGGGTGTGGTCGGTGCTGTCCTCGGTACTCTCGGCGGCGCCGAGGTCCGCGGGTGGTTGGCGGCCAAGGCGGGCAAGGACCTGCCCGCAGCGGTCAGCGAGGACATCGTGGCAGTCGTAGGCGGCTTCGCCGTCGTGGCACTGGCTTCAGTGCTGTGACAACACATTACGACGCCATCGTGATCGGCGCGGGTCAGGCCGGGCCGCCGCTGGCCGGCCGGCTCACCGCGGCGGGCCGGTCCGTCGCGGTGATCGAGCGCAAGCTCGTCGGCGGTACCTGCGTGAACTACGGCTGCATCCCCACCAAGACTCTGGTGGCCAGCGCACATGCTGCCCACGTAGCCCGCCGCGGTGCTGACTACGGCATCACCACCGGTGAGATCACCGTCGACATGACCAAGGTCAAGGCCCGCAAGGACGGCATCGTCGCCAAGGACCGCACCGGCGTCGAGGACTGGCTCGAGGGCATGGACAACTGCACGCTGATCCGAGGCCACGCCCGTTTCACCGATCCGCACACTCTCGATGTGGACGGCCAGACCATCACCGGTGACTCGATCTTCCTCAACGTCGGTGGCCGTGCGGTGGTGCCCGACATTCCCGGTCTGGGCGATGTCGAGTACCTGACCAATGTCGGTGTGCTGGAACTCGATACCGTGCCCGAGCATCTGGTGATCATCGGCGGCAGCTACATCGGACTGGAGTTCGCGCAGATGTACCGCCGCTTCGGTGCGCAGGTCACCGTTGTGGAGCGTGGGTCCCGGCTGGCGTCGCGGGAGGACGACGACGTCTGTGCAGCCATCAAAGACATCCTCGAGAACGACGGCATCACAATCCATCTGGGCTCCGACGATATCCGGGTGGCGCGGGACGGTTCGGGTGTTGCCGTGCACACCCGCGAGGGCGGGCCGGTGGTCACCGGAACACATCTGCTGGTGGCCGTGGGGCGTGCACCCAACACCGACGACCTGGGTCTCGAGGCGGCCGGCGTGCAGACCGACCATCGCGGTTACGTCGTGACCGACGACCAACTGCGCACCAGCGTCGAGCACATCTGGGCGATGGGGGACTGCAACGGCAAGGGCGCGTTCACCCACACCTCGTACAACGATTTCGAGATCGTCGCGGCCAATCTGCTCGACGGCGAACCGCGCCGGGTCAGCGACCGAATCCCCACCTACGCGCTCTACATCGATCCGCCGCTGGGCCGGGCGGGGATGTCGGAGGCTCAGGTGCGCGAGTCCGGGCGAAAAGTGTTGGTGGGCAAGCGCCCCATGACCCGTGTGGGTCGTGCGGTGGAAAAGGGCGAAACGCAGGGATTCATGAAGGTATTCGTGGATGCCGACTCGGGTGAGATTCTGGGAGCGGCCATCCTGGGCGTCGGCGGCGACGAGGTGATCCACAGCATCCTCGACACCATGGCCGCCAAAGCCCCGTACACCACGCTGACGCACACGGTGCACATCCATCCGACGGTCAGTGAGCTGGTGCCGACCATGCTGGAGGAGATGACACCGCTGAGGTAGCCGCAGCTGATAGCGGGCACGGTTGTATGCATGCTCAGTTATGCTGGCGAACCTCGCGACGTTCGGCGACACGGACATGGGGGTTGCGATGCCAACGGACGACACTGACGACGACGACGAGCGGAAACGGATCCTGGCGGCGGCGTACGCCGAGCTGAGCCGTTGGGGCGTCGATCGCTTCACCGTCACTGCCCTGGCAAAGCACGGTGTCGACCAACAAGCGATCTGGCGACATTGGGATGACGAAGAGAGTGTTGTTCTCGAGGCCCTGCTCCATGTGCCCAGCCGCGTCATCAACATCCCGGATACCGGAGCGCTGCGCGACGATCTCGTCGAACTGGCCACCGACATGGCGGCGTTCCTGTCCACCGCGCACGGACGCGGGCTGCTACGCGCCAATGTCATCACCAACGACGACTATCCGCGCATCGCGATCCGGCGCGATGCGTGGGCGTTCGGGGCGCACGCGCTGCTCCAGATCTTCGAACGCGCCCACCAACGTGGTGAGGTCACCGACGGCGTGGACCACCGGATGGCCCTGGAGTTACTGTTCGCGCCGCTGAACATGCGTGTGCTGTTGACCGGCGAGGTCGTCGACGCCGAGTACTGCAGCACGCTCGCCGAATGGGTGTGGCGGGCGGCGACGTCGGCCCCGTGGTGAGGTGGCGGTCAGCGCGCCGCACGCAGCAACCGCAGCTGACCCAGTTCTTCGTGAGTTCGGCATTGACCCAGGAAGCGTTGTGCGCCAATGCTTTCGGTGTATCCCACGGCCACGTCACCTCGGCGTGAGGAGCGTCCTCGGGCGTGATCCAGCGCCGCCGACCACCACCAGTCGATGTGCCCCCCTCGGAGAATCCGAGCGCCAGCTGCCGTCGGCCTCACGGTGCACCGCCCACACCAGGTCGAACTGCTCGACCGGCAGGCTCACCGGCGCTGTACCAGCAGCGTCTGCGCCGACGTGCCGACAAATCCGGCGCGGTCGTACACCTCGGCGGTGGTGACACCGATGCCGTCCGACCCGATGGAACCACGCGCCCGCAGCGCGAAGTCCGCACCGGTGGGCAGTCGGTGCAGATGCAGGACGGTGTCGGTGTTCATGAACATGTACTCCTGGGGATCCAGCACCGAGCCCACGCCGTTGGCCGAGTCCACCACCATGGTCAGCCGCTGCAGTGCGGTGGTGGGTTCGTCGTCGACGAGGGCCACCTTGGGTGTCAACCAGAACACCCGGGAGCCGCAATCATCCTGTTGGCGGCGGAAATCCACGGATTCCAGATAACCCTCGGCATTCCACCACCCGTCGGGTAGCGCGATGGTGGCGCCCTCGACCAGCGGAGGATGGCGTTCGGTGGCCGCATCGGCGGTGTCGCTGACCGCCAGGGCCCACGCTGTCACCCGGGCAACCGGCCGCTGCTGACCCACCGGCGTCATCTCGGCCGCCAGCAGCGAGATCCGTCGTCCCGGCCGGTCCACCCACGTCCGGACCTGCATCGGTTCCACGGGAACGGCACCCAGGATGTCCAGGCTCAGCCGGCCGATCCGCATGGGGGTGTCTGCGAGCTGCTCTTCGACCGCCTTGGTGAGCAGTGCCAGCGGAGGCGAACCGTGCTGGATCTCCGGTGTCCAGTTGCTGCGGGTCAGGTCCGTCGACTCGAACACCCCGTCGGGCCGTCGCCGGTAGTAACAGGAGCTCACGCGGCCGAGTCTGCCTTATGTTGCGGCCACCCCGGATACGGCGGTGGGGTGCCGCCGAACTCGGGGCACAGGCTCTGATGTGCACACCACGTACAGAGCCAGGTCCGATTGGGCCTGAAATCGCCTGTGGCACCGGCAGATCGAATAGCCTGCCAGATGGCGATCAGCGTTTTCTCGAAGCGTTCCAACTCCGCGAGTTCCGGCGCATAGTCCAGCACCTGGCCGTCGGCCAGATAGATCAGGCGAAGCCGCGCCGGGGCGATGCCGCGGGACCGCAGCAGCGCGACGGCGTAGAACTTCATCTGGAACATGGCTTTGAACTCCGCAAGCGCGCGGGCCTCCGGTGGCGCCTTGCCGGTCTTGTAGTCGACCACCCGCACCTCACCTGTGGCCGCGACGTCGATTCGGTCGATGAAGCCACGCAGCAGCGTGCCGTCGGCGAGCTCCACTTCCACCCGCTGTTCACAGCTGTGTGGGTCGAACCGGGTGGGATCCTCCAGCCGGTAGTACCCCGACAGCAGCGTGGCCGCCTCCGTGAGCAACTGCTCACGCTCGACGGCGGGCATCAGATCGGCAACCGCCGGATCCTCGGCCACCACCTGCTCCCAGGCGGGCGCGACCAGCGCCAAGGCGGTGTCCTGCCCGCGCTGCGCCGCGGGCAGTCCGTACAGCTGTTCCAGCGCCGCATGCACCAGCGATCCGCGCAGCTGTGCCGCCGACGGCGGCTCCGGCAGCCGGTCGATGGCCCGGAACCGGTACAGCAGGGGGCACTGCTTGAAATCGGCAGCGCGGGACGGCGAGAGTGCCGGGCGGGAGGGAACCCGTTCGGTAATAGTCTCGTCGTCGGCCATACTTGGCAGCTTATGCATGGGCTCGGACAAATCTGAGAGGGCTTCAGCTGTGTCGCTAACCGGACCGTTCACTGTGGGTGACCGGGTGCAGCTCACCGACGCCAAGGGCAGGCACTACACCATGGTGCTGGCCCCTGGCGCGGAGTTCCACACCCACCGCGGCGCCATCCCGCACGACTCGGTGATCGGCGTCCCCGAGGGCAGCGTGGTGAAGTCCACCAACGGTGACCAGTTCCTGGTGTTGCGTCCGCTGCTCATCGACTACGTGCTGTCGATGCCGCGCGGGGCCCAGGTGATCTATCCGAAGGACGCCGCCCAGATCGTCCACGAGGGTGACATCTTCCCCGGAGCCACCGTGTTGGAAGCCGGTGCCGGCTCCGGTGCGCTGACCTGTTCGTTGCTGCGTGCCGTCGGTCCGACCGGCAAGGTCATCTCCTACGAGGTGCGTGACGATCACGCCGTGCACGCCATCCGCAATGTGGAGACCTTCTTCGGTGAGCGCCCGGCCAGCTGGGATCTGGTGATCGGTGATCTCGCCGAGTACAGCGGCCCGCAGGTGGACCGTGCGGTACTCGACATGCTCGCACCATGGGAAGTGCTCCCCGCAGTGTCGGCGGCATTGGTTCCCGGTGGGGTTCTGATGATCTACGTGGCCACGGTGACCCAGCTGTCCAAGACCGTGGAAGCCCTGCGCGAGCAGCAGTGTTGGACAGAACCGCGGTCCTGGGAAACCATGCAGCGCGGTTGGAACGTCGTCGGCCTGGCGGTGCGGCCCCAGCACAACATGCGGGGGCACACCGCCTTTCTGATCTCGGCCCGACGCCTGGCGCCCGACACCATCACCCCGACCCCGCTGAAGCGGCGCAAGCAGCAGGTCTGAATCGCGGGCATGCGCTCCGATGGCCAAGCGTCCCGGCTCAGAACAGGAACAACCGTGATCAGGAGAGTGCGCGCGGGCCTCGGACTTGCTGCGGCGATGGTGTTTTCGTTCGTGTCACCACCGCAGGCCGGTGCACAGCCGGTGATCACCGTCGAGACGGGTGCGCTTCGTGGCGTCGTCGACGACAGTGTGCAGAGCTTCAAGGGCATTCCCTTCGCCGCCCCGCCGGTCGGTGAGTTCCGCTGGCGCGCACCACAACCCGCCGCTGCCTGGTCGGGTGTCAGGGCTGCGGTCGAGTACGGCAACGACTGCATGCAGCGCCCGTTTCCCAGTGATGCCGCGCCGCTGGGGGCCACCCCGGCCGAGGACTGCCTCTATCTCAATGTGTGGCGACCCCTCGACGGTCCGCAGAACCTGCCCGTGGTGGTGTGGATCCACGGCGGCGGGTTCGTCAACGGCGGCGCCTCGCCGGCGGTGTACTCCGGCGCCGAACTGGCCCGCCGGGGCGTGGTGGTCGTCAGCATCAATTACCGGCTGGGACGGTTCGGGACTTTCGCGCATCCCCAGCTGACCGCGGCACACGAAGACGGCGACCTGCTGGGCAACTACGGGACCATGGACCAGATCGCCGCGCTGCAGTGGGTGCAGCGCAACATCGCGGCATTCGGCGGTGACCCGGCCAACGTCACCGTGATGGGCGAAAGCGCCGGCGGCATGTCGATTCACTCGCTGCTCACCTCACCGCGTGCCCGGGGTCTGGTCGACCGGGCGGTGATCATGTCCGGTGGCGACGCTACGCTGCCCGGTGCGACGCTGGCCGACGTCGAACAGGTGGGTGTGCGGTTCGCCGAATCGCAGGGCATCGCCGCCGACGACGCGTCCGCCCTGATCCGGCTGCGGGCGCTGAGTGCAGATCAGATCCGCGGTGACCTCGACATGGGGGCACTGTTCGGCAGTGGGGAAAAGGACTTCGCCAGTCCGTTCGCCGACGGCGTGACGGTCGTCGACCCTGCGCCGGCCTACCGCAGCGGCGCCTGGGACCGGGTGCCGGTCCTGGTCGGGGCCACCAGCGCCGACCTCGGCGGCCGTGACGGTTTCATGGTGGCCGGTGCCCGCGACGTCGCAGGACTGCTCTCTGGACAGGCGCCGACGTTCTACTACCGGTTCTCCTACGTGGCGGACTCCGGTGACCACGAGACCGGCGCCCAGCACGCCACCGACGTGCCGTTCTTCCTACACACCGAAGCCGTCAGGTACGCCGCCGAGACCACCTCCCGGGATGAGCGGGTAGGGCAGGACGTCAGCGCCTACGTGGTCAACTTCGCCCGCTCAGGGGATCCCAATGGGTCAGGGCTGCCGCTGTGGCCCCGATTCGGCGACCTGATGATGGATTTCACCGCCGAGCCCGTGGTGCAACGCGACCCCTGGGCCTGAACCCACCTCTGCCCGAGCGATCGGCTAGTCGTCGCTACGTGACAGGCCGCGGCGGACCGACAGCAGCTCGATCTCCGGGCGGGCCGCCACCAGGCGTTCGGCGGCATCGAGCACCTCGACCACATGGGCGCGCTCACCGGCCACCGCAGCCACGCCGACGCCGGTGCGCCGGTGCAGATCTTTCGAACCTGTCTCGGCCGCCGAGACGCTGAACTTGCGACGCAGTTCAGCGACGATGGGACGCACCACCGAGCGCTTTTCCTTGAGCGAGTGCACATCGCCGAGCAGGATGTCGAATTCCAGCCATCCGATCCACATGATCAGCTCACCCCTGATAGGCCAGCAGGAGGTCGGCGGTGTGCCGTGACAGCTGCCAGTGATTCTCGGCGAAGCTGAACTCCATGGGGAACACGAACGGTTCGGCCGTTGGATCCGCCGGGGTGATGCTCACCTGTGCGACCACCAGTCCGGCCCGGGTGTCCACCGGCGCGACGTCGCGTGCCGAAATCTCCAGCGGCGGCAGCTGATTGTCCACCAGCGCGGTGGTGAATCTGTCCACCGCAGCGGCGTCGGCAGCGGTGGCGTTTTCGATCAACGGGAGTTTTTCGGCGCCGGGCACGGCCGGATCGGTGATGCGGGTCAACACGTCGATCAACACCGAGGGCTGGGGGAGCTCAGCCGGTCCGGTTGTGGTGGACGTGATCGGCGGCGGAGGTGCCGAGGGTGGGGGCGGAGCACTGCTGCTGCACCCCAACAGCCCGAACGCCGCCACGAGGATCGTGGCGGCGTTCAGTGCTGCGAGTCGGATCAGCGTCAGCCCGCCGAAGCCAGGAGCGACAGTGCCGAACCCTTCTGGACCAGCCAGCCGGAGGGGCTCGGACCGGCGATGAAGGTCACCGGACGGGTGGTGCTGACGCCGTTGGCGGCGGTGGCGGTCACGTTGGCCGTGGCCACCGGACCGTTGACGTCGATGTCTGCCACGCCGAAGGTCAACGGGAACAGACCCTTGGCCTGCGCGTTCGAGAAGGCGCGGTCAGCGGTGATGGCCTCGATGCGGCCCACTCCACCTTCGATGTACGCCGACTTGGCGCCACTGAACGAACCACCGGTGGCCAGCGCGTTCAGCGTCTGGGTCAGGGGGGCCTGCAGGTCAGGTGCGGGCGTCTGCGGCAGCGGTATGTCCCACACCACCGGCTGGATTGCCGGGGATGTGACCGTGGTCACTGATGCAATGGAAGTCACACCTGCCGCCGCGGCGCCGACGACGGCGACCGCACCGACGGCGGTTGCCACACCGGTGGCGAGGGATTTCAGGTTCACGGCTGTCCTTTCGATCGGCCGGCCTCTGGAGCAGAGGCTAACAGTCTCTCTGGTGTGTCGAATTCCTACACCGCACACAAAGTCTGAATCGCCGGTAGCTTTGAAGTTGTTACCGCACCAACTTTCGGTGCGGGGGAGGAGCGCAGCATGAGTGAATCAGAGCGTTCGGGGGAAGACCCGCAGGGCTTTTCCAGCGAAGATGCTGCAGAGCTGGAGTCCTTGCGCCGCGAGGCGGCAATTCTGCGTGAACAGCTCGACGCCAGCGGAAGTCAGGGCGCAGCGCGCAGTGCACGCGATGTGCATCAACTCGAGGCCCGGATCGACTCGTTGGCGGCACGCAACGCCAAGCTGATGGAAACTCTGAAGGAGGCGCGCCAGCAGCTTTTGGCTCTCCGCGAAGAGGTCGACCGGCTGGGCCAGCCGCCCAGTGGCTACGGAGTGCTGCTCAGCACCCACGAGGATGACACCGTCGACGTCTTCACCTCGGGCCGCAAGATGCGCCTCACCTGCTCTCCCAACATCGAGGTCTCGGCGCTCAAGCAGGGCCAGACGGTCCGGCTGAACGAGGCCCTCACCGTCGTCGAGGCCGGAAGCTACGAGGCCGTCGGCGAGATCAGCACGCTGCGTGAGATCCTCGCCGACGGGCACCGCGCACTGGTGGTCGGGCACGCCGACGAAGAACGGATCGTCTGGCTGGCCGAACCGCTGGTGGCCGCCGCCGACCTGCCCACCGATCTGCAGGCCGAGTCCGAGGACGACTGGCGACCCCGCAAGCTGCGCCCCGGTGACTCCCTGCTGGTGGACACCAAGGCCGGCTACGCCTTCGAGCGCATTCCCAAGGCCGAGGTCGAGGACCTGGTGCTCGAAGAGGTGCCCGACGTCAGTTACCACGACATCGGTGGCCTCACCCGCCAGATCGAGCAGATCCGCGATGCGGTGGAGCTGCCGTTCCTGCACAAGGACCTCTACCGCGAGTACGCGCTGCGTCCGCCCAAAGGTGTGCTGCTCTACGGGCCGCCCGGCTGCGGTAAGACGCTCATCGCCAAGGCGGTGGCCAACTCGCTGGCCAAGAAGATGGCCGAGGTCCGTGGCGACGACGCCCGCGAGGCCAAGTCCTACTTCCTCAACATCAAGGGCCCGGAGCTGCTCAACAAGTTCGTCGGTGAGACCGAGCGCCACATCCGCCTGATCTTCCAGCGGGCTCGGGAGAAGGCGTCCGAAGGCACTCCGGTGATCGTGTTCTTCGACGAGATGGACTCGATCTTCCGCACCCGCGGCACCGGAGTCAGCTCGGACGTGGAGACCACTGTCGTGCCTCAGCTGCTCTCGGAGATCGACGGCGTCGAGGGGCTGGAGAACGTCATCGTGATCGGCGCCTCCAACCGCGAAGACATGATCGACCCCGCGATCCTGCGGCCCGGCCGCCTGGACGTCAAGATCAAGATCGAGCGGCCCGACGCCGAGTCGGCGCAGGACATCTTCAGCAAGTACCTCACCGAGGACCTGCCGGTGCACGCCGACGATCTGGGTGAGTTCGACGGTGATCGCGCGCTGACCATCAAGACGATGATCGAGAAGGTCGTCGACCGGATGTACGCCGAGATCGACGACAACCGGTTCCTGGAGGTCACCTACGCCAACGGTGACAAGGAAGTCATGTACTTCAAGGACTTCAACTCAGGCGCCATGATCCAGAACGTCGTGGACCGGGCGAAGAAAAACGCCATCAAGTCGGTGCTCGAAACCGGCCAGCGTGGTCTGCGTATCCAGCACCTGCTGGATTCGATCGTCGACGAGTTCGCCGAGAACGAGGATCTGCCCAACACCACCAACCCCGATGACTGGGCACGGATCTCGGGCAAGAAGGGCGAGCGGATCGTCTACATCCGCACGCTGGTCACCGGCAAGAGTTCGAGCGCCAGCCGGGCCATCGACACCGAGTCCAACCTGGGCCAGTACCTGTAGATCATCACCGCGACACACACTCGCCCGTCTCCAGCTGGAGACGGGCGAGTGTGTGTCGCGGGCAATGTATTAAGCGCACCTATTGACGTCCCTTGCCAGTGACAAGTGCGCGAGCCTAGTACTGACGCTAGTGTCAGTGACTGATTTGTTGACTACGGCAAGGCTGACCTTTCATGATCCCCGACGTCCGCACCATGTGGATGGTCGTCGCCACCACCGCCTTGCTGTTCGGCTTCCTCGAGGTCTGGGCCGGCTGTGGCAGGCGGCGCGACACGGCCATGGTGATGTGGGGCTGCGCCAACGTCGCGGGCGGTATCGGCGCCGGTCTGTTGAGTACCCAGGGGATCTTGCCCTACATGTTCGCAGAAGCCCTGGCCAACGGTTTCCTGGTGCTCGTGTGGAGTCTGATCTGGGCCGGAGTGCGAGTGTTTGCGGGTCGACGGATCCTTTTGCGCGCCAGCTTGTTCGGGCCGGTGGCGGTGACGATGGCATGTCTCTACATCCCGCCGTTCACCACCGACATGGTGGTGCGATTGCAGCTCACGTCAGTGGGCATCGTCGCGTACCTGATCCTCATCACCGTCGACGCCGTACGTGCCGAGCGCTCCGAGCATCTGGTCATGCGACGTGTCTTGGCGGCGTTGAGCATTGTGTCGGTGGTCCCGGTGATCTGGCGGGCAGTCAACGCCCAGCAGAACTCTGGCTCCTTCGAGTTGATGAGGAACACCGCGGCAACCGCGACGCCGCTGGTGTTGCTGTTCGTCGCGGCCATCGCGATCAACGTCTGTCTGTTGCTCGTCGGCCGGGAGCGCCTGGGTAATCAGCTGGCGCAGGCGGCGGTGATCGACAGTCTCACAGGAGTTTTGAACCGGGCCGGGTTCATGGACCAGGCAGCAGAGGCGGCCCATTCCTGCCTGCGTGGCCGGCGGCCGTGCTCTATCGTGCTGATGGACCTCGATGAGTTCAAAGCGGTCAATGACCGCTACGGACATGCCGCCGGGGATCTGCTGTTGTCGGAGTTCGCCGCGATCGCACGAGCCAATGTGCGTCCCGGGGATGTGCTGGGGCGCATCGGCGGCGAGGAATTCTGCGCACTCCTTGTCGGAGCAGGCGAAGCGGAGGCCATCGCCGTGGCCGACCGGTTGCGAACAGCCTTTGCCGACGCGGTTTTCGACTATGCCGGCGTATTGCTCACGGGAACGGTGAGCGTAGGCGTCGCGCAGGTGCGATCAGGAGAAGAGTTGGTGATCCCAATTCGACGGGCTGACGAGGCGATGTACCGGGCCAAGAAGGATGGCCGTGACCGTGTGGTCGGCGCTTCGGACGGTGATCCGCCTGCACGGCCGTGACATCGGTGCGACGGAAATCGACTATGTGGTCAGGTGCGCAGTGAGTAGCTGTTGGCCAGGTAGTCTCGCAGGACGTGAGCCTTGGTAGCAGCGGTAGGCGCCGGGTTCATCGATGACAGAGACACCGTCGCCTGCTTGTGCATCTGGGGCCGTTGAGAAGTGCTGTGACGGCATCGTTTTCGGCCGCGATGGCGGCGGCATCGAGTGCAGACCAGAGTTCGCCCGGACAGTCGTTGAGTGGGAAGGTGTTGTAGACGTCGGCAACAGGACCGGCATCTGTCATGCGGACCAGCAGGACTTCGCCGTAGCGCCTGCCGAAGACGGGCTCAGCCACGGCTCAGATCGCCTGTCGGGACCACGTGAACGCGCACTCCGCACTCGGCGATGCGTTCGAGTTGTTTCTCGTCTGCCGTCGAGTCCGTCACCAGGTGGTCGAGACCGTCCAACGACGCCATCTTGGCCAGGGTCACCTTCCCGATTTTCGAACCGTCCACCGCCACGATCACACGTTGTGCGTTGGCGGCCATGGCAATTGCAGTCCTGGCTTCGGCTTCGTCGAAAGTGGTGGCGCCCACCTCCGCGGACATGCCGTCGGCGCCCAGAATCGCGGTGCCCACCGTGATCACCTGGAAGGCGTGCTCGGACATCGGTCCGACAGCCTCCAGCGAATTGGCCCGCACCAGACCGCCGGTGATGATCACCTTCATGTGGGCGTCGACCGCGCAATTCGCAGCGATGGTCAGTGAATTGGTCACGATGGTCATGTGAGACCTGCCCTTCAGTGACTTGGCGACTTCGCCACACGTCACCCCGCCGGTCAAGGCGACCGACTGCGGTCCGGGGGGCACCAAGGCGGCCGCGTGTGCGGCAATGCGACTCTTGATCGCGACCATGCGGTGATCACGTAGTCGGACCGGGACCTCGCTGCCGCTGGGGTCCAGAGCGCGGGCGCCGCCGTGGGTGCGCACCAGCAGGCCCTGCTCTTCGAGCTCGCTCAGATCGCGGCGCAATGTGGCCGAGGAGATGTTCAACTCGTCGCACAGCACCGTAGAGGTGACCTCACCGCGGTCTCGCAGCAAAGACAGCACCTCGCGCATTCTGTCGGTTCGCTTGATCGACAACGCTCGCCACTCCTCAGCCAATCCCATGAACGATCAGTTTTCCTGATCGTTTACCCGCGTTCCGTTGCGCGTTATGAGCGATCTTCCCATGATCTACCCATGGTTCATCCACATCATCACAATCGTTCGGCGGCGCTGTGACTATCGCCGCCACAGCAGATCTCGTTGCTGCCGCGGTGGCCTCCGGTACCGCTGTCCCGGCGTTCAACGTCATCACCATCGAGCATGCCGAGGGAATCGCCGCGGGCGCCGAACAGGCCGGGACCGCCGCGATCCTGCAGATCAGCGAGAACACCATCGCGTTCCACGATGGCCGCATGGCGCCCCTGGTGGCAGCGTGCGCCCAGATCGCCGCTGCGGCAGGTGTTGGTGTGGCGCTGCACCTCGACCACCTGCAGGACACCGGGTTGATCACCGAGGCGATCACCGTTGCCGCGCAACTGGGAGTCACGTCGATCATGGTCGATGCCGCCCACCTGCCGTACGCGGACAATGTCGAGACCACCCGCGGCCTCACCCGCGACGCCCATGCCGCAGGACTGTGGGTGGAGGCAGAACTGGGCGAGATCGGCGGGAAAGGCAATGCGCACACCCCGGGTGCTCGCACCGATCCGGACGAGGCCGCATCGTTCGTCGCGGCGACGGGCGTCGACGCGCTGGCCGTTGCGGTGGGCAGTTCGCACGCGATGACCACCCGCGATGCCCACCTGGACCACCAGCTGATCGGCGCACTGGCCGCTGTTGTCCCCGTTCCTCTTGTGCTGCACGGGTCTTCCGGTGTCGGCGACGAACAGCTGCGCGGCGCCACCGAAGCGGGCATCCGCAAGGTGAACATCGGGACAGCGCTCAACATCGCCTATACCTCGGGTGTGCGAGAGGTGTTGCGCAAGGATCCCTCCAAGTCAGATCCGCGGCCCTACCTCGCGATTGCCCGCCAGGCGGTCACCGACACCGTCGAGGACCTGTGCCGGGTGGTCACCACGACGCGGGCGGGTGCACGATGACCAGGACACAGCTGATCAACCCCCTGGCAGAGATCATCCGCAGGCACAAATCGGGGGAGCCGGTCGGCATCTACTCGGTGTGTTCGGCCCACCCCACCGTGGTGCGGGCCGCTGTGGAACAGGCGAAAACCGACGGCAGCGTGGTGCTGATCGAGGCCACGTCCAACCAGGTGGACCAGTTCGGCGGCTATACCGGTATGCGGCCCAGCAATTTTCGTGACATGGTGCACCGAATCGCCGACGACTGCGGACTGGCGCGGGAGCGGGTGGTGCTCGGGGAGACCACCTGGGGCCCAACCGATGGCAGAACCGACCCGCCGAAGAGGCGATGGCACACGCCAGGGACCTGATCGCCGCGTATGTCGAAGCCGGATACACCAAGATCCATCTGGACTGCAGCATGTCCTGCGCCGACGACCCGTCCACGCTGACCGACGAAGTGGTGGCGGCCCGCACCGCCCAGCTGATGCGGGTGGCCGAGGACACCGCCGAACGTGCCGGCCTCGAGGGCCCGTTGTACGTCATCGGCACCGAGGTTCCAGTTCCCGGCGGTGCGCACGAGACACTGGCCGGGCTCACTCCGACGCCGGCCACTCACGCGCTTCGCACCCTGAGCGCACACCGGATAGCTTTTGCCGAAAAGGATCTCGATCACGTCTGGCCACGGGTGATTGCGCTGGTGGTGCAACCAGGGGTGGAGTTCGACCACCTCGCGATCGTCGATTACCAGCACAGCGGCACCGCTGAACTGAGAGGTGTCCTGGACGACGAAGCCGGTTTGGTGTTCGAGGCGCATTCCACCGACTACCAACAACCCGCACAACTACGTCAACTCGTCGAGGACCACTGGGCCATTCTCAAGGTCGGACCCGGGCTGACCTTCGCCATGCGTGAGGCGTTGTTCGCCCTGGCCGCGGTCGAAGCCGAACTGGTGGCACCGGCGTCGCAGTCGCGCCTGGTCGAGGTCATCGAGGCGCGCATGCTCGCCGACCCGTCGTACTGGGAGTCCTACTATCACGGTGATCCGCACACCCAACGCACCGCACGCAGGTACAGCTACAGCGACCGGTTGCGCTACTACTGGTCCGATCCCGAGATCGACGCCGCGCGGGAGGCACTGCTGGACAACCTGCGGCGCCGCGGTATTCCGATGCCCCTGATCAGTCAGCACCTACCCGTGCAGTACCACCGGATTCGCGCGGGTCACCTTCAGCCGGACCCCCTGGCCCTGGTGATCGACAAGATCCGCGACGCACTGCGCCCGTACGCCCAAGCCTGCTCGACCACTGGAGAATCCCGATGACCACAAACCCCGTGCCCGCGCAGCAAGACGGCGGCGCAACGATCCTCGAAATCGGACAGCAGCCCGGTGCCTGGCGCGATGTCGCGGCCGGCCTGGATCGACCCGCGCAGGAGTTCCTGCGTGCGATCACCGACCGCACGGATCTGCGAGTGATCCTCACCGGCGCCGGCAGTTCCGCGTTCGCCGGTACCATCGCAGCGCCCGCGCTGCGCCGCCACCTGAACCGACGCGTCGAGGCCATCGCGACCACCAGCATCGTCGCCAGTCCGCTCGACCACCTCGAGCCGAACACACCGACCTTGCTGGTCTCCTTCGGGCGCTCCGGCAACAGCCCGGAGAGTATTGCCACCACCGCCCTGGCCGACGAACTGGTCAGCGACATCTGGCATCTCGTCCTGACCTGCGACCGTGACGGCGAGCTCGGCCGAGCCCACGCCGGGCGGGCCGACTCGTTGGTGGTCTTCATGCCGGAGCGCACCAACGACACCGGCTTCGCGATGACCTCCAGCCTCACCTCGATGCTGCTGACCTGCCTGCTGTTGCTGGGAGACACCCGCACCGATGACGTCGACGCATTGGCCCGTGCCGCGCAGCATGTCATCGCTTTGCAGCCCGACATCCGGGCGCTGGCCCAGGCCAAGAAGCAGCGGTTCGTCTACCTCGGTAGCGGACCGCTGGTGGGGCTGGCACGCGAAGCCGCGCTCAAGCTCCTGGAACTGACCGCCGGAGAGGTGGTCACCTACTTCGATTCACCGCTCGGTTTCCGGCACGGACCCAAGTCCGTACTCGACTCCGACACCCTGGCCGTGGTGTTCGTCTCCACCGATCCCTACACCCGGCGCTACGACCTGGACATGATCGCCGAGATCCGCAACCAACTCGGCACCGATGCCGTGGTGGTGTTGTCCACCCAACCGATACCCGACGAGCTGGGACCTGCGGTGCTGCTGCCGGGACTCGACGGGTTGGACGACTCGACGGTGGCGCTGGCCTACCTGGTCTTCGCCCAGTACCTGGCGTTGTTCACCTCGCTGGAATACCGCAAGACGCCGGACAACCCGTTCCCCTCGGGTGAGGTGAGCCGGGTGGTGCGCGGTGTGACCATCTATCCGATGGCCCGGTGAACGCCATGGCCTGTTACCTCGGCGTCGACGGTGGCGGTTCCAAGACCGCCTTCGCGCTGATCGATGCCGACGGTCGGGTGCGGGGGCGGGCGACGGCGCCCAGTTCCTACTACTTCAGCCATGGCTTCGCAGTTGTGGAAGACGCACTGAGGCAAGGTATTTCCGAGGTCTGCTCCTCTGCGGGCATCACCAGCGATGACATCGACTTCGCCTTCTTCGGGCTCCCCGGCTACGGCGAAGCCAGCGCGGACCTCGCCCGCCTCGACGCGGTCCCCGGCCTGATCCTCGGACATGACCGTTACACCTGTGACAACGACATGGTGTGCGGCTGGGCGGGGTCGCTGGCGGGCGAGGACGGTATCAACGTCGTCTGCGGTACCGGATCGATGACCTACGGTGAACGCCTGGGCGTCGGACGCCGCGTCGGGGGTTGGGGTGAGCTGTTCGGTGACGAAGGGTCGGCCTACTGGGTTGCCACCAGGGGACTCAACGCCTTCAGCCGGATGAGCGACGGCCGGCTTTCGCGCGGGCCGTTGTACGAGTTGCTCACGCAACGACTGCAACTCGCCGGCGATCTCGACGCGGTGAGCCTGGTGATCGAACAGTGGGGTGGCGACCGCAGTTCCATCGCGGCGCTGGCCACCACGGTGTGCGAAGCCGCCCGCCGCGGTGACCGGGTGGCCGAGGGCATCATCGTTGATGCCGCCGCCGAACTGGTGACACTGATCGAGACCACCGGTGCGCTCATCGGCTTCGGTGAGCATGACCGGGTACCGGTGTCCTACTCCGGCGGAATGTTCTCCGACAGCGGCTTTCTCGACGCGTTCCGCCGTGCCCTGGAGCAGCTTCCCGCCAAATACGACCTGCAGAGCCCCGTGCTCGATCCGGCGACGGGTGCCGCTCTCTACGCAGCCAAACGCGCTGGGACACCGTTGTCCGCCAACGCACTTCACCAACTCCGCACATGTGAGGCGAGGCCATCATGACCACCCGCAGTTGGATCTTCTACGCCACGCTCCTGATCCTGTTCTGGGGGGTCTGGGGTGCGTTCTCCGCGCTTCCCGCCACCAGATACGGCTATCCCGACGAGATGATCTACAGCATCTGGGCGCTGACGATGATCATCCCCGCCGCCTTCGTCCTCCGCGGGCAGCGCTTCGACCGGCGCCCCAGAGCCGCGCTCTACGGCCTGCTGATCGGTCTCACCGGCGCCGGCGGGCAGCTGCTGCTCTTCCAGGCGCTGACGATGGGCCCGGCGTACCTGATCTTCCCCATCGTGTCGATCTCGCCCGCGGTCACTGTCGTGATGGCGATGGTGCTGCTGCGTGAACGAATCTCCAAACTCGCCGCGGTGGGCCTCATCGCCGCCCTGGCAGCGATCGTGCTGTTCAGCGTCACCAGCACCGAATCCGACGGTTCGACGGGCCCGTGGCTGCCGTTGGCGATCGTGATCTGCCTGGCCTGGGGAGTGCAGGCCTACTTCATGCGCAAGGCTGCCACCACCGGCGTCAACGAGGCCACCACCTTCGGCTGGATGGCGATCAGCGCAATCGCCCTCATCCCCGTCGCGCTGTTCTCCCTCGGTGGACTTCCGCTTGATTTCCCTTGGCAGGCACCCGCATTGACGGCCGTCACGCAGGTGCTCAACGCCGTGGGTGCGCTGTTCCTGGTGATGGCGCTGTCCCGCGGCAAGGCCAGCATCGTGGCACCCACCACCAACGCGCTGGCGCCGGCACTGACCATCGTCGTCTCGCTGATCGCCTACCAGACGCTGCCGTCACCCTACGGGGCGGCGGGAATCGTGCTGGCACTGGTGGGGTCGACGCTCATGGTGTACAGCGACGAGAAGCGTGGTGAGTCACCGACTCCCGTGGTGGCGGCACCCGGCACGGAGGTGCACACACGATGAAGCCGACCATCGTCATCATCGGAGCGGGCAGTGTCGAGTTCACCCGCGAGTTGCTCGGTGACATCTTCTCCTTCCCGGAACTGGGCTCGGTGCGAGTGGTGCTGCACGACATCGACTCCGAGCGACTCGAGACAGCCGAAGCCATCGCCCACGCGACGGCACGCCAGACCGGAGCCACCCCCGAGGTGGTCGCCTCACTGGACCGTCGCCGAGCCCTCGACGGTGCCAGCTACGTCATCAACGTGATCCAGGTCGGGATGCACGACGCGACGGTGCGTGATTTCGAGATTCCGGCGCGCTACGGGCTCAAGCAGACCATCGGCGACACCATCGGCATCGGCGGCATCTTCCGTGGTCTGCGAACCTTCCCGGTGCTGGATGGGATCGCGCGGGACATGCTGGATGTCTGCCCGGACGCCTGGCTGCTGAATTACACCAACCCGATGGCCATGAACATCACCTATCTGCACCGGGTGGCGCCGAACCTCAAAGTGCTCGGGCTGTGCCATTCCGTGTACTGGACGATGGTGGGTCTGTGCGAGATCGTCGGGGTGCCCTACGAGGAGGTGTCCTACTGGTCGGCCGGTGTCAATCATCAAGCGTGGGTGCTGCAATGGGAGCGGGGCGGGCAGGACCTCTACCCGCTGCTGGATCAGCGCATCGCCGCCGATCCCGAGTTGCGCCGGCGGGTCCGGGTGGACATGTACCGCCGGCTCGGGTTCTACCCGACCGAGACCAGCGAACACAGCAGCGAATACGTGCCGTGGTATCTCAAACACCCCGATGAGATCGAGCGGCTCCGTCTCAACATCGGCGAGTACGTCTCGATCAGTGAGGCCAATCTCGCCGAATATGCCCGCGTGCGTGCCGAACTGGCGCAGACTCAGGTGCTGGACGTCGACAGGGGTGCCACGGAGTACGCACCGCAGGTGATCCACTCGCTGGAGACCGGGACGGTCAGGGTCATCGCCGCCAACGTCGCCAACGCCGGCCTGATCACCAACCTGCCCGCAGGTCTCGCCGTCGAGGTACCCACTGTCCTGGACGCCCTTGGTGCACATCCCATGACCGTGGGTGACCTGCCGGCCCAGTGTGCTGCGCTGAACCGCAACTTCCTAGGTCCGGTGGATCTGGCGGTGAGTGCGGCCGTCGACGGGGATCCACGCCTGGTCCGTGCCGCTGCGATGGTGGATCCCAACACCGCGGCCACGCTGACCGTCGACCAGATCTGGCGCCTGTGCGACGAACTGACCGCCGCTCATGGTGACCTCTTACCCCCGGCCCTGCGCACCACGTCAACGAAGGAGTATCAGCTGTGAAACGTCGATCTCGCCTTTTTGTCCTACTCGGGGCGGTCCTTGCCCTTGCCCTGTCCGCCTGCGGTGGCGGCGGTGGGTCCTCGTCGTCCGGTCCCACCGAGGTCACGGTCTGGCACGGCTTTCAGGACACCCAGGGGGAGGTGTTCAAATCCTTGATCGAGAAGTACAACTCCGAGCATCCTGACGTGTCCGTCCGTGAGTTGTACTCCAGCAGCGATCTGGTGCTGCAGAAGGTACTGACCGCGGTGCGTGGCGACAGCGCCCCCGACGTGGCCTACATGTTCGGTTCGTGGTCGCCGAACATCGCGCAGATCCCCCAGCTGGTCGACATGTCCTCCTATGTCTCCGAATCGGACTGGAACTGGGACGACTTCTACCCCGGCGAGCGAGCCGCGGCGACCGTCGGTGACAAGGTGGTCGGAGTGCCCGCCCTGGTGGACAACCTCGCAATCGTGTACAACAAGCAACTTTTCGCCGAGGCGGGCATCGAAGCTCCCACCCCGGATTGGACCTGGGACGATTTCCGCTCCGCTGCAGCCAAACTCACCGATCCCACCAAGGGACAATACGGCTGGTTGCTGCCCGCCGACGGCAGCGAGGACACCGTGTGGCACTACCTGCCGATGCTGTGGGAGGCCGGTGGCGACCTGCTGTCGCAGGACAACGAGCATGCGACGTTCAACTCCGAGGCCGGGGTGAGGGCACTGACCCTGCTGCAGCAGATGGCCGTCGACGACAAGTCGTTGTATCTGGACACCACCAACGAGAACGGCCCGAAGCTGATGAACAGCGGCAAGATCGGCATGCTGGTCACCGGACCGTGGGATCTCAGCTCGTTGCCGGACATCGATTACGGGGTTCAGGTGATGCCCACCTTCGCCGGATCTTCGGGTGGCCACCAGACGATCTCGGGACCGGACAACTGGGTGGTGTTCGACAACGGTGACGAACGCAAGCAGGCTGCCGTCGATTTCGTGAAGTGGTTGACCTCTCCCGAACAGGTGAAGGCCTTCTCACTGGGCACCGGTGACCTTCCGACGCGCACCTCGGTTGGCGAGGACAAAGAGTTCGTCGCACAGCTCAACGAACAGCTCAAGGGATCCGATCTCTTCGTCGAGAACCTGTCGAATGTGCAGAAGGCCAGGCCGACAGTTGAGCAGTACCCGGCCATCTCGGAGGCGTTGGGCCAGGCCATCGTGTCGGTGATGCTCGGGGAGGCGCAGCCCGCTGCTGCCCTGGACGCCGCGGCGCGGACCGCCGACGACGCGCTGGCGGGCAAGTAAGTGCCGGGTCGGGGGAGGAGGCGCGAATGCAGAGGTTGTTGAGCCGGCTCGGCCGCTCGGACCACGTGAGCGGCTGGGCGTTGGTCAGTCCGGCGGCGCTGTTGATCGGAGTCTTCGGCCTGCTACCGGTGTTGATGTCGTTGCAATTGTCCTTCCAGAAGTCCGATCTGCTGACCGAGCAGACTCCTTGGGTGGGGCTGGACAACTACCGGAAGTTGGCGCAGGACCCGGTGTTCCTGGAATCGGTGAAACACACCATCGTCTACACCGCGCTCTTCGTCCCCGGCACCATGCTGGTGGGCCTGTTGATTGCCGCCGCCATGAACCGCTCACTGCGCTTCATCTCGGTGTATCGGACGGCCGCATACGTCACGATGGCGGTGTCCACCATCTCCCAGGGCATCATCTTCCTCTGGTTGACCGACCGGGATTACGGCCTGGTGAACGCCGCCCTGAATACGGTCGGGTTGCCGTCACAGCCTTTCCTGGCCTCACCGGACCAGGCGCTGTACGTGATCGTCGCGATGACCATCTGGGGGTGGACAGGGTTCTCGGTCATCGTCTATCTGGCTGCTCTGCAAGGAGTTCCGGCCGAACTGCACGAGGCGGCGGCCATCGACGGCGCGACGTCGTTCACCCGGTTCCGGACCATCACCGTGCCCCTGCTGGGGCCGGCGAACCTGTTTCTGCTGGTGTGGCTGACCATCAACGCACTGCAGCTGTTCGACGAGGTGTACGCGACCACCCGCGGCGGGCCGCTGCGCGCGACGACGGTGATCGTCTACTACCTGTGGGACCGGGCGTTTGTGCAGTTCGACGCCGGCTACGCCGCCGCCATGGCGTACGCCCTGTTCGTGGTGATCCTGGTGATCACCGGTATCCAGTTTCGGCTCGCGCGTAGATATGTGCACTACTCATGACCATTCGAGATCTGACCCCGACCGCGGCCCCCGCCGCGGTGACCGCCGAGGTGGAGCCGCCCTCTGCGGCGCGGCGGCGGCTTCGGTTCAACCCGTGGCACCTGGTACTCATCCCGGTGTCGTTCCTGCTGCTGGTTCCCCTGCTGTGGATGCTGGTGACGTCACTGGAGACCGAAGGCGAGGCCAACCGCTTCCCGCCGGTGCTGTTCCCGGCCAGCCCGCGGTTCGAGAACTACTCACAAGCTTGGGCCGCAGCACCGTTCGGGCACTTCTTCCTCAACAGCATCATGGTGACCACGGTGGTGCTGGTGAGCAACCTGATCGTGTGCAGCCTCGCGGGTTATGCGTTCGCCCGCATCCGGTTCCTCGGCCGCGGAGCACTTTTTGTCACCTTGATGGCGACGCTGATGGTCCCGTTCCAGGTCACCATGATCCCGGTGTTCCTGGTCGTGAAGTGGTTCGGGGACAACGTGTGGGAAGGGTTGGGCATCGACCACATCGGCGCGTTGATGCTGCCGAACCTGGCGACCGCATTCGGCATCTTCTTCCTGCGGCAGTTCTTCATGACCGTGCCGGTTGAACTCGAGGAGGCGGCGCGGGTGGACGGCACCTCACGCCTGGGCGTGCTGTTCAAGATCGTCCTGCCGCTGTCGCTGCCCGCATTGTCCACCTTGGCCGCGCTGACGATCCTGACGTCCTGGAACGATTTCCTGTGGCCGCTGATCGTCATCACCTCGCAGGACCAGATGACGGTTCCGTTGGGGCTCAGCTATTTCCAGGGCGCACACCGGGTGAAGTGGCCGTTGTTGATGGCGGCGAACGTGATGAGCCTGCTGCCGATGCTGCTGGTGTTCATCGGCGCCCAGCGCTACTTTGTCCAGTCGGTGGCCAGTACCGGCATCAAGGGTTGAGAGGAAAGACCTTGGCAGAAGTGGAATTTCGCGGCGTGACCCGCAGCTACGGCAGTAGCGTGGTTGCATTGGACAATCTCGACCTGACTGTTGCCGACGGTGAGTTCCTGATCCTGGTCGGACCATCCGGCTGCGGCAAGAGCACCGCGCTGCGGTTGCTTGCCGGCCTGGACAAGCCCACGTCGGGGGAAATCAGAATCGGTGGCGCGGTGGTGAATGCGCTGTCGCCGGGCGAGCGGGACATCGCCATGGTGTTCCAGAACTACGCGCTGTACCCGCATATGTCGGTGTACCGCAACCTCGCCTACGGGTTGCGGCAGCGCAAGACGCCGCGCGCCCAGGTGGACCGGCGGGTTCGCGAGACCGCTGAGCTGTTACAGATCACCAACCTGTTGGACCGCAAGCCCGGTCAACTCTCCGGCGGCCAGCGTCAGCGGGTCGCGATGGGGCGGGCGCTGGTGCGCCGGCCACAGGCATTCCTGCTGGACGAGCCACTGTCGAATCTGGATGCCAAACTGCGCAACCAGGTGCGCGGTGACCTCAAGCGGCTGCACCGGGAGTTGCCCGTGACGTCCATCTACGTCACGCACGACCAGGTCGAAGCGATGACGCTGGGGGACCGGCTTTGTGTGATGTCCGAAGGCAAGGTGCAGCAGATCGGCTCCACCGACGACATCTACAACCGGCCGGCCAACACGTTTGTCGCGGCCTTCATGGGCAGCCCACCGATGAACCTCATTCCGGCCGAGGTTCGCGACGGGGTACTGCACGTCGCCGGGTCGGCTGTGGTGTCGGTTGCCGAGCCCGATGGTCCGGTCACGGTCGGGGCGAGACCGGAGCATCTCGAGGTGCGATTCGGTGACGTCGACGGCGCCGTGCCCGCCCGCGTCGACTTCGTGGAACCGTTGGGCAGTCACGTCCTGGTCACCGCGGTGGTGGGCGACACTCGGGTGATCGCCCAGGCGCCCGCGGGTACGGACGTACCGTCGGAGACCCCCATCGGGTTGGTGCTACCTCCAGAGCGGACGTACTTCTTCGACGCGGTGACGGGGGAGTCCAGGCGCAGCCGCCGGCCCGTCCGCCTGTGAGTCGAGCTCTACGCTGGCGGTGTGTTCTTCTTCCTCTTCGGCTACGGCGTCACACAGAAGGTCCTGGGACCGGGGGAGGTCCGCGTGTGCCCTCGCTGTCACAACACCACCCAGTGGCATCGAACTGAGGAGTTCAAGCAGTTCACGCTGTTCTTCGTGCCGGTTGCACGATGGAAGCGGCGCCGATTCGAGGTCTGCGGCATCTGCCGGGCGGCAGTGCCTGCCTGACCCCTCTTCACTGTATGACACAGATGTGGGCTTGCGGCAAGACCCCCTGTCTGGCGCACACTCTCCGGCATGGCGAAACCCTTCGAAGTACACGAGTCCGGTGCCTACCTGCACGGCACCAAAGCCGTTCTCGCGGTGGGAGATCTGCTGGTTGCGGGGCGGGAGTCCAATTACGAGCCGGGGCGCATCATGAATCACATCTACATGACGCAGACCCTGGACGCCGCGGTCTGGGGCGCGGAAATGGCTGCCGGCGAGGGCCGCGGACACGTCTACATGGTGGAGCCGCTGGGGCCCATCGAGGACGATCCGAACGTCACCGACAAGAAATTGCCGGGGAACCCCACCCGGTCCTACCGCAGCCGGCAACCCGTGCGGATCGTCGGTGAGATCACCGATTGGGAAGGCCATTCCGAGCAGCAGCTGCAGAGGATGCGGGACGGTCTGGAGGATCTGCGGCGCCGGGGTGAGGCGGTCATCTACGACTAGGAAGACCGGGAACAGGTGATTGCCTAATTCTTTCTATCGCAAGAACCTGCAGGTCGAGTTCATGGGCCGGCCGTCGGCGGTTTGCTCAAAATTGCCCGTGGTGTCCGTTTCTGTGGGACATTCGAGGCGGGGGCGCTTTGGATATCGGGCCTCCGGGGCGTGTGGGACGGGGGTGAGCGTTTCCGGTGGGTATGAAACGTGCCGATGAGTTGAGTTTCGAGTTGGCCCGCGCCGCAGTCGCGCAGTTGTCGCCGGCCGAGTTGCCCGTGCTCGACGGGCTCGGAATCGAGTTCGTAGAGGCGTCTTCCGCCCCCACTGGCGGTGATGGCGCACTCGGATTCGACGTCACCCAACTGACATTTGCGGTGGTGGCGAGTCAGTGCGCGGTGGCATCAGCGTCGGTGGTCGCCGAGTTCTTCAAGGCTGCGGCGGGCGAGTCCGGGACGTCGCTGGCCAAGGCGCTGGCATCCCGAATCAAGCAACGACGGCAATCGGCGTCCGCTGTGCCCAAGCCGCCGGTACCCCTTGATCCCGCCTTGCTGATGGAGGTCCGCAAGCGGGCGTTCGAACAGGCTCGGCAGTCTGGACTCGACGAATCGGCAGCAAAACTGATGGCAGACGCTCTAGTGGGATCGCTTGTCGCACAATGACAACGTACGCGGAGTCACCGGCTGAGCCGGCTGAAGGCGGGCTGCATGTGCTTCGGGAGACCACACCCCGTTCCGCTCTGGCACTTCTGGCGCTGCTGATCGCGGCGGCGTCCATCGCCGAATCATTGTGGTACGGCTTCTATCTGCAGCATGCCTACGACATGCTCACCAACATCTGTCGGCAACCCGACGGCGCCGCGTGCATCAAGGCCAATCGCGACCAGGTCATTTGGGTTGTGCTGGTAATTCCGCTGGCTCTGGTGGCAGCGGTCGTCGTCGCGGCGGTGTCCTCGACTGCCCGCAGGCGACGCATGAAGCCGCTCGAGATCGCGCCCGCAACCGCGCTCTCGACAAGTTGCGCCGAGGACCTGAGAACCTCTGTGGCGCCGTTACTGTGGCGGGTTGGCCGCCCCGTCGCGACGGCCAGGGCCGATGGTCTGATTCGCAGGTACATCGAGGTGGGCCCGAGTTGGGCCGCTCTCACCGTGGTTGACAAGGAGAAGGCAGCCGCCATTCTCCGGCACGAGTATGCCCACCATCGCAGCAGAGACGTGATCGTGGCGAGGATGACAATCGCACTGAGCATCGTCGTGACAGTCTTGGCCATCGTGCTTCTGATCCAGTCGTTTTCCATCAGCAACCGCACAGCGTCATTGGTGGTGGTGTTACGCAGCGCAGCTTTGCTCTTCGTGGCGGTACTTTCGCGCTCGGCGGTGCTGCGCGCCCGCGAGTTCGACGCCGACCGTTACGCATCAATGGTCGAAACGGCAGGCCTGCGAAGAGCTCTGGGGTCGGAGACAGTATCCGCCCAGTGCCGGCGGTGGTATGCGGCTCTGGCGCATCATCCTAGTCCGGGAGCGCGGCTCGACGTTATCGACTGCCCGTCTGCGATGTATCGACCGCGGCTCGCTGACGCCCTGCTGGTCGGATTGACAGCAGCCATCGGTGCGCCCGTGATCGCACGGTTGTTGGCGACATGGGCGGGCCCGTCAGGATGGAAGCTGTATTCTCCGGCCATTGCCTGGGGCGCCGTCGGCGTCATCGTGGCGTGTTGGTTGGTGGTCATCCTGTGGAATCACTGCCTGGCCTCTCGGTCTGCTTCTTCGTCTGCGCCGCTACGGTTTTCAATTGTCCTGGGCATCGGCATGGTGGTGGGCAACGTATTGTTCTCCGGCGGGCTCCTCGATGCCGACATCCAGGTGCCGCATCATGTGGTGGACGTCCTCACCGCAGCGATGCTGGCAAGCTCGCTCGGGGTAGGCGCCTTGTGGATCCACCAGGTGCTCCGGTCGGTGGTGGGATGGGATCCGTCGGGGCGACTCTTTCGTGGCTGGGCACTGTCCGCGGCGTTGTCGTCGGTTCTGCTGCTGTCGGCGCTGGTGTCATTCACCGCATTTCTGCATTCGATCGCCGTGCTGAAGACGACTATTGGCGAGTCTGTGGGCCTGGCTGAAATGGACCTCGACTCACCATTCAGCGTGCTGGAGAGTGCCCGGCTGTTCAACGTTGAATGGGTGGGGCTGGTGATTCCGTTCGCGGCGGTGGCCGGCTTGCTGATCGTTGTGATGACTGGTTTCTCGCACCGTGATCGATGGCTGGCAATGCTCATCGGCCCATCCCTGGCGGCCTTGGCGGCCATCGCGGTGATGCAGGTGCTCGTCGAGGTATTCGGGGTGATCGACCGTGCAGAAGCGACCGGATGGTTTGCGATCACCCAGATGGTCTATTTTCTGAACTCCGGTCTGGGTCTCACGGTTGCGGTCGCCGGCGCCCTCGTGGCCGGGGTTCTTCCCGGGCCACGGGTAGTCGTCGCCGGTGGTATCGCCGCGCTGAGTGCACCCGTTGCCATGACCGTCGGTCTGAACCTACGAGGTGGTGACCTCGATGTGTTCAACCCGGTAACCCTCGAGGTCACCGCCATCGCTGTCCTGGCAGCGATGGTGCTGGCTGCGGCCTTGGGCACAGGTCCTCTGAAGCTACGCACCCACGCTGTGGCAGCGGCTGCTGGAGCGGGACTGGTGGCTGTTTTCGTCACGTTGGCGACCAGTGCTTCTGGTGCTCATGCCACCGTCGAAGCCGACCGTGCCTACTACGCCCACAACATGACTGCCGAGGTACTCGGTCCCGACGGGGAAGTCGGCAGTGGGCCGCTCTTCGAGGTTCTCGAGATCTGTTCCGGGCCGGTGCAGTCCGATTCTGCCAACCTGGTGAGCACCGCGATCAAGCGGTACGATTCGTCCGAATTTCGGCCTGAGACAAGGAGTCTGGTGGAGGTGCATGCACATCTGATTGACGCACTGACCACCTGTAGGGACGCCATCGACTATGCACAGCGTACCGGTGGTGGCTACATTGCCCCGGCGGCACTGACGAGCGTCCAGACGAACATAGAGAGCTTCATGACGTCATTGACCGAGACGTTAAACGGCGGAGGCTGATCTGGCGTCGCATCAGTCCCGCTCCATCTCCAGGTAGGCGTCGCGCCCGGCCAAGCTCACAGCGACATCGGCGATCAGCGGGTCGAAGAAGCGCTGGCGGTACAGCGGGTCCACGGACGTGCTGACGGTGAAGTACAAACCCGACAACACCGCGACGAACAGCGAGGTGTGCACAAGTGTCTGGGGCACTGGCACATGGATGCCGAACCATGTTCCGGCACAGGGCGGCTCACCCACCGGACAGCTGTCCTGGGATGACCACAACACTGTCACCTCGTCGGGCACCGCGATGATGCCCAGCGCCAGGAAGAAGGTGAAGATACCCGTGGTGAAGAACACCACCTGAATGGCCTGCGACACCACCATCACAGCGACGACGTTGATCTGTTCGGCCACCGACAGCGCGGTGCGCTCACGGGGTGCGGGTTGCGCCGCCAGCGGAGTGCCCGCCAGCAGTGCTGCGGGGTCGGACTGCTCGGAGCGGTCCTCACGCAGGGCCCGCACCTCGTCGCGGATGGTGGTGACCATGAACAGCAGTGCCACCGCCGCCAGGAATCCGATTGTCTGCCAGAGCCGTTCCCTGGTCATTCGGGCCGAGAGCTGCCACAGCTCGCCGGTGAAGTACACGACGACCACCAGCATCAGCACCGGCAGTGCGCGGCTCATCAGATTTCCCAGAGCCCCCAACTGCACCGAGGCAAACTTCAAGGCCCACAACGCGATCGAGCCGAACCCCAGGTAGGTCAGCCACACGGTCACCAGCGTGCCGGCCAGGAACGCCGGTGCCTCGGCCAAGGCCGCGCCAGACCAGCCGTCGACCGCCAGCGGCGTCACCACCACGAACATCGCCATGACCAGCAGGGCAGCGGTGCGCCGACCCCGTTCCGAGGCCGTGGTGCCGCGCTGATGCAGGACATTCAGGACGAATGGTGCGGCAATCAACAGCACGGTGATGACCGCCAGTCGGATGACGTAACCGTAGTCGGGGGAGTCGCCGGTCAGATCCGTCAACAACATGATCAGGGCGGTCACGGCACCCACACCGGCCACCGCGGGTGCCGATCGCTCGATCAGCGCGTGCGAACGCACCCGCCGGGTCAACACGAGTGGCAATCCGCGCTGCAGGAACCAGTCGTGCACACGCTGCATGTCGGACACGGACACAGTGTCTCAGCGCGCCGCGGTGTAGGTGCGGTAGCGGTCCCGCGCCACCATCGTCAGGCGCAGGTCCTCTACCAACGGATCGAGGAATCGGGAGCGCTGATCGGCGTCGGCCACCGCACGGGCGCTGATGTACATGAACGTCAGGGCGCCCAGGAACATCGTGGTCTGGATCAGCGACTGCGGCACCGGAATCGTCATGCCGAGGAACACGCCGTCAGACGATCCGTTGCGGGTCCAGGCGGCCAGCAACTCGGGACTGAGGAGGATCAGGCCCAGCCCGAAGAAGATCATCGACGTGACGATCGACACGGTGAGCACCTGCACGATCTGTGAGAGGGCCAGCACGAAGCCGACATTCATGCGTTCGGCCCGCGACAGCGGGACTCGGCGGGGTCGGTCCGGCATATTCTCGAAGGGGGTTCCGGCCAAGGTCGCGGCATCTTCGGCCTTCTTGGCTTCGGGATCGAGAATGGGGCGTACCCGATCCATCGTGCTCGACACCAGGAACACCGCGGCCACGGCGAACAGGAAGCACAGAGCCAGCCAGAGTCGAGCCCGGCTGACCAGTTCGGCCATCAACCAGACGTAGGTGTTGAAGAACACCAATACGGTCAGCAGCACCACCGGCAGAGCACGGATGAACAGATTTCCCACCGCCGCCAGGTTCTGCGCCGTCACCCGCGCCGACCAGCCGAGAATCGACCCCAATCCCGTTGCGGTGCAAGCAAATATCGCAGCGATCGCGATGGTGTCCACCGCCAGGTTGACCGAGTCGTAGGCACTGATGCCGCCGAAGATCGCGCCTGCGTAGATCACCAGCACCGCGATCCCCGAGGCGACCGAACGGCTGCGGGACTCCATCCGGGACACCATCCAGCCCGCCACCGCCGCCACCGGCAACACCACCAGCAGAAGTCCCAATACGAACCACTCGGTGCGGGTGGGTGCACCGTCGATGTCGATGGTGTGCTTGCCGGTCACCAGCACGATCAACACCGAGTTGGCCATCAGCACCGCGAAACCGACCAATGCGGGGGCCGAACGCGGCCACACCCGGCGGGTCAGGGCTCCCGGACGCAGGACGGCGGGCAGACCATGTGTCAGGAACCAACTCTCGGCGGCTCGCTGTTCGTTGTTCGATCGGGCCCCGTTGTTCATCGATCGGTGCCGATCGCTGCCCGATACCGGTTGCGCGCCACCAGTGTCAGTCGCAGATCGTCGATCAACGGGTCCAGGTACTCGGAGCGGTACTCCCCGTCGCCCACCGAACGGGCGCTGACATACATGAAGGTCAGGGCGGTCAAGAACATCGAGACGTGGATCAAGGCCTGTGGGATGGGCAGCGTCATTCCCAGCCAGGTGCCCTGGTCGGGGCTGCCCTGGGTCCAGTTGTCGAGCAACTCGGGCGAGAGCGCGATCAGTCCCATCGTGAGGAAGATACCGCCGGTCAGCACGGCGACCGTGGCGATCTGGATCAACTGCGTGGCCAGCAGGACGAACACCACATTCACCCGCTCACCGCGGCTGGGCGGGTCGGGTTCGGCGGGGTCTGCCATGTCAGCGAAGGGTGTGCCGGCCAGGCTGGCGCTGTCGGTCTCACGCACCTTTGCCGTCGCCAGCAGTGGGCGGGCCCGCTCGATCAGCCCGGTGGCCAGGAAAGCCACCGCGATCGCCGTCATGAACGTGATGAGCAGCCACATCCGGTCTCGGCTGACCGAGGCGGCCATGGACCACACGTAGCCGTTGAAGAACACCAGCACCGTCAGCAGCACCACCGGCAGAGCTCTGGCGAACAGTGCTCCCACCGCGGTGAAGCGGCTCAGCGTCAACCGGATTCCCCACCCGATCACCGCTCCGACACCCAGCCCGTTCGCTGTGAGCACCAGACCCACCGCCACTGAGGTGCCGAGGATCTCCAGTGGGACATCCGAGCGGGGGGTGCTGATCAGATCCTGACCCACACAGAGCACCAGGGCGCCGACGGCGATCACCAACCGCAGCCGGTCGTCGGTCACGCGTGAGACCACCTTGGCGGCCACCAGCATGGTCGGAAGCGCGGCCAACAGCACGGCGATGACGGCCCATTCCCTCGGGGTCGGATCACCCTCGATGTGAATCCGTTTGCTGCCGTTCACGAGTGTGAGCGCAGGCCCGACGAGCAACAACACCGCCACCGCCGCCATGGCCGGTGCCGACCGCGGGCCCAGCCTGCGCCACCGGGCGCGCGTCGTCACCACGGAGGGCAAACCACGGCGCAGGAACCACCGTTCGGCATCGCGCCGGTCGAGTGTGCTCATGTGGGCAGGGTGAACCCGCCGCGGTTACCGACCGGCTTGCCGTCCTTGATCACCAGCAGGATGTTCTCCGGCTTGCCGACGGAGTCGATGTCAGCCAGAGGATCGCCTCGCACCACCACCAGGTCGGCGACCTTGCCGGTGGCTACCGAACCCAAACGGTCCGCGACACCACACAATTCGGCAGAGGCGCTGGTGCCGGCCACGATGGCCTGCATCGGGGTCAGCCCGCCGAAGCGCACCAGCAGTCCCAGCTCGGCCAGGTTGGTGCCGTGATCGGGGGACAGGCCCGCATCGGTGCCCAGCGCCACCTTGACCCCGGCCTGGACCGATGCCGCGATCGAATCATGGGCCATGGCATGCCATTTCGCACTCTTGGCGGCGCCCTGCGGCGACGCGGTCACCGGCGTCATGGTCTCGAGCAGTGTCGGCACCAGGAACGTGCCCTGGTCCACCATCTGCGCGCGCAATTCGTCGTCCAGCTCGTAGCCGTGTTCGATGCTGTGCACGCCGGCCTCGACGGCGGCACGGATACCGGGATAGCCGATGGCATGAGCGGACACGGGTCTGCCCCCGTAGTTCTGCCCCTCTTCGACAATCGCGGCGATCAGCTCGCGGCGCATCCCCAACCACGAGGGATCGTCGTTGGGGGAGGAGACGCCACCGCTGGAGGCGACCTTGATGACGTCGGCGCCCTCGCGGATCAGTTCCCGGGCGCGCAGCCGCGCGGCGTCCACGGTGTCCACCAGAGTCGCGCCGATCAACGGCCCCAGGTCCAGCCCGGACGGCAGATGGAAATCGGCGTGCCCGGATGTCTGGCTCAGCATGTTGATCGCGACCAGCAGACGCGGACCCACGATCAGACCGTCGGCCACCGCGTCGCGCACCCCGGGGTCGATGCCCATCATGTCCCTGGCTGTCGTCACGCCGTTGCAGACCGTCACCCGAAGCCGGTCCAGCAGCCGGAACAGCTCGTAGGAGGGCGGTTTCAACGCATGCTCCAGCGGCGATCCGGATGCGCCCGGCAGGGCGAAGTGCACGTGGCAGTCGAAGAAGCCGGGGCACAGCGTGTTCTCGCCGAGGTCCACCCGGGTGACCGCGGCTCCGGTGTAGTCGGCCTCCGGCCCGGCCCAGCTGATGGTGCCGTTCTCCACCAGCACCGCCGCCTGCGAAACGGGGTCGGCGCCGGTGCCGTCGATCAGTGTCGTGTTGTGCAGCAGGTAAGCGTTCATGTCGCGCATTACTGCACCACACAACCGGGGCTCGTGCCCTCCTGTTTAGGCTGGTCCCATGCAAAGGATCATCGGAACCGAGGTGGAGTACGGCATCTCCTCGCCGTCCGACCCGACCGCCAATCCGATCCTCACGTCCACACAGGCGGTACTGGCCTACGCCGCGGCTGCCGGGATCCAACGCGCCAAGCGCACCCGTTGGGACTACGAGGTCGAGTCCCCGCTGCGCGACGCGCGCGGGTTCGACCTGAGCCGAGCCTCGGGTCCGCCGCCGGTGGTCGACGCCGACGAGGTGGGCGCGGCCAACATGA
Organism: Mycobacterium sp. MS1601; assembly: GCF_001984215.1. NCBI lineage: Bacteria > Bacillati > Actinomycetota > Actinomycetes > Mycobacteriales > Mycobacteriaceae > Mycobacterium > Mycobacterium sp. MS1601. The sequence goes on from NZ_CP019420.1 coordinate 4,965,707, forward strand.
TCCTGACCAACGGTGCCCGCCTCTACGTCGACCACGCGCATCCGGAGTACTCGGCACCCGAGGTCACCGACCCGATGGATGCCGTCATCTGGGACAAGGCCGGTGAGCGGGTGATGGAAGCCGCCGCACGCCACGTCGCCAGCGTGCCGGGAGCGGCCAAACTGCAGCTCTACAAGAACAACGTCGACGGCAAGGGTGCCTCCTACGGCACTCACGAGAACTACCTGATGAGCCGCCAGACCCCGTTCTCCGCGGTGATCGCCGGATTCACGCCGTTCCTGGTGTCCCGGCAGGTCGTCACGGGCTCCGGGCGGGTTGGCATCGGACCTTCCGGCGACGAGCCCGGCTTCCAGCTGTCCCAGCGTGCCGACTACATCGAAGTCGAGGTGGGGCTGGAGACCACCCTCAAGCGCGGCATCATCAACACCCGCGACGAACCGCATGCCGACGCCGACAAGTACCGCCGCCTGCACGTCATCATCGGTGACGCCAATCTGGCCGAGACGTCGACCTACCTGAAGGTGGGCACCTCGAGCCTGGTGTTGGACCTCATCGAGGAGGGGATCGACCTCTCCGATCTGGCGCTGGCGCGCCCCGTGCACGCGGTGCACGTCATCAGCCGCGATCCGTCGCTGCGCGCCACCGTCGCGCTGGCCGACGGCCGCGAGCTCACCGCGCTTGCGCTGCAACGCATCTACCTGGACCGGGTGGCCAAGCTGGTGGACAGCCGCGACCCGGATCCGCGGGCGTCGCACGTGGTGCAGACCTGGGCGAACGTGCTGGACCTGCTGGAACGTGACCCCATGGAGTGCGCGGACCTGCTGGACTGGCCGGCCAAGCTGCGGCTGCTCGAAGGTTTCCGCAAGCGGGAGAACCTGGCCTGGTCGGCGCCGCGGCTGCACCTGGTGGACCTGCAGTACTCCGATGTCCGCCTGGACAAAGGCCTCTACAACCGGCTGGTGGCACGCGGATCGATGCAGCGGTTGGTCACCGAACAGCAGGTGATCGATGCCGTGGACAACCCGCCTACGGATACCAGAGCCTACTTCCGGGGCGAATGTCTGCGCCGGTTCGGCGCGGACATCGCGGCCGCGAGCTGGGACTCGGTGATCTTCGATCTGGGCGGCGATTCGCTGGTGCGCATCCCCACGCTGGAACCTTTGCGGGGCAGCAAGGCCCACGTGGGAGCCCTGCTGGACTCGGTGGACTCTGCTGCGGAACTCGTAGAACAGCTCACGAACTGACGGCTATCCCCGGCAGATCGTGCCTTGACCGGTACTGTGGAACCACCTAGTTAGAGGAGGCAGCGATGGCTCAGGAGCAGACCAAGCGTGGCGGTGGCGGCGGCGATGACGACGATCTCACTGGCAGCACGGCCGCAGGCCAGGAGCGTCGCGAGAAGCTGGCCGAGGAGACCGACGATTTGCTCGATGAGATCGATGACGTCCTCGAGGAGAACGCCGAGGACTTCGTGCGGGCATACGTCCAAAAGGGTGGCCAGTGACCTGGCAGTTCCCCGACCGCTTGACCCCCAGTTCCTTCACCTCGAACCTGTCGTCGTTTTCTGATCATCTGCAGCGCGAAGCGCCGCATCTGTTGCCCACCCTGGGTGCGCAGCAGATCGGTAGCGGCGCGGATCTGCCGCACGGCACCACCATCGTGGCGCTGAAATATGCGGGCGGGGTCCTGATCGCAGGTGACCGCAGGGCCACCCAAGGCCACATGATCGCCAGCCGCGACGTGCAGAAGGTGTACATCACCGATGACTACACGGCCACCGGCATCGCGGGCACCGCGGCCATCGCCGTGGAGTTCGCCCGGCTGTATGCCGTGGAACTCGAGCACTACGAAAAGCTCGAGGGGGTGCCGCTGACATTCCCCGGCAAGGTGAACCGACTGGCCACCATGGTCCGCGGCAACCTGGGCGCCGCCATGCAGGGCTTTGTCGCTCTGCCGCTGCTGGTCGGCTACGACCTCGATGACCCGGATCCTGCGGGTGCCGGACGTATCGTGTCCTTCGACGCCGCCGGTGGCCACAACCTCGAAGAAGAGGGTTTCCAGTCGGTGGGCTCGGGATCCCTGTTCGCCAAATCGTCCATGAAGAAGCTGTATTCGCGGGTCACCGACGCCGAATCCGCGTTGAAGGTGGCCGTCGAGGCGCTCTACGACGCCGCTGACGACGACTCGGCCACCGGCGGGCCGGATCTGGTGCGGGGCATCTATCCCACCGCGGTCACCATCGGTGCCGAGGGCGCAGAAGAGATCCCCGAAGCCCGGATCGCCGAACTGGCCCGTGAAGTGATCGCAAGCCGTTCGCGCACAGACACTTTCGGACCCGACGCCGGTGAGGCCCCAGTTTCATGAGTTTTCCGTATTTCATCTCGCCCGAACAGGCGATGCGTGAGCGCAGCGAGCTGGCCCGCAAGGGCATCTCGCGTGGTCGCAGTGTGGTGGTGCTGGCCTACTCCGACGGTGTGCTGTTCGTCGCGGAGAACCCGTCACGGTCCCTGCAGAAGGTCAGTGAGCTCTACGACCGGGTGGGCTTCGCCGCCGTCGGTCGGTTCAACGAGTTCAACAACCTGCGCAGCGGTGGCATCCGATTCGCCGACACCCAGGGTTACGCCTACTCCCGTCGCGACGTCACCGGCCGACAGCTGGCCAACGTCTACGCCCAGACCCTGGGCACCATCTTCACCGAGCAGGCCAAGCCCTACGAGGTGGAGCTCTGTGTTGCCGAGGTGGCGCACTTCGGCGAGACCAAGGCTCCCGAGCTGTACCGCATCACCTATGACGGATCCATCGCCGACGAGCCGCATTTCGTCGTCATGGGCGGTACCACCGAACCCATCGCCACCGCGCTGAAGGACTCCTACGCCGAGAACGCCAGCCTCGGCGACGCGGTGAAGATCGCCGTCAACGCTCTGCAGGCCGGCGGCAACGGTGAACAGCGCACGCTGGGCGTCGCCACCCTCGAGGTGGCGATCCTGGACGCCAACCGACCCCGCCGCGCGTTCCGTCGCATCACCGGGGCCGCGCTGGAAGCGCTTCTGCCGCAGGCCGAGCCGGCGGAGTAGATTCTCTCGACGTGGGCCCAGGTGGTGTTCGACGCCGTCAGGGCAGGTTGACCCCGGCGACCTCCAGCTCCTTCCAGTCGCCGGTGATCACCGCCAGGATGTTGTGCCAGGCATCCGACGGCTCGTTGATCACGTCACTGTGGGCGGTGGGGCCCGCCATCGGTGAGCCGTCCAGGCGGTTGCCGGTGTCCAGGCGCACCACCCCCGCCATGGTGTCCGGGTCGGCGCCGTGCGGGCTGAGTGGAAGGCCCTGCACGATCTCGATCCAGTCGCCGGGCGCCGTCATGGAAAAGCGCTGAATATCCGGGTTGCGGTTGTGCCAGTCACTCGGATCATCCACGCCCACACCGCTGCCCGCGGCCGCCACATACATCGTGCGATCCGCCGTCAATCCCAGCTGCTCGGCGGTGCCCAGGATCGAACCACCATAGGAATGGCCGATGTAGGTCACCGCAACACCCGGCCCGACCGTGCGGGCCACATCCTCGCTGAAGGCCGCCAGTCGCGGCGCCATTTCCAACGCGTACGTCGGCTTCCCGGCGTCCACCACCCCGGCCGCCAGCTGGCCCGTGGGAAACGGGCCGCCCAGATAGGTCAGCATCGCGATGTCGCCGTGCCCCGCCGTCACGAACCGGCGGGCGGTCTCGGTATCGGACGCCGAACCCTCGATGGTGGTGTTCAGACCTGGGATCAAGACCCCGACACTGCTGGCGGTATCGAGGTCGCCGAGCAGTTCGATGAACGACGACCGTTGGGGGTCGAACCCGATGATCTGGCGGTCGCCGGCAAGTAGGCTCTCGTAGAAGTCGAGGCGTGCGTTGGCTTCTCGATCATGGGTCGCCACAATGGCAGCCCGCACCACGGGGTCGGTGTGTGCGGCCAGCCAGACCCTCTCGGCGCTGCCGGTGTCCAGACCCAACCCGGCAGAAAACATCCGTGCCACCTTGTCTTCCTCGGGCAGATCAACCACGCGACGCTGCGCCAGAATGGCATCCGCGATGTTGACCCGGTTGGCCTCCATCCGGAGTTCCCAGGGCACCCCGTCGGTATTCCCCACTTCGAGGGCAACGGCGTCGACCAACTGTCTGCGCTGCTCGGGCGACATCGAGGCAACCTGCTCGGCGATCCGGTCCTGGCTCATCGACGTCCACGCACCCACCACCTCCCGCGGCGTCAGGGCACCCGCGCCGGCAGGGACGGTCGCAGCGCTCTCCTGCCCGGCGAAGGCAAGGTCGATCCGGGCGGCGGTGTCGCGGTCGACGGCTCCGAGCCGCACCAGGGCGTCGACCAGCAGGGCGGTCAATTCCGTTGCGCGCCTGGTGATCATGACCTTGGACCCCGTTTCGCCGCCGAGCAACACCAACAATTCCGGTGCCGCACCGGGCGCTGTCACCGTCCCGTCATCGCCGACCAGGTAGCCGTCGGCCGCGGCGCCGTCGGCCACCCGCACCACCTCGGCTCGCGCCTGCCCGATCAGCTGGGCACCGTCGCGCGCGGCCGCCGCGGCGGCGATCAGGGCACGCGCGGCGCGCCGGGCCGGTGCGGTGATCTCCTCGGCCTTGGCACGCGCCTCCTGTGCGGCCGTGCCCACCCAGAACTCGCCGGTGCCGACTGCGGTACGGGCCACCTCGTCGAGGTGGATCTGCACCAGCCCGGCTGTCCGGTCCCATGCCTGCGCCAGTTCTGACAGCGATTCCGGGGCCCACTGGCGAGCCTCGGTGACGGTCGGTCTTTCCGGCATGGCGCATGGTCACACCACCGGGCCACGGCGCGCCGACCGCCACTAACAGGCACTCTTGCCCACCACCGCCCCCGCCTAACAAGTACGCTCGAACACGTGCAGCGACGAATCATGGGTATCGAGACCGAATTCGGTGTCACCTGCACGTTCCACGGCCACCGGCGGCTGTCGCCGGACGAGGTGGCCCGCTACCTGTTCCGTCGGGTGGTGTCGTGGGGCCGCAGCAGCAACGTCTTCCTCCGCAACGGGGCCCGCCTCTATCTGGATGTGGGCAGCCATCCCGAGTACGCCACCGCCGAGTGTGACAGCCTCATCCAGCTCGTCACTCATGACCGCGCAGGTGAGCGTGTTCTCGAGGACCTCCTGATCGACGCTGAGCAGCGTCTGGCCGACGAGGGCATCGGCGGGGACATCTACCTGTTCAAGAACAACACCGACTCGGCAGGCAACTCCTACGGCTGCCACGAGAACTACCTGATCGTGCGCGCAGGTGAGTTCTCCCGCATCTCCGATGTGCTGCTGCCGTTCCTGGTCACCCGTCAGCTGATCTGTGGTGCGGGCAAGGTGCTGCAGACCCCGAAGGCCGCCACTTTCTGCCTGAGCCAGCGCGCCGAACACATCTGGGAGGGCGTTTCGAGCGCCACCACCCGCAGTCGCCCCATCATCAACACCCGCGACGAACCGCACGCCGACGCCGAGAAGTACCGGCGCCTGCACGTCATCGTCGGCGACTCCAACATGAGTGAGTCCACCACCATGCTCAAGGTGGGCACCGCCGCGCTGGTGCTGGAGATGATCGAGGCCGGTGTGCCGTTCCGCGACTTCTCGCTGGACAACCCGATCCGCGCCATCCGCGAGGTCAGCCATGACCTCACCGGTCGTCGTCCGGTCAGGCTGGCCGGCGGGCGGCAGGCCAGCGCCCTGGACATCCAGCGTGAGTACTACGCCCGGGCCGTCGAGCATCTGCAGACCCGCGAGCCCAATCCGCAGATCGAGCAGGTGGTCGACCTGTGGGGCCGCCAGCTCGACGCGGTGGAGAGCCAGGACTTCGCCAAGGTCGACACCGAAATCGATTGGGTGATCAAGCGCAAGCTGTTCCAGCGCTACCAGGACCGTTACAACATGGATCTGTCGGACCCGAAGATCAGCCAGCTCGACCTCGCCTACCACGACATCAAGCGGGGCCGCGGCGTGTTCGACCTGTTGCAGCGCAAGGGCCTGGCGGCCCGGATCACCACCGACGAGGAGATCGACGAGGCGGTCGAGACCCCGCCTCAGACCACCAGGGCCAAGCTGCGCGGCGAATTCATCACTGCCGCACAGGAAGCCGGTCGCGATTTCACCGTCGACTGGGTGCACCTCAAGCTCAACGACCAGGCTCAGCGCACCGTGCTGTGCAAGGATCCGTTCCGGGCGGTCGACGAGCGCGTGAAGCGGCTGATCGCGTCGATGTAAGCCTGGCGCGCACCGGACCTCTAAGGTCTCATCCGTGGGGATCTCCAAAGTCGAACGCCTGATGAACCTCGTCATCGCGTTGCTGTCGACGCAGGGGTACATCACCGCCGAGCGCATCCGCCGCAGTGTCGCCGGCTACACCGACAGCCCCAGCGACGAGGCATTCTCGCGGATGTTCGAGCGTGACAAGAACGAACTCCGCGATCTCGGGATCCCGCTGGAGACCGGCAAGGTGTCGTCGTTCGACCCGACCGAGGGTTACCGGATCAACCGGCAGGCCTACGCGCTGCCCGATATCGAGCTCACGGCCGACGAAGCCGCCGCGGTGGCCGTCGCGACCCAGCTGTGGGAGTCGCCCGAACTCGTCACTGCCACCCAGGGTGCGCTGCTCAAGCTCCGCGCGGCCGGGGTCGACGTTGATGCCGCCACCGACGACGTGGTGATCTCCAACGCCGCCGGACTTCCCGGGCTACGCGGCTCTGAAGACGTCCTCGGCGTGTTGCTCTCGGCCACCAATGCCGGTCGCGCGGTGCAGTTCCCGCACCGCGCGTCACCCACCGAGCCCTACACCGTGCGCACCGTCGAACCCTGGGGGGTGGTGACGGTGAACCGGCGCTGGTACCTCGTCGGTTATGACCGTGACCGTGGCGCGCAACGGACGTTTCGGCTGTCGCGCATCGGCGACGACATCAAAGCCGTCGGGCCTGACGGCGCGGTCACCCGACCCGACGGCGTCGACCTGCGGGCCATCGTCACCCAGGTGGTGGGCGAGGCCCCCAGTGGTCAGCTGGCGCGGGTGTGGGTGGCCGACGGGCGTGCCACCGCGCTGCGGCGGGCGGGCACCTCCCAGGGGCCGCGAGAACTGGCCGGGCGCGCGGGCGAGATCCTGGAGATCGATATCGGCTGGCGCGACCGGATGGCCCGCGACATCGCCGGCTACGGCGCCGACGCCGTGGTGCTGGAACCGGCGTCCCTGCGCGAGGACGTCCTGACGCGCCTGAAGGCCCAGGCGTCATGAGCGGCCGGCGAGTGACGAGCGGGCGAGAGGATTGCGCATGAGTGGCGTTTCCACGCGGCTGGTCCGGCTGCTCAACATGGTTCCGTACTTCCAGGCCAATCCGCGCATCACCTTCGCCGAAGCGGCCAGCGATCTCGGGGTCACCACCAAACAACTGCGTGACGACATCAACCAGCTGTGGATGTGCGGGTTGCCCGGCTACGGCCCCGGCGATTTGATCGATTTCGAATTCTCCGGTGACGACAGCATCGAGGTGACGTTCTCGGCCGGCATCGACCAACCGCTGCGACTCACCTCGCCGGAGGCCACCGGACTGCTGGTCGCCCTGCGCGCCCTGGCCGACGTGCCCGGCGTGGTCGACCCGGAAGCGGCGCGTAGCGCCATCGCCAAGATCGAGTCCGCCGCAGGCACGCTGTCGCACCACGTAGCGGCCGAACCCGAGCCCGCACCGGTGGAGAACCAGGCCGCAGCCACCGTCCGCGACGCGGTTCGCAAGGAGAAGGCGCTGGTCATCGAGTACTACTCGGCCTCGAGGGACACCCTGTCCAGCCGGCTGGTGGACCCCATCCGGATACTGCTGGTCAACGACCACAGCTATTTGGAGGCGTGGTCACGCGAAGCGGAGGGGGTGCGGCTGTTCCGGTTCGACCGCATTGTCGCCGCGACCGCCCTCGACGAGCCATCCGCACCGCCTGCACCTGCGGTGCAGAATGCGCCGGACATGTCGCTGTTCAGCGCCGAGTCCGACGTCGATCGCGTGCTGCCGTCGGCCACACTGCGTATCGCCGCCGAGGCGTCGTGGATGTTCGAGTACTACCCACTGCGGTCGCTGCGCGAGCTCCCCGACGGGTACTTCGAAGCAGAGATGACCTACGGCAGCCCGGAGTGGATGACGCGGTTGGTGCTGGGATTGGGTGATCTGGTGACTGTCGTCGCACCCGCCGAACTGGCTTCCCGTGTGCGTGCGGCGGCGGTCGCCGCACTGGGCGCATACGCAGCAGCGGGGTAGCATCGCAAGCGCACGGATCGAACAATCTGGAGGTAACCGAAGTGGGTGCTCTGCAACCCTGGCACTGGGTCATCTTGATCGTGGTGTTCGTGCTGTTGTTCGGCGCGAAGCGCCTGCCGGACGCCGCCCGGTCGCTGGGCAAGTCGATGCGCATCTTCAAGTCTGAGGTCAAGGAACTTCAGAGCGACAAAGAGCAGCCGACGGTGACCCCGCAACCGCCGACGGCGACGCCGGTGCAGTCCGAACGAGTGGATGTGCCGCCCCCGGCTTCCAACCACACCGACGTTCGCCCCGCCTGACCGCTGCGGACACCAGCCAGCCCACCTTCGGGGTGCGGCTGGCTGACCGTGTCGTGACGACCCGAAAAGCATGATTCTGTGAGAACCCCCGGAGTGTTCAAACGGCTCGACCCGCGTCAGCGGCGCGCCAAGACGAACCCCGACGGCACGATGTCGCTGGTGGACCACATCCGTGAGCTACGCACCCGGATGCTGATCTCGGCGGCCGCCATCGTGGTCACCACCATCTTCGGATTCTGGTGGTACAGCCACGGCGTCTTCGGCATGGACAGCCTTGGCGAATGGCTGCGCGGACCCTACTGTGCGCTGCCTGCCTCCGCGCGCGCCGAGATCACCCCGGACGGTGGCTGCCGACTGCTGGCCACGGCCCCGTTCGATCAGTTCATGCTGCGGCTGAAAGTCGCGTTGATGGCCGGCATCGTCTTGGCCTGCCCGGTCTGGTTCTACCAGTTCTGGGGCTTCATCACCCCGGGCCTCTACGCCAAGGAGCGCAGGTTCGCCGCGGGATTCGTGGTCGCGGCGGCGACGCTGTTCATCGGCGGCGCGATGCTGGCGTATCTGGTGCTGTCGCACGCTTTGGCGTTCCTGTTGACCGTCGGTAGCGACGTGCAGGTCACCGCGCTCTCCGGCGACCAGTACTTCAGCTTCCTGATCAATCTGCTGCTGGTGTTCGGCGTGGGCTTCGAGTTCCCGCTGCTGATCATCATGCTCAACCTGGTGGGCATACTGCCCTACGAGAAGCTCAAGTCGTGGCGGCGCGGGCTGATCATGGGTGTCTTCATCTTCGCGGCGTTCGCCACTCCGGGCTCGGATCCGTTCTCGATGCTTGCCCTCGGTGCGGCGCTGACCCTCCTGATGGAGTTCGCCATCCAGGTCGGCCGTCTGCACGACAAGCGCAAGGCCAAACGGGAGGCGCGCGAAGAGCTTTCCGATGACGAGGCGTCGCCTATCGAGGCACCCACGCCGGTGTCTGCTCACGATGACATCACCTGAGCTCGACAGATTCGCCGCTGAGCTGCCCTTTCCGCTGGACGGATTCCAGCGGCGGGCATGCGAGGCGCTGGAGAGCGGCCACGGCGTGCTGGTATGCGCACCCACCGGCGCCGGTAAGACGGTGGTGGGGGAATTCGCCGTGCACATGGCGTTGGCGGCGGGGCGAAAGTGTTTCTACACCACCCCGATCAAGGCGCTGAGCAACCAGAAGCACACCGACCTGGTGCGTCGCTACGGCCCGGAGCGCATCGGTCTGCTCACCGGCGACGTGTCCATCAACTCCGACGCGCCCATCGTGGTGATGACCACCGAAGTGTTGCGCAACATGTTGTACGCCAACTCGTCTGCGCTGCAAGGACTTTCCTACGTCGTGATGGACGAGGTGCATTTCCTGGCTGACCGGATGCGCGGCGCGGTCTGGGAAGAGGTGATCCTGCACCTGCCTGACGAGGTCCGCCTCGTCAGCCTGTCGGCGACGGTGAGCAACGCCGAGGAATTCGGCGGCTGGATCCAGACCGTGCGCGGTGACACCACGGTGATCGTCGACGAACACCGGCCGGTGCCGCTGTGGCAGCACATGTTGGTGGGCAAGCGTCTGTTCGACCTGTTCGATCTCAACCGGCACCGTCCTGGCGAGAATCAGAAACTGCTGGTGGACCCCGAGCTGGTTCGGCACATCGCGCACCGCCGAGAAGCCGAACGTCTCACCGACTGGCAGCCGCGGGGTCGCGGCCGCTCGGAGCGGGACCGACACCGCGGCCGTCCCGGCTTCTTCCGTCCGCCCAGCCGGCCGGACGTCATCACCACCCTGGACCGTGAAGGTCTGCTACCCGCCATCACCTTCGTGTTCTCCCGGGCCGGGTGTGACGCGGCAGTCAAACAGTGCCTGCGCTCGTCGTTGAAGCTGACCACCGACGCCGACCGCGCGCGTATTGCCGAGATCATCGACCGGCGCTGCGGTGACCTGCCCGACGGCGACCTCGCGGTGCTCGACTACTTCGAATGGCGCGAAGGGCTGCTGCGCGGCCTGGCCGCCCACCATGCAGGCATGCTGCCGATCTTCCGCCACACCGTTGAGGAGCTGTTCACCGCAGGCCTGGTCAAGGCCGTTTTCGCCACTGAAACGCTGGCGCTGGGCATCAACATGCCGGCCCGCACCGTGGTGCTGGAGAAGCTGGTGAAGTTCAACGGCGAGCAGCACGCGCCGTTGACACCGGGGGAGTACACCCAGCTCACCGGCCGCGCCGGGCGCCGGGGCATCGACGTCGAGGGCCACGCGGTGGTGGTCTGGACTCCCGAGGTGGAGCCGGCGGAAGTGGCGGGCCTGGCCTCCACCCGTACCTTCCCGCTGCGCAGCTCGTTCGCGCCGTCGTACAACATGACCATCAACCTGGTGCAGCAGATGGGGCCTGAGCAGGCGCGCCGGTTGCTGGAGCAGTCCTTTGCGCAGTACCAGGCCGACCGTTCGGTGGTCGGCCTGGTGCGTGGTGTCGAGCGTGGCGACCGCATGCTCGACGACATCGCAGCCGAACTCGGTGGCCGGGATGCCCCGATCCTGGACTACGTGCGGTTGCGGGGGCAGATCTCCGAGCGCGAACGCGCGCAGGCCCGCTCGTCGCGGCTGCAGCGGCGCCGTGCGGTCAACGACGCCATGGCGGGATTGCGGCGCGGCGACATCATCTCGCTCGGTGGTCGGCACGGCGGTTTGGCGGTGGTGCTCGAACCCGATCGCGAAAGTCTCGAGCCCCGGCCCCTGGTGCTCACCGAACACCGCTGGGCCGGGCGGATCTCGTCGGCCGACTACGCCGGCGGGGCCTCGGCGATCGGCACGATGCCCCTGCCGAAGCGCGTGGAGCACCGGCAGCCGCGGGTGCGTCGCGACCTTGCCTCGGCGCTGCGGTCCGCGGCCGCCGGGCTGGTGATTCCCGGGCGCAGCCGCTCGCGGGGCGGCGCCCAGACAGACGAGCCCGACTTCGATCCGGAGCTGCAGGAGCTGCGGCAGCGGATGCGTGACCATCCCGCACACGGAGCCGCCGACCGCGAGGCCCTGTCCCGGGTGGCCGAACGCTTCCTGCGGGTGGAGCGTGACAATGCCGCGCTGGAGAAGAAAATCGGCGCCGCCACCAACTCGCTGGCTCTCACCTTCGATCGGATCGTCGGCCTGCTGACCGAGCGGGGCTTCATCGAAGAGGCCGGCGCCGCGGATTTCCAGGTCACCGAAGACGGCAAGCTGCTGGCGCGGATCTACAGCGAGAGCGACCTGCTGGTGGCCGAGTGCCTGCGCACCGGGGCCTGGGACGGGTTGGCCCCGGCCGAACTGGCCGCGGTGTTGTCGGCGGTGGTGTTCGAGACCCGCGGCAGCGACGGCCCGACCACCCGCGCCTACGAAGTCAGCAGCGCCGAGGTCCGTCGGGCATTGGCGCAGACCCGGCGGCTGTCCGGTCAGCTGCGGGCCGACGAGAACCGTCACCGCATAACGCCCACCCGCGAACCCGACGAGGGATTCGTCAACACGATCTATCGCTGGGCCACCTCGGGTGACCTGGCGTCGGCGTTGGCTGCCTCCGACGCGGCGGGGGCGGGGACGACGCTGTCGGCGGGTGATTTTGTGCGGTGGTGCCGGCAGGTGCTCGACCTTCTCGACCAGGTTCGCAACGCCGCCCGCGAGCCTGCGCTGCGCACTGCGGCGAAACGCGCCATCGAGGATGTGAGGCGCGGCGTCGTCGCTGTTGATGGCGGGTAGGGTGTTGCCAGCGCTACGGTTGATGCCGGTCAATCGAGCGCCCGCGAGCTAGCACGGAGGAGAGACGATGACCGGACCTCAGGGAACCGATCCGACGCAACCCTGGCAGGGCCAGCAAGGTCAGGATCAGCCCTCCAGCGGGTCGTCCGACCAACCCACCAACGAAGCCTACGGTTGGCAGCCGCCCAGCGGTGAGCAGTCGTCACAGCCCACCCAGCAGGGTCAGACCTGGCAGCAGCCGGCCTATCCAGCTCCTCCGCAGCAGTATTCGCCGTACCAGACACCCCCCAGCGGGCAGACTTCCGGTTACAACCCCCAGCAATATCCGACGCAGCAGTACGGTCAGCCCACCCAGGCCTACCCGCAGCCGGGCGCGTACCCGCAGTACGGCCAGCCTGGTCAGTACCCGCAGCCGGGCCAGCCGCAGTACGGCTACCCGGGCCAGCAGCAACCCGGCCAGTACGGCCAGCCGCAGTACGGTCAGCCCGGGCAGCAGTACGGCCAGCCCGGTCAGTACCCCTATGGCCAGATGCCGCAGGGTGAGGACGGCTCCAAGCGCTCCATGGCGGCACTGGGCACCATTCTCGGTGTCCTGGGCGCCATCATCGTGGTTGTGGTGCTGGTACTGGGCTTCTGGAAGCCCGGCTTCTTCGTCACCACCAAGTTGGATGTGGCCAAGGCGCAGGAGGGTGTGCAGCAGATCCTCACCGACGAGGCCAACGGGTACGGCGCCACCAACGTCGAAGACGTCACATGCAACGGCGGCGAGAGCCCGACGGTCAAGAGGGGGACACCTTCAACTGCGAGGTTTCCATCGACGGGACCAAGCGCCAGGTGACGGTGACGTTCCAGGACGATGACGGCACCTACGAGGTCGGCCGGCCGCGCTGATCAGAGCTTGTCGAGCGCGGCCTGCAGCCGGCTGATCGACGAGCTGACGCCGTATTTCTCTGCCAGCTCCGCCACTTTGTGTGGATCAGCAGCGGCCAATGGCAGCTTGTCGCTGTCGGTGGAGAACTCCACCGGCGCATCGGTGGCCACCCGCACCACCGTGCCGGCCACCTCCAGGTAATCTGCGGCCGCCTTCAATTTGGCTCGAATGCCTTTGGGCACAGATGATTTCGGGTCCTCGGCGGCGCTGAGGATGCCGGCGAGGCAGCGGTGTTGCCCCAGCAGCGTGGCGGCTGTCTTCTCGCCGATGCCTGGCACTCCCGGCAGCCCGTCGGACGGATCGCCACGCAGCACCGCCAATTCGGCATAGGCATCGCCGGCTCGGTCGGCGGGCAGCGCGTACTTGTCGGCCACCTCCGTTGGCCCCCACAGCACCGCCTTCGCCAGGCCCTGACCCAGGTAGAGCACCCGCACCGGCACCGGTTCGTCGGTCACCACCTGCAGCAGGTCACGGTCGCCACTGACCACCACCACGGGATCGCGGCGCTCGCGAGCAGCCAGGGTGCCCAGAACGTCGTCGGCCTCGAACCCCCGCGCGCCTGCGGTGGCGATGCCGAACGCGTCGAGCAGTTCGGCGATCATCTCGACCTGCGGGCTGAGCTCGTCGGGCACTTCCTCCACATCCGGTGTGCCGGCCGCGTTTTCCTGCTCCACCCGGTGCGCTTTGTACGACGGGATCAGATCCACCCGCCACTGCGGGCGCCAATCCAGGTCGAGGCACACCACCAACCGGCCCGGCCGTTGCTGGGTCACCAGGGTGGCGATGGCGTCAAAGAAACCGCGCACCGCGTTGACCGGTCGGCCGTCGGGAGCCTTGATGGACGACGGCACCCCGAAGAAGGAGCGGAACCACATGCTGGCGCCATCGAGCAGCAGTACCGGAGAGGAGGTGTCAGCCACGTCCTCATCCTGCCAGCGTGATTATCGACTCATCTACGGCTCTGGATAGTAGACCCGCCAATTGGAGCAGTCGATAGGTTAGCCTTGCTTCACACTCAACCGGCCTAGCGGCTGATTCCCCCGCGAGAAAGGGACTGCGATCGTCACCGTGCTCAAACGCGTGTGGCTACCGCTGGCGCTGGTACTGGTACTCGCCCTCGGCGGTTTCACGGTGTCGCGCGTGCGTGGCATCTTCGGCTCGGAACGGCTGCCGACCTACGCCGGCAGCATGGTCGACGTCGAGGACAACTCGGACCCCAAACGGGTGATCTACGAAGTCTTCGGTTATCCCGGTGCCACCGCCGACATCAACTACCTCGATCCGAGTGGCGAACCCGTGCAGGTGGACGGGGCCACGCTGCCGTGGTCGGTGGAGGTGACCACCAACGCGCCGTCCATGGCGGCCAACCTCGTGGCGCAGGGGAGCTCCGATTTCCTGGGGTGCCGCATCTCCTCCGATGGCGAAGTCCGAGATGAACGGAGCTCCAGCGCCGTGAGCGCGTACGTCTACTGCATCGCGAAGTCCACCTGATGCGACGAGCCCAGCTGAACGCGAACACCGAACCGTCCGCCCTGGCGCGCTGGATCCGGCGTCTGGCCATTCCGATCGTGATCTTCTGGGTCGCGATGGTGGCCGTCGCCGGTCTGTTCATCCCGCCACTCGAGGAGGTGGCCGCCGCCAACTCGGTGCCACTGAACCCCACCGACGCGCCGTCGCTGCAGGCCATGCAGCAGATGGGAAAGGTGTTCGGGAGTCCAACTCCGACAGCATCGCGCTGATCGTGCTCGAAGGCACCGAGCCCCTGGGCGATGACGCCCACGAGTATTACGACGGCCTGATCGAGCGGCTGCGTGACGACTCCGCCCACATCCAGAACGTGCAGGACTTCTGGGGCGACCCACTGACCGAATCGGGTGCCCAGAGCACCGACGGCCGCGCTGCGTACGTCCAGTTGTTCCTGGCCGGAAACATGGGTGAGACGCTGGCCAACGAATCCGTCCAAGCGGTGCGCGACGCCGTCGACGCGGTGCCGCCGCCGGACGGTGTGACGGTCTATGTCACCGGTCCGGCCGCCCTGCAGGCCGATCTACAGCTGGCCGGTGAACGCACCGTCATGCTGATCACGTTGGTGACCTTCTCGGT
The DNA here is from genome assembly GCF_001984215.1 of Mycobacterium sp. MS1601. Classification (NCBI taxonomy): domain Bacteria; kingdom Bacillati; phylum Actinomycetota; class Actinomycetes; order Mycobacteriales; family Mycobacteriaceae; genus Mycobacterium; species Mycobacterium sp. MS1601. The sequence continues at coordinate 4,981,073 of NZ_CP019420.1, forward strand.
GATCATCGTGCTACTGCTGTTCTTCTACCGCTCCATCGTCACCGTGGTGATCGGGCTGGTGGTCGTCGGAATTCAGCTGGGTGCGGCCACCGCGGTGGTCGGCGCACTCGGCCACTATCAGGTGATCGGGCTGTCCACCTTCGCCGTGAACCTGGTGGTAGCCATGGCGATCGCCGCGGGCACGGACTACGTGGTGTTCCTGCTGGGCCGCTACCAGGAGGCCAGAGCCGCGGGTGTTGATCCCGAGTCCGCCTACTACGAGATGTTCCGCGGCACCGCCCACGTCATCCTCGGTTCCGCGCTGACCATCGCCGGTGCGGCCTTCTGCCTGAGCCTGACCCGGATGCCCTACTTTCAGAGCCTCGGGATCCCGTGCGCCGTCGGCATGATCGTCGCGGTGATCGTGGCGCTCACACTGGGACCCGCGGTGATCACCATCGCCAGCCGGTTCGGTTTGCTGGAACCCAAGCGCGCCATGCGAATCCGCTTCTGGCGACGCATCGGAACCTCGGTGGTGCGCTGGCCGCTGCCGATACTCCTGGCCTCGCTGGCGGTCGCGCTGGTCGGTTTGGCGGCCCTGCCGTTCTATCAGCCGAGCTACGACGACCGGCAGTTCATCCCGCAGGACATCCCGTCCAATCAGGGTTATCTTGCGGCCGACGAACACTTCTCCGCAGCTCGGATGAATCCCGACGTGCTCCTGATCGAGGCCGACCACGATCTGCGCAATTCGGCCGATTTCCTGGTTCTCGACAAGGTGGCCAAGGCCGTGTTCAGGGTCGAAGGCATCTCACGTGTGCAGGCGCCGACCCGGCCGCAGGGCACGCCCATCGAGAACACCTCGATACCGTTCATGATCAGCATGCAGGGTGTGGGCATGGCTCAGAACATGCAGTTCATGTTCGACCGCCTCGATGACATGAAGGCCCAAGCCGAGGATCTGGGCAACACGATTGCGATCATGCAGAACATGCAGAACATCATGACGCGGATGTCGAACATCACCGACGACATGTTGACCGACGTCGGTGATCTGCAAGACACGGCCAAGGAATTGCGGGACTCCATGGCCAATTTCGACGACTTCTTCCGGCCGATCCGCAACTACTTCTACTGGGAACCGCACTGCTACAACATCCCACTGTGCTGGTCGCTGCGCTCGGTGTTCGACAGCCTCGACGGCGTCACCGTGATCACCGACCAGATGGACCGGATGATCCTCGGGTTCACCGACATGAATGCGCTCTTCCCGGAGATGCTGGCGCAGTTCCCGGCCATGATCTCCACGATGCGGAACATGCAGCAGATGATGCTGACCATGCACTCCACCATGTACGGGATGTACTCGGCGATGGACGAGGCCGGTGAGGGTGCCACCGAGATGGGTAAGGCATTCGACGCCGCGAAGAACGACGACTCGTTCTACTTGCCGCCGGAAGTCTTCGAGAACGAGGACTTCCGCAGGGCCATGGACCTTTTCGTCTCCCCGGACGGCAAATCGGTGCGGATGATCATCAGCCACCGCGGTGATCCGGCCACCCCTGAAGGCATTTCGCGGGTGGAACCCATTCAGGTCGCCGCCATCGAAGCCATCAAAGGCACGCCGTTGGAGGACGCCAGAGTCTCTCTGGGCGGGATGGCCGCCACCTACAAGGATCTGGCGGAAGGCTCCAAGTACGACTTGCTGATCGCCGCCGTCGCCTCGATCTGCCTGATTTTCGCCGTCATGTTGCTGGTCACCAGGAGCCTGATCGCCGCCATGGTGATCGTCGGCACGGTGCTGACGTCGTTGGGAGCGTCCTTCGGGCTCTCGGTGTTGTTGTGGCAGTTCATCATCGGGTTGCCGCTGCACTGGATGGTGGTGCCCATGGCGGTCATCGTGCTGCTGGCGGTCGGCGCCGACTACAACCTGATGATGGTGGCCCGGTTCAAAGAGGAGCTGCCCGGCGGCATCAAGACCGGCATCATCAGGGCCATGGGCGGCACCGGCAGCGTGGTGAGCATCGCCGGGGTGGTGTTCTCCTTCACCATGGCGTCCCTGGTGGTCAGCGATCTGCGCACCATCGGTCAGATGGGCACCATGATCGGTATCGGCCTGCTGTTCGACACGCTGATCGTGCGGTCGTTCATGGTGCCGTCCATCGCCGCGCTGTTGGGCCGGTGGTTCTGGTGGCCGCTGAACCCCCGCACCCGCCCTCTGCCGCAGCCCCGGACTAGCCTTACTGCATGAGTTCGCGCTTCGATTCGAAGGTCTACGGCGATCGACTGAAGGCGGCCGCCGCCGCTGCAAGAGCTGCCGGACTGGCCGGCCTGGTGATCACCCCGGGCTATGACCTGCGTTATCTGGTTGGCTCGCGGGCGGAGACCTTCGAGCGGTTGACAGCACTGGTGATCCCGGCCGCCGGGGAACCCACCGTGGTGGTGCCGCGGTTGGAACTCGCCTCGCTCAAGGAGTCCGCGATCCTGGACCTCGGGATCGTGGTGCGTGACTGGGTGGACGGGCAGGATCCCTACGATCTGGTGGTGTCCGCTGTCGGCGGTCCGGCCAAGGTTGCCGTCACCGATGCGATGCCTGCACTGCACCTGTTGCCGCTGGCTGACCGCCTCGGCGTGGTACCCGTGCTGGCCACCGACGTGCTACGCACGCTGCGGATGATCAAGGACCCCAGCGAGATCGACGCTCTGCGTATGGCCGGTGCCGCCATCGACCGCGTGCACGCCCGCGTCCCGGAGTTCCTGGTGCCCGGACGCACCGAGGCACAGGTGGCCGCCGATATCGAAAAAGCGATTGTCGCCGAAGGGCATTCGGCTGCCGCATTCATCATCGTCGGCTCCGGTCCGCACGGTGCCGACCCGCACCACGAGGTATCGGATCGCGAACTGCAGGCCGGAGATATCGTGGTCGTCGACATCGGGGGCCCGTACGAACCGGGTTACAACTCCGACTCCACCAGGACCTACAGCCTGGGTCAGCCCAGTGCTGAAGTAGCGCAGCAGTATTCGATCCTCCAGCAGGCGCAGAAGGTGGCGGTGGACGCGGTGCGGCCCGGCGTCACCGCCGAGCAGGTGGATGCCGCTGCGCGGGACGTACTGGCCGAGGCCGGGCTGGGGGAGTACTTCGTGCACCGCACCGGCCACGGGATCGGCCTGTCCGTGCACGAGGAGCCCTACATCGTGGCCGGCAATGATCTGCCGCTGGTGCCGGGGATGGCGTTCAGTGTGGAGCCGGGGATCTACTTCCCGGGCCAGTGGGGTGCGCGCATCGAGGACATCGTGATCGTCACCGCCGACGGGGTGGAGCCGGTGAACACGCGCCCGCACGACCTGATCGTGGTGCCGCTGCCCGGAGCCTAGGAGCCGGAGCGATCCAACAGATCCGAGCTGCCCAGCACCCGTTCGATACGCACTTCGATAACCACGCGGCGCGGGTTCACCCGCGGGGTGCGGTAGCGCTGGGCGTAACGCAGCTCCGCGTCGCGAACCGACTCGGTGTCGGTATGCACCGTCGCACGGCCTTCCAGCGACAGCCAGCGGGCGCCGTCGACCTGACTGAGTACCGCAACCTCGCCACGCTCGGCGTTGACGGCCTTCTGGGTTCCGCCGCTGGTGATCACCCGGGCAATGTGCGTCTTGGGATCAAAGGTGAAACCGACAGCCACGACGTGCGGAGAACCGTCGGTGCGCAGGGTCGTCAGCATAGCCAGATGACGTTCGGTGAGGAACGCCAATGCGTCGTTGGTGAGCCGGGTGGTTGTCGCCATCGGGTCTCACGCTAGCGCAGGAGATAATCGCTGCCGTGAAAGACACGGGTACGGGCGTCGTCGTGATTTTTGGTGGCCGCAGTGAAATCGGGACCGAACTCGCGTCGCGGCTGGCGGCCGGTCGTGAGGTGGTGCTGACCACGCGCGGCAGCGACGCGCTGGACCAGCAGGTTTCCGCCCTGACAGCCGCCGGTGCGAGTGCGGTCCATGTGAAGGCGTTCGACGCTGACGATCTGGGCAGCCACGTGAGTGTCCTGGACGAAATCAGCGTTGAACACGGACCCATTGGCACCGCGGTGCTGGCTTTCGGCATTCTCGGCGACCAGGCCCGCGCCGAAGTCGATGCCGATCACGCCGTGGCGATCGTGCACACCGACTACGTGGCCCAGGTGAGCCTGCTCACCGAGCTGTCCAAGCGGATGCGAGGTGTAGGTGGTGGCCGCATCGTGGTGTTCTCTTCGATCGCCGGCAACCGGGTGCGCCGCGCGAACTACGTCTACGGTTCGGCAAAGGCCGGATTGGACGGGTTTGCCAGCGGTTTGGCTGACGCCCTGCACGGCAGCGGTGTGCAGCTTCTGATGGTGCGGCCCGGATTCGTCATCGGGAGGATGACCGAGGGTATGGACCCTGCGCCATTGTCGAGCACGCCCGCTCAGGTGGCTGACGCCGCCGCGCGTGCCCTGGCCAAGGGAAAGCGGTCGGTGTGGGTGCCGGGATCACTGGCCGTGCTGGCCTTCGTGATGCGGCTGCTGCCGCAGGCGATCTGGCGGCGGATGCCGCGATGAGTCGGGTGGTCGTGGTCGGTATCGGTAATCACTCTGAGCGGGTGCGATATCCACTCTCGGTGGCGACCAGTACTTCACCCACCGGTGGGCTGCCGCAAGCTCGGTCGCAGCCCACGTAGTGGCGGTGAACGTGACGGTGTTCCCCTGTCCGGGCGGCCGCGGCGGCATCGGCGCGCACATCGGCGGTAGAGCGCTCGCAACCCGGGCTGCCCACACACGCGCTGACGTCCAGCCACGGCGAGTTCTCATCGAAGATCAGACCCTGGGGTGCCAGCACCCGCAGCGACACGTCCGCGATGTCCTCGGAAAGATCGCACACCAGTAGTGAGCGCCACGGCGTGATGACAATCGGCGCTCCGATGGCCGCCAAGTATTCGGCGGTGCGCGACGGCAACACCCCGAGCGCTACGCCGGCGCCGAGTGCGACGCGACCGTCGCGTTGGGAGAGCCAGCCGATGGGACCGCGGATGCTGGGCGGCCAGCTGCGACCCGGCTCGGCGCGGGGTGTCAAGCCGTCCAGCAGAGTTCGAGCATCGTCCAATTCATGCACGCGCCACTTCTTTCCGCGAACGCTCACGAATCGACGTGCCACGGCGAGCAGTGTCGGGATCGCCTCATCGGTGCCCAGTCGGACGCCGGTGTCGACGCCCGCGAGCAGCAGCGCCAGGGTGTTGTCGTCGAGTGCGTGTACTCCCGCGTCGGCGCGCAGACCGGAGACATCACCGCGACCGTCGTCGAGGCTGAACCAGAACCGTCCCGGCAGCCCGGCCAGCACCGGGTCGGCACATACCGCGGCGTCCAGCTCCGGCACCCAACCCCGCACGTCCAGCACACCGTCGACGCGGCCGGACAGCGGCGAGGACACGATGTTGCGGACGCGCTCGTGGGTGGATGACGGCAGAAGCCCGGCGTCGGCGATCGCCTCGGCCACCGCGGCGGTGTCGGAGATACCGCGCAGTTGCACAGAACCGCGTGAGGTCAGTTCGAGGGTGGCCGAGCCGTGTTCGGCAGCGACGTGCGCCAGCGCCTCGAGTTGGTCGGCGCGCAGCATGCCGCCGGGCAGTCGGACGCGCACCAGGGCGCCGTCGGCGGCCTGGTGCACCTGCAGGGCGCCCGGGCAGGCGTCCTGGTCACGTTCGCGGACCACCCGTCCACCGTACTCAGGCGGGAACCGGCTGCAGTATCGGTGAGTAGTGCGATGCGTCCCCGGCGATGACACGGCTGGGTTGGCCGTGGATGTCGACGGGCACGTCCCCTGACAAGGTGATGCGATTGAGCCGTCGGTACTGGTCGTCGTAGTCGGAGACCGCGTAGTGCTGGGTGGCGCGGTTATCCCAGATGGCGATATCGCCGAGGCGCCAGTTCCACCGCACCGTGTTCTCCAGCCGGGTGACCCGTGCCTGGAACAGGTCGAACAGCGCTCGAGACTCGGCCGAACCCAGGCCGACGAACCGTTTCACGAAGTGGCCGAGGACCAGTACCCGGCGTCCGGTCTCCGGGTGCACCCGCACCACCGGATGCTCGGTTTCGAAATAGGCGGATTCGAACTCGTCCCGGTATTCGCGGGTGGTGTCCGACGACGGCGCGTCGACGTAGTCGTAGACATTGGTGTGCACTGCCCACAGGTTGTCCGCCAGCGCCTTCAACGGACCCGGTAACTGGTGGTAGGCAGTTTCGGTGTTGGCCCACGTGGTGGTGCCGCCGTATTCGGGCAGGGTGACGGCGCGGAGCAACGATGCCTTGGGGATGCGATCGACGAAGGTGACGTCGGTGTGCCAGCTGTTGGCCTTGTCGTAGCGCGAGTCGATCGGCAGCACCTGATGGCCCCGCGATGTCACGGTGGGATGCGCGATCGTCGGTGTGCCCAGTAGCTCAGCAAAAGCCAATTGCTTCTGGTTATCGAGGTGATGCTGATCGCGAAAAAAGATCACCTTGTGCTCGAGTAGCGCGGCATTGATCTGTGCTGCCGTGCCGGCATCGAGGTCGCCTGACAGGGTGACGCCATCGATCTGCGCTCCGAGGTGCGCGCCGAGTTTCGTGATGTGCAGAGCCATGCCGTGATGGTGCTCGGGCGGGGCTGCCCCGAACAGCATTTGGCTACTGCAGATTGAAAGTCCGCCTATCGGAATGGTGATCGTGGTGGAGGTCCGTTTGGGCCGTCGAGGGCGCGGAGTAGGGCGTTGTGTTCCCTTTGGGTGTTGATGTGTTGTTGGCGGTCTTGGGCGCGGGTTGTTTGTCGTGTGGGCATGGTGGTGCCCGGGTCGGCTTTCTGGCGACGTCGGTGTCTCGGGTGGATGAAGGGCATGGATGACGTGGTGGTGTCCCAGTGGGGGAACAGGAGTCTGGCTCGGGGTTCGGTGAGATAGGAGTGGCCGGTGGGGGCGGTCCAGAGGATGTCGCCGTTGAGGAGTTGTTCGTCGGTCCAGTTGGTGAAGGTTTTGGCGAGGTGGTGTTCGCGGCACAGGAGTTTGCCGTTGGAGGCGTGGGTGGCGCCGTGTTCGGCGTGGGGGATGGTGTGGTCGATGTCGAGGTGTTCGGCGGTGCGGTTGCAGCCGGGGAAGCAGCAGCGCATGTCGCGGACTGTGATGAACCGGCGCAGTTGTTGGGAGAAGGCGTAGTGCGGTTCGGGGTCGTCGGCCGGTCGGGGTAGTGGTGTGACGGTGGCGCCGGTGCGGATGAGTTCGGCCAGCAGCAGGGTCGGGATGATGCGGCCGTCGAGGCTGACCGCGGGGCGGATGGTCTGGGAGGCAGGTGGATTCGGGGTGGCGGCGGTGCCGGCGTCGGGGTGATCGGGGCCAGGTGGCGGTGTGCCGGGGTCAGGGTCGGCGAAGGGTGGATCCTCACCGTCGCCGTTTCCCTGGTCGGTGTTGTCGCGTTCGTCTTTGTCGGCGGCGGGTGTGGTTGGTGGGTGCGCCCAGTCGGTTTCGTCGGTTTCGTCGGTGGGGTTGTCCCAGGGCCAGGGCGACTGCGGTTGCGCCGAGGTTGTGGCTGCGGCGGCCTGGTCAGTCTCGCGGGCGATGGCTTCGAGGTCGACGGTGGCAGGGGTGGGTCCGGTGGGGCCTTGGGGTGGGACGTGTTGGGCGGCGGCCACTTCGGCGAGGGCAGCGGTGAGGGTGCCGGATTCGGCGAGGATGTGGATCATCACCGTGCGGACTGTCGACGGGATGGTGGCGGCGGGGCAGTCGGGGTGCCCACACAGGCAGACCAGCCGGTCATGGCCACGGAAGATCGCGCCGTGGGCGGCGGCGCGCAGTTCTCCGCGGCTGCGGGGGTCGTGGCGGCAGACGGTGTCGGCCATGGCGTTCAACACGCGGATGGTGAGGTCGGCGTCGACGGCGGACAGGCGGCCGTAGAGCGAGGCGGTGCCGGTGACGTCGTCGGGTTTGCCGCACTGCACGTCACGGCCGGCGGCGGCGTCGCGGTAGCGGCGCACGGCGTGGGGGTCGTGTTCTTCGATGATGGCGTCGACGGCCAGTTCGAGGTCGTCGTCGGAGTGGGTGGTCCAGCTGCCGGCCTGCTGGGCGATCTCGGCGTCGATGAGCGGTTGGGCGGCCGGGCTCACGAGTTCGGTGCGGTAGACGATGGCTGCTGCGACGCGGGCGTTGATGGCACCGGATTCCAAGCACTCGGCAGTCTTGGGTAGCCGCACCGCGAGGGCTTCGGCGATGCGCATTTGCCCCGACGCTCGCCGCGGGCTCAGTGACATGGCGGCTGCGATTTCGTCTTTGGCGGCGGCCCAGGGGTCGTAGATCCAGAGCTTTTCTTCGTCGGCGGCGTCGGCTTCTCGCAAGGCCAGCAACTTGGCGGCGAACGCCCAGACCCGGGCGGTGCTGGTGGCGACCGCGGTGTTGTACTGCCGGATGGCGGTGACCAGCTCGGCGGCAGTCATCTGTCCGCAGGTCACCGGATCCGGAAGTGTATCGAACATGTGTTCGAGTATGTCACCACACTCTGACAAGCGCGCAGATCAGACCTCTGAGCTGGGACGATACGTCCCAAAGCTCCAGACATTGCCGTGCGGGTCACGAGCCGCGAACTCGCGTGAGCCGTACTCCTGGTCGGTCAGCGGCATGATGATCTCCGCGCCGGCAGCGGCGGCGCGCGCATGCAGGGAATCCGGATCGTCCACGACGACATAGACCACCACCGGACCCGGAAGAGCGAACGGACTGTCGGTGCGGTCGGCGTCGTTGACCATCACCACGCCGTTCCCCACCAACACCTCGGCATGCGCCAACGGTTGGTCCTCCTCGGGCGGTACCACCAAGGTCGGACGCGCGGCGAACGCCTTCTCCAGCCACTTGATGGCCGCACGCGGATTCGAATACGGGACGATCGGGACTGCACCGTTGAGTGACATGTCGGCAACGCTAGACCGACGGCACAGCCGCGTCTTGGACAAAATTGACCAGCAGTTCGGTGGGCGTCTGCCCGGCCAGGCTGCGCACTTCACGGGCCAGATGGGCCTGATCGAAGAACCCGCAGTCGGCCGCCAGCGCGGCCCAGTCGACGTCGCCACGACCGAGTCGGGAGGTCAGCTTCTCGAAGCGGACGATCCGCGCCACCGTCTTGGGCGGCAGGCCGACGGTGTCGCGATAACGCTTGATCAGCCGCTTGTGGCTCCACCCCAGCTCGGCGGCCCCCAGCACGTCCTCGACGGCGATGGTCTGATTGGCCAGCTCGTGCATCGGCACTCCGAGCAGTCGCCGGGCGCCCAGCGGGGTCAGGTCCACCTGCAGGCAACTGGCGTTGCCGCCGTGGTGCACCAGCACCGGTGATTCGGTGACGCCGGCGACGAACGAACCCAGCCGCATCGCCGGACGAGCGACATGGGTAATTGTCCAACCCGTATCGAGATCGACGATGATCGGCACGTAACTGCAGGGCAGCTCCCGGAAGGTCACGGGCTGACCGCTGCGGTCGGAGAACCCTTCGTAACGCAGCACCACTCCCCGCAGCGACGAATGCGGGGTTCCGGCCACGAACGTGATGCCCACATCGACCACCGTAGGTCGCGACGGCGACAGCCCGTGCTGTACCAATGTTTTGTGCCAGAACCGACTGTGCTGCTGCTCTCGACGTCCGATACCGACCTGATCACCGCGCGTGCTAGCGGAGCCGGGTTCCGGTGGGCCAACCCGTCCCGTCTGCTCGATGCCGACCTCCCGGCGCTGCTCGAAAACGTGGATCTGGTGATCGTGCGGATCCTCGGCGGTTACCGGGCCTGGCAGGACGGTATCGACACTGTGCTGGCGAGCGGTCTGCCGACCGTGGTGATCAGCGGCGAGCAGGCGCCCGACGCGGACCTGATGGAGCGCTCCACGGTGCCGGCGGGAATCGCGGTGCAGGCGCATGCGTACCTGGCGCAGGGTGGCACCGAGAACCTGGCGAATCTCTACGCGTTCCTTGCCGACACGGTGTTGATGCAGGGTCTCGGGTTCGAGCCGCCGGTCAGCATCCCGGAATGGGGCGCCCTCGAACGTCGGGAGACTCAGAACAGCGGACCCATTATCGCGGTGCTCTACTACCGCGCCCAGCACCTGGCCGGCAACACGTCATACATCGCGGCGCTGTGCGACGCCATCGAGGCGACCGGCGCCCGCCCGCTACCGCTGTATTGCGCCTCTCTTCGCACCCCGCCGGTGGAGCTGCTGCAGACGTTGAAAGACGCCGATGCCATGGTGGTGACGGTATTGGCGGCCGGCGGCGCCAAACCCGCGACGGTGACCGCAGGCGGAGATGATGACGCGTGGAACGTCGAACACCTTGCCGCCCTGGATGTTCCGATCTTGCAGGGGCTTTGTCTGACCAGCCCGCGGGCCACCTGGGAGGCCAACGACGACGGAATGTCACCGCTGGATGTCGCCACCCAGGTGGCGGTACCGGAGTTCGACGGCCGCATTGTCACAGTTCCCTTCTCGTTCAAGGAGTTCGACGACGAGGGCCTGATCGCCTACGTCGCCGATCCCGAGCGGTGCGCCAGGGTGGCCGGATTGGCCGTCAAACATGCTCGCCTGCGCCATATTCCGACGCGGGACAAGAAAGTCGCCCTGGTGTTCTCGGCGTATCCCACCAAACACGCCCGCATCGGCAATGCCGTCGGGCTCGACACCCCGGCCAGCGCCGTCCAGGTGCTGCGAGCCATGCGCGACGCCGGATACGTCATCGGCGACGTCCCGGGCGTCGACGCCCGGGATGGCGACGCCCTGGTGCACGCCCTCATCGAACGTGGTGGCCAGGATCCGGACTGGTTGACCGAGGAACAGATCGCCGGCAACCCGATTCGGGTGTCCGCCAAGGATTACCGACAGTGGTTCGCCACGCTGCCGCAGGAGTTCGCCGACGCCATCGTCGAACACTGGGGGCCACCGCCGGGCGAATTGTTCGTCGACCGCAGCCAGGATCCTGACGGCGAGATCGTGATCGCCGCAATGCAATCCGGCAACATCGTCATCCTGGTGCAGCCGCCGCGCGGATTCGGGGAGAACCCGGTGGCCATCTACCACGATCCCGATCTGCCGCCGAGTCACCACTATCTGGCCGCCTACCGCTGGCTGGACAACAGCTTCTCCAATTCCTTCCATGCCGACGCGGTGGTGCATCTGGGCAAACACGGAAACCTGGAATGGTTGCCCGGCAAGACACTGGGCATGTCCGCGAGCTGCGGCACCGACGCTGCCCTCGGTGACCTGCCGTTGGTCTACCCGTTCCTGGTCAACGACCCGGGGGAGGGCACCCAGGCCAAACGCCGAGCGCACGCGGTGCTGGTGGACCACCTGATCCCGCCGATGGCCCGCGCTGAGACCTATGGCGACATAGCGCGATTGGAGCAACTCCTCGACGAACACGCCAACATCTCAGCGCTGGACCCCGGCAAGCTGCCCGCCATCCGCCAGCAGATCTGGACCCTGATGCGCGCGGCCAAGATGGACCACGATCTGGGTCTGGAGGACCGGCCCGACGAGGACGTCTTCGACGACATGCTGCTGCACGTCGACGGCTGGCTGTGTGAGATCAAGGACGTGCAGATCCGCGACGGCCTGCACATTCTCGGTGAAAAGCCAACGGGTGACGGTGAACTCGACCTGGTGCTGGCCATACTGCGAGCACGCCAGCTGTTCGGCGGTGAGCAGTCGGTGCCGGGACTGCGGGAAGCTCTGGGGCTCAAGGAGGACGGCACCGAGCAACGCCTGACTGTCGACGAGGCCGAAGCCCGGGCGCGGGAGCTCGTGGCCGACCTGCAGGCGGCGGGCTGGGATCCGGCGGCCATCAACACCGACAACCCCGAGGTTGCGGCGGTGCTGCGGTTCGCCGCCACCGAGGTGGTGCCCAGGCTGGCCGGCACCGCACACGAGATCGACCAGGTGCTGCGTGCACTCGACGGCCGGTTCATTGCGGCGGGGCCGTCCGGGTCACCTTTGCGCGGGCTGGTCAACGTGTTGCCCACCGGACGCAACTTCTACTCCGTGGACCCCAAAGCGGTGCCGTCCAAGCTGGCCTGGGAAACCGGTGTGGCCATGGCGGATTCGCTGCTGGAGCGCTACCGCACCGACTACGGGACGTGGCCGCAGTCGGTTGGCCTGTCGGTATGGGGTACCTCGGCGATGCGCACCGCCGGCGACGACATCGCCGAAGTGCTGGCGCTACTGGGCGTTCGGCCCATCTGGGATGATGCCTCGCGGCGCGTCGTCGACCTGGAGGCCATCTCGCTCGAGGAACTCGACAGGCCCCGCATCGACGTCACCGTCCGCATCTCCGGTTTCTTCAGGGACGCCTTCCCGCACGTGGTCACCATGCTCGACGACGCGGTCCAACTGGTCGCCGGACTCGACGAACCAGCCGAGTGCAACTTCGTCAGGGCGCACGCTGCAAAAGACCTCGATGATCACGGCGACCAGAGACGGGCCACCACAAGGATTTTCGGCTCCAAGCCGGGAACCTACGGCGCCGGTCTGCTACAGCTGATCGACAGCCGAAATTGGCGCGACGACAACGACCTGGCGCAGGTGTACACCGCATGGGGTGGTTTCGCCTACGGCCGCGGTCTCGACGGTACCGAGGCCACCGACGACATGAACCGCGCCTACCGCCGGATAGCGGTGGCCGCCAAGAACACCGACACCCGTGAACACGACATCGCCGACTCCGACGACTACTTCCAGTACCACGGTGGCATGGTCGCCACCGTGCGGGCGCTCACCGGCAAGGACCCGGCGGCCTACATCGGCGACAACACCCGCCCCGACGCGGTACGCACACGCACCCTGTCCGAGGAGACCACCCGCGTGTTCCGGGCCCGAGTCGTCAACCCGCGCTGGATGTCGGCGATGCGCCGCCACGGCTACAAGGGGGCGTTCGAGATGGCCGCCACGGTGGACTACCTGTTCGGCTACGACGCCACTGCCCACGTGATGTCGGACTGGATGTACCAGCAGCTCACCGAGAGCTATGTGCTGGACCCCGAGAATCGCAAGTTCATGGAGGAATCCAACCCGTGGGCGCTGCACGGGATGGCCGAGCGACTGCTGGAGGCCGTCGAACGAGGCATGTGGGCCGAACCGGACCAGCAGACCCTCGACGGGTTGCGCCAGGTGCTCCTGGAAACCGAAGGCGAGCTGGAAGGCTAGATTCGGTCTATGCCGACCTTCGCCGACGTCGCCAGAGCCGAGTACATCCTGCTGACCACCTTCACCAAAGACGGCAGGCCGAAGCCCACCGCAGTCTGGGCCGCTCCGTCAGGGGACGGACTGGTGGTGATCACCCAGGCGAAGTCGTGGAAGGTCAAGCGCATCCGCAACACCCCGCGCGTCACCGTTGCCGTCTGCGACCGCCGCGGCAACCCGAAGAGCGACTCGGTCGAGGCCGTCGCGACCGTTCTCGACAAATCCCGCACCGGTGAGGTTTACGACGCCATCGGAAAGAGGTATGGACTGCTCGGCAAGGCGTTCAACTTCTTCTCGAAGCTGCGCGGCGGGATGGAGAACAACGTGGGACTCGAGATCAAGGCGGTGGTTGATGCCTGACACTTTCGCAGACGTCGCACACGCGAAATACCTGCTGTTGACCACGTTCACCAAAGACGGCAGGCCCAAGCCCACCGCGGTATGGGGGTGCCGCAGGGTGACAAGCTGTTGATCATCACCGACGACGGCTCGTGGAAGACCAAGCGGATCAACAACACCCCGAGGGTCACCGTTCAGAAGTGCGGTGTGCTGGGCAAGCCCAAGGGTGAACCGGTCGAGGCGGTTGCCCGTAACCTGCCCAAATCCGAAGCCCGCCGGGTGTTCAACCTGGTGACGCGGCGTTACTGGTGGCACGCCTGGTGGTGGATCCCGCAGGCATTGGTGCGCGGCGGCATCGACAAAGTGCACAGCGCCATCGAGGTGGAAGCGGCCGCGGTGCCGGCGGGGAACCCCTGACCGGACACGTACGTTGAACCGGGCATGGTGATGCGGATTTTCGCGCTGTACGTCCTCGTCGAGATGGCGGTCATCGTCGCGCTGACGGCGACCATCGGCTTCGGCTGGACCCTGATCGCGCTGATCGGCACCTTCGTGCTGGGCCTGGTGCTGGCCGGGTCGCAGCTGCGCCGCCAGCTCGCCAAACTCCAGCAGGGCATGAAAGACCCCCAGGGTGCCGTCACCGACAGCGCGCTGGTGGCGCTGGGCTCTGTACTGGTGTTCATCCCCGGATTGGTGACCACGGTCGCAGGTCTGCTGATGCTGGCCCCGCCCACCCGCGCCGCGATGCGGCCGCTGGCCGGGCTGGTGGCCGCCAAGGGCCTGGCTCGTCAGGTCACCGTCATCAACCTGGGCGGCGGGGTACCGCCCCGGGGTAGGGGCCAGTACATCGACGGTGAGGTTGTCGATGTCCACGATGACGTCCCGGTTGACCGACCCCTGGAGCCCAAGCCCGAGTAGGTAGCGTGTCCGCGTGACGCAGTTGCTGCTCAACGGGCGCATCCACAGCCCCACCCATCCCGACGCCACCGCGCTGGCGGTCCGCGGCGACACTGTTGCCTGGCTGGGTAGCGATGACGTCGCACGCTCCCAATTCCCGGACGCCGAGGTCGTCGACCTCGACGGCGCATTCGTCGCGCCCGCGTTCGTGGACAGCCACGTGCACGTCACCTCCACCGGTCTGCTGCTCACCGGGCTGGATCTGCGCGCCGCCACCTCGCGGGAACACTGTCTGAGGATGCTGGCCGAGTACGCCGCCGCTCACCCCGACGGGGTGGTCTGGGGGCACGGCTGGGACGACGCGGACTGGTCGGACACGCCCACCACCGCCGAGGTCGACACCGCCTCGGCCGGTCGGCCGGTGTATCTGTCCCGGATAGACGTGCACTCGGCGTTGGCCTCCACCGCGTTGCGCAGCCAAGTCGCCGACCTCGCAGGCGCCGACGGGTACGACGCCGAAGGCGCGCTGCGCGCCGACGCCCACCACTTGGTGCGGGCCCGGGCGCGGGCCCTGCTGACCGAGAGTCAGCAACAGCAGGCCCGTACCGCAGCGCTGGATGCCTTCGCCGCCGCAGGGGTGGTGGCGGTCCATGAATGCGCAGGGCCACAGATCGGCGGCCTCGATGACTGGCGGCACCTGCACGCCACCGACCACGGTGTCGACGTCGTGGGCTTCTGGGGCGAAGCCGTCACCTCGGCCGACCAGGCTCGAGAACTGTTGACGCACACAGGTGCTCAGGGTCTGGCCGGCGACCTGTTCATCGACGGGGCGCTGGGCTCGCGGACCGCGCACCTGTTGCAGCCTTACGCCGACGCCGACCACTGTGGTCGCCACTACCTCGACCCCGACGCGGTCGAAGGCCATCTGCGCGCGTGCACCGAGGCCCGGATCACCGCCGGGTTCCACGTCATCGGCGACGCGGCCGTCACCGTCGTCGTCGATGCGCTGCAGAAGGTGGTCGACGCCCTCGGTGTGCCCGCCGTCGCGCGCTGCGGGCACCGTCTCGAGCACCTGGAGATGGTGACCGTCGAGCAGGCCGCAAAACTGGGCTCGTGGGGTGTCATCGCCAGTGTGCAGCCGAACTTCGACGCGCTGTGGGGAGGTGAGGACGGCATGTACGCCCAGCGCCTGGGGCCCGAGCGCGCCCGCGGGCTCAACCCCTTGGCGCAACTGGCCGCAGCGGGGGTGCCGTTGGCCTTCGGTTCCGACAGCCCGGTCACCGAACTGGACCCGTGGGCCACGGTGCGCGCCGCCACCACCCACCACACGCCAGGAGCCTCGGTGTCGGCCCGGTCGGCGTTCTCGGCGTCCACCCGCGGTGGCTGGCGTGCCGGCGGCGTCCGGGACGGCGTCACCGGAACCCTGGTGCCGGGAGCGCCCGCGTCCTACGCCGTTTGGGAGGCGGACAACCTCGAGGTCGCCGCCCCGGCCGACTCGGTGGCGCGGTGGTCCACCGATCCCCGCTCCCGGGTGCCCGCCCTGCCGGCGTTGGCCGAAGCATCGCCTCGATGTCTGCAGACAGTGCACCGCGGCCGCGTCCTTCACGGTGGGTGCAATGTCTAGAGTCCTGGGCTGGCTCAAACTTCGCGCGGTCCGGCTCAGCCTGGCGATCATCGCCGGCCTGTTGCTGTACGCGAGCTTCCCACCGGTGGGCTGGTGGTGGGCCGCCATCATCGGTGTGGCTCTGTTGACTGTGGTGGTCAAGGACCAGACCACCACCGCGGCAGGTGGATTCGGCTACGGATTCCTGTGCGGCGCAGCGTTCTATCTGCCGCTGTTGCCCTGGATCAGCGGTCTGGTGGGTGTGGCGCCGTGGGCGGCGCTGTCGCTGATGTGTGCCCTGTTCCCGGCCGTCTTCGGGATGCTGGCCGTGCTGGTGCGTGACCTGCCGGGCTGGCCGGTGTGGACAGCATTGGTGTGGATGGTGGCCGAATGGCTGAAATCCGTCATTCCGTTCGGTGGATTTCCCTGGGGTGTCCTCGGTTTCAGCCAGACCAACGGGCCGCTGTTGCCGCTGACCCGGCTGGGTGGGGTGCCGCTGGTGTCTTTTGCAGTCGCCGTCGTCGCCGTCTCGGCCGTCGCAATCGGCCTCGAGGTGGTGGCGTGGTGGCGCGAATCGGCCAAGGACCGCCCGCCTGCGGTGGTGCTGCCGGGGTTGTGCATCGCGGTGGTGTTGCTGGGTATTGCCGCGGTGCATCCCGGGGTGCGGCAGTCCGGTGCCGGGTCCGACGACGATCCCGTGGTGACGGTGGCCGCCATCCAGGGCAATGTCCCGCGCCTAGGTCTGGATTTCAATGCCCAGCGCCGTGCGGTGCTGGACAACCATGTCAAGGAGACCCTGCGGCTGGCCGAGGAGGTACGGGCCGGTCGGGCACCGCAGCCGCAGTTCGTGGTGTGGCCGGAGAACTCCTCGGACATCGACCCGCTGGCCAACGCCGACGCAGGCGAACAGATCTCGCTGGCTGCCAAGGCCATCGGCGCGCCGATCCTGGTGGGTGCGGTGGTGGCACACCCCGACAGCACCAGGGACAACCCGGCAGCCCTGAATACCGTGATCGTCTGGGATCCGGTGGACGGGCCAGGGGAGCGGCACGACAAGAAGATCATCCAGCCGTTTGGTGAGTACCTGCCGTGGCGCGGCTTCTTCTCCATGCTGTCCTCCTACGCCGAGCGGGCCGGCTACTTCGTCCCAGGCGACGGCAACGGAGTGGTGCAGGCTGCGGGAGTCCCGGTCGGCATCACAACGTGCTGGGAGGTGATCTTCGACCGGGCGGCCCGCGAGTCGGTGCTCAGCGGCGCCCAGGTGCTGGCGGTGCCCACCAACAACGCCACCTTCGACCAGACGATGAGCGAGCAGCAACTGGCGTTCTCGAGGGCCAGGGCGGTGGAGCACAACCGTTACGTGGTGGTCGCGGCCACCACCGGCATCTCGGCGATCATTGCGCCCGACGGGCGTGAGCTGGCCCGCACCGAGTGGTTCCAGCCGGGGACGCTCAACATGGCAATCAGGCTCAAAACTGCTCTGACGCCTGCCACGCAGTGGGGTCCGCTGGTGCAGTTTGCGCTGGTAGCGCTAGGTATTGGGGCTGCCGCTTCGGGTTTGTGGCGCCGAGTGCGGCACAATGGAGGGTTATTGCGCCCGACAGGTGAGTCCGGCGCCTCAGATTTGGAAACCCGAGGAGCTTCATGACCATCGGCTCAGGTTCGTCTCTGCCTGGGGAACAGCCCAGCCAGCGCACCTTGGTGATCGTGCCGACCTACAACGAGCTGGAGAATCTCCCGCTGATCGTGGGGCGAATTCATTCTGCCCTGCCGGACGTGCATGTGCTCGTCGTCGACGACGGCAGTCCCGACGGTACCGGCAAACTGGCCGACGAACTGGCCCTGGCCGACCCGGAGCGGGTGCATGTCATGCACCGCACCGTCAAGGACGGCCTCGGGGCGGCCTATCTCGCAGGCTTCGCGTGGGGGCTGAACCGCCAGTACACCGTGCTGGTCGAGATGGATGCCGACGGCAGCCACGCACCCGAGCAACTACACCGCCTCCTGGATGCGGTGGACGCGGGCGCGGATCTGGCGATCGGCTCGCGCTATGTGCCGGGCGGCACCGTACGCAACTGGCCCACTCGACGGTTGGTGCTGTCCCGCACCGCCAATGGCTACTCCCGGCTCCTGCTCGGTGTCGACATCCACGACATCACCGCCGGCTATCGCGCCTACCGTCGTGAAGTGCTGGAGAAGATCGATCTGGCAGCCGTGGACTCCAAGGGCTACTGCTTCCAGATCGACCTGACCTGGCGCGCCATCAACAGTGGCTTCCGCGTGGTCGAGGTGCCCATCACCTTCACCGAGCGCGAGCTCGGCGTGTCGAAGATGAGCGGGTCCAACATCCGCGAAGCCTTGGTCAAGGTGGCTCAGTGGGGTCTGAGCGGGCGGCTGGACCGTGCGCGTGGTGTCAGCCGCTGACTGACCTTCCGGGGTGACTTCACGGAAGCGCGCCGGGTAGTGGCCGCTCCCGGTCATTCGGGAGCGACCACGGTGGAGGTGATGCTCAGCCGCGACGCTTCGTCTTGATGATGTCGAGGCGCTCTTTGAGCAGTTCCTCGAGCTCCTCGACCGAACGCCGTTCCAGCAGCATGTCCCAGTGGGTGCGGGGGGGCTTGACCTTCTTGGGCTCGGGCACGTCACCGTCGATCAGCGTGCCCTCCATGCCGTTCTTGCACGGCCACGTGCCGGGGATCTCGGCGTCGTCGGCGAAGGGCACGTCGAAGATCTCGCCGTTGTCGGTGCGGTACCGCGCGACCTGACGCGGCGCCAGGTCATGGTTGCGGTCGGTCTCGTAGCTCACAGCTCCGAGGCGACTACCTCGCAGGACACGATCAGCCATCGTCGTCAACTCCTTACAGCGCAGATGTTCCGCGTCTATCAACGCAGCGACGCCCACAACAGTTCCCCGATTGGCGGCGCGACAATCCAGGATACCCGCAGATACGGCGGTTGCCGCCGTCACGCGTCTACAGTCTTGGATCGTGAGCCGGAGGATCACCCCCAACCGTGGTAGGTGGGGCATTGGTGAGGTGGGTCGATCGTGAGCGGCCGCAAGAAACGCCCGCAACCGTGCCGGTGGTGTGGCCGCGAGGTGCCTGACGCCGGTCTCGGCAGGCGCAGACAGTACTGCAGGCAGTCGTGCAGACAGCGGGCCTATGAACAGCGGGCCATGGTCAAGGGCTCTTCGGTGCCCGAGGACGCCGTGGTGCTCTCGGCCGACGAGGCCGCCCAGCTGTCGGATCGGGTGTTCCAGGTGCGGTGCGCCGCCGAGGACGTGGCCACTGCGGTCGACGAAGGTGCCGACGGAGCGGAACTGCGTGAACTGTGTGATGCCCTGGTGCGGGCGGCGAAGGCCGCCGACGGTTGGCGCTGATTCAGAGCCCGGCCTTCTGACGCAGCCGGCGCGCCGCGGAACGGGCTTCGGTGGCAAGCGTCGCCGGATCCGCGGTACGCAGCTCGCCGTCGCTGACTATGGTCCGGCCCCCGACCAGTAGTTGCCGTAGCGGGGCGGGCGGGCCGAACACCAGCGCACACACCGGGTCCTCGATGTCGGCGTGCCCCAGCCCGGACAGGTCCCACAGCGCGATATCGGCCAGCTTGCCCGGCTCCAATGAGCCCAACTCGGTGTCGCGGCCCAGGCAGCGAGCCCCGCCCATGGTGCCCATCTGCAGGCACTGCCGCGCCGTCAGGGCCAGTGGACCCAGTCGGAACCGCGCCGCCAACAACGATTCGCGCAGCTCGGTGGCCAACCCGCCGTGCTCGTTGGAGGCCACCCCGTCGACTCCCAGCCCCACCGGCACGCCTGCGGCCAGCAGCTCGGGAATGGGGGCGATGCCGGAGCCGAGGCGGCCGTTGCTGCTCGGGCAGTGCGCCACACCGGTGCCGGTGGCGGCGAACTTGGCGATGTCACCTTCGGACAGGTGTACGCAGTGCGCCATCCAGACGTCGGAGCCCAGCCAGCCCAGCGATTCGACGTAGTCGACGGGGCGCGCGCCGAAGTTGGCCAGGCAGAACGCTTCCTCGTCCTCGGTCTCGGCCAGGTGCGTGTGCATCCGGACACCCAGTTCGCGGGCCAGCACGGCAGACTGCTTCATCAGCTCTGCGGTCACCGAGAACGGTGAGCACGGGGCCAGCGCAATCCGGCAGTGGGAGTCGAACCCAGGGTCGTGGTGCGCGGCCACGGCGTCGGCGCACGCGGCCAGGATGGTGTCGATGTCCTCGACCACCGAGTCGGGCGGCAAACCGCCGGAGGAGGCTCCGAGATCCATCGACCCGCGGGTGGGGTGGAACCGCAGGCCGATCCGCGATGCGGCGGCCACCTCGGCGGCCAGGACGTCACCGACAGGCGTCGGGAATCCGCCGTCCTTCGGAAATATGTAGTGGTGGTCCATGGACGTGGTGCACCCGGTCAGCGCGAGCATGCCCAGACCTGCACTGGCAGAGGCGAATTCGAGGTCTTGGTCCACTGCCGCCCACAGTGGGTAGAGCGTGGTGAGCCACTGGAACAGGGTGCCGTCCTGTGCGTGGCCCCTGGTGATCCACTGGTTGAGGTGATGGTGGGTGTTCACCAGCCCCGGGGTGGCCAGACAGTCGGTGCCGTCGATCAGCTCGCTGTCGGGAAGTTCTGGTGCGGGCCCCTCGCCCACGGCGGTGATCACTCCGTCGCGGACGACGATGTGACCGGTGCGGTATTCCGTGCCCGTGTTGTCGACGGTGGCAACGGCACAGTTGGTGATCACGCGGGTGGGCATGATTCATCTTGCCGTGAACGGTGGCCGAGGGCATCTCCTGGCGAACCCGTCAACGATTACGATCAGTCCCCATGAGTGTGCCGCCGCAGGCCAAACCAGCGGGTGTGGTGTGGCGATTCGACGATTTCGAGCTCGACACCGCGCGATACGAACTGCGGGGCAACGGTTCTGTGATCCGGATCGAGCCCCAGGTGTTCGATGTGCTGACCCAGTTGGTGGCCAACCGCGACCGGCTGGTCACCAAGGAGGAACTGTTCGACAGCGTGTGGGGCGGGCGGTTCGTCGGTGAGGCGGCCTTGACCAGCCGGATCAAGGCGGCCCGTAAGGCACTCGGCGACGATGGCGAAGCTCAGAGCTACATCCGCACCGTGCGAGGCCGTGGCTATCAGTTCGTCGGTACGGTGGCCGATGACTTGCCGGCAATCGAGGAGCCGGCGCCGCAGGCCCCGCTGCCCCGGCAGACCATCGCCTTCACCCGGGCCGCGGACGGAATTCGGTTGGCGTATGCCGTCGCCGGTGACGGGCCACCGCTGGTGCGAGCCGCCAACTGGATGACCCATCTCGGTTACGACATCGAGAGCCCGGTGTGGAGCCACTGGGTTCGAGACCTGTCCCGGGGGCACACCTTCATCCGGTACGACGAGCGCGGGTGCGGGCTTTCGGATTGGGAGGCCGGCGAATTCACCTTCGAGGACTGGGTGGCCGATCTGGAGTCTGTGGTCGAAGCGCTTGGGCTGCAGCAATTTCCGCTTCTTGGAGTGTCGCAGGGCGGGGCGGTGGCGGTGGCCTACGCAGCGCGCCATCCGGAGCGGGTGAGCAAGTTGGTGCTGTGCGGCGCCTACGCGCGGGGTCGGGCGGTGCGCGCTGTGGGCGACCAGGAAAGACGCGCCGCCGCACTGGATCTCGACCTCGCCCGCGTCGGCTGGGGCCGTGACGACCCCGCGTTCCGGCAGGTGTTCGCCGCGCAGTTCCTGCCTGATGGCAGCCGGGCGGACTGGGCGGCGTTCGACCAGTTGCAGCGTCGCACCACGTCACCGGAGAACGCGGTGCGGTTCCTGGAGGAGTTCGCCACCATCGACGTCCGCGAGCTGGCACGAGAAGTCCGGTGCCCGACGCTGATCCTGCATTCCCGCGAGGATCACCGGGTGCCGATGCAGTCGGGGCAGGAGCTGGCCGCGCTGATTCAGGACGCCCGGCTGGTGGCACTGGACAGCAAGAACCATCTGCTGACTGCCGATGAGCCCGCTTGGCAGGTGTTCCGCGGTGAGGTCGCGGCCTTTTTGGCCGGCTGAGATCTCCACCGAATCTCCACGCTATCTCCATGTAGCGCCGTCGACGGTCGAGCATGCTGGTTCACATGAGAAAACAGTTCCGCACCCTGATGATCAGCACAGGCGCCCTGATCGCGCTGGGTTCGCTGCCCGCCTGCTCGGGAGGCACCTCCACTGAGGCCACCTCGTCGACCACCGCCGCGACCACCGCCACGTCGGCGGCCGCCGCGCCCGCGGAGAACTTCCCGCAGACGGCCCGCTACATCGCCGACATGCCGATGGCCGACGGCGGCACCATGACACTGGGCGTCGCGGTCAGTGGCGACAAGGTCGTCGCCTACGCCTGCGACGGCAGCAAGGACGAGGCCTGGTTCTTCGGCAGTCAGGACGACGGTGCCCTCGACATCACCAGCAGGTTCCGCGACACCCTGGTGGCCGACTACGAGGGCGGCAACGTGGTGGGTGACCTCACGATGGACGGGGTGTCCTACACGTTCTCGGCTCCGCAGGTGGCCGACCCGGCCGGGATGTACACCGCTGAACTGGGCGGCGTGCGTGCCTCGTGGGTGGTTCGCCCGGGCGACACCATGACCGGCGTGCAGTTCACGCCGCGCGACGACGACAAGACCGTCTTCGAACTCCAGGGTGAGCAGTTCCGGGAACGCGTGCGCAACACCCGCGAACTGACGCCCGCACCGCAGCTGAGCCTCGATGGTCTGCGCACCACGATCAACGGCCAGCCCGTAGTCGCCGAACTCGTCACCGGTGACACCAGTTTCACCAAGGACTGAGATCGCTTCAGCCGCACTCGAATCGGATGCCGGCGTCGGGGGTGGTGGCACGTTCTGCAAGCAGCCGAACGGCACCACTCCCGCGTCGGACATCTTCAAGGCGGTCTGGTGGGCGAAGTTGACGCAGAACAGCGCCACCGGATCGGTACGGCATTGGTAATCGCCGAATTTCAGTGAACTCCCGTAGGGCAATTCTGGTCCGGTCCCCACCGTGAAGGGTCCCGGGTCGCCGTGTGCGGACCCGATCTGGGCGCTGGTGCCGTCGAAATCGACCCAGTTCCCCACCCACGGGCCATATATTTCGGCCGGTTCGGCCGGCGGGTCGGTCAGTTCCACCAGGCAGGCCATGGCGCCGCCGATCATCGCGGAAGCGGTGAGGCACTGCGTCTTGCCGGATGGTGTGACGAAGGCCACATCATTGCCGAGGTCGCTCTCCACGTCGTCGCGTGTCGCGGTGTGGAACGCGTCGGGATCGGCGGGCTCACCGGCCTGAACCCAGGAGATCACCGCAGCCACCGGTGCGTCGGCAGGCGGGGCCGCCGTGGGGGTGGGACTCGAAGTGATGGAGCGGGTGGACTCTGTGGTCGATGCAGGTGAGGAGCTGTCCGTGGACGGGCTCGTAGCCTCCTCGGTACCGGCCGAGCAGCCCGCCGCCAGCACCGACGCCGCCATCGCCACAACTATCCGCATGCTGGTAACGGTAGTTCGCTACCGTCGGGTTATGCATGAGCACACCAAACGCGTCACCGTCACCAGCGGTGTCGTCGAGGGGTTCACCCGCAACGGCGTGAACCGCTGGCGCTCCATCCCGTACGCGAAACCACCCGTGGGGCCGCTTCGATTTCGGGCGCCGGTGCCGCCTGAACCCTGGCGCGGTGTGCGGTATTGCCACGGCTTCGCCAACTGCGCGCCGCAGCAGCGCAAGTACACGCTCACCGGGATCGGGCGTTACCAGACCATGGGCGAGGACTGCCTGACGCTGAACGTGGTTGCGCCAGAAGTAGAGCCGTCCGAACCATTGCCGGTGATGGTGTTCGTGCACGGCGGCGCCTACATTCTGGGCAGTTCGGCCACCCCCATCTATGACGGGGTGAAGCTGGCGCGCCGTGGATGTGTGTACGTGTCGGTGAACTACCGGCTGGGTGCACTGGGGTGTCTGGACCTGTCGTCGCTCGGCACCGCCGCGCACCCCATCGAGTCCAATCTGTTCCTGCGTGATCTGGTGTTGGCCTTGCAGTGGGTGCGCGACAACATCGCCGTCTTCGGTGGTGATCCGGGCAAAGTCACGATCTTCGGCGAGAGTGCCGGAGCCCACGCCGTGACGGCGCTGCTGGCGGTGCCCGCCGCCAAAGACCTTTTCGCCCAGGTTATCTCGGAAAGCCCCGCCGCAGGCATGTCGTCGACCACCGAACAGGCCGCCGAGTTCGCCGACCGATTCACCGCGCTGCTGGGAGCAGATCGAGCAGATGCGGCGCAGGTGGTGCGCGCCGCGCCGGCCGCCGAACTGGTCGACGCCATGGACCGGTTGATCACCCAAAGCGGTGCCGAGATGCTGGGCGCGTTCCCGGCGGGCCCCACCCACGGCGACGACTACCTGCCCGTCGAACCGGTGGAAGCGATGCGCCGGGGTACCGCGCACCGGGTGCCGCTGATCGTGGGCAGCAACGCCGAGGAAGCCAGGCTGTTCACCCGGTTCCTGAAACTGCTGCCCACCACCGAACCGGTGATCGAGGCACTGCTGGCCGAGGCCGGTCCGGACGCCCGCGCCCGGATCACCGCCGCCTACCCGGATTACCCGCGTCCGGCGGCCTGCATCCGGCTCGGCGGTGACTTCGCGTTCGCCTCGGCTGCCTGGGAAATCGCCGAGGCGCACAGCCGCCACGCCCCGACCTACCTGTACCGATACGACTACGCACCGCGGACGCTCAAGTGGTCCGGACTGGGCGCCACCCATGCCACCGAACTCCTGGCCGTCTTCGACGTCTACCGCACTCGCTTCGGTTCACTTCTGACCGCTGCGGGTGATCAGCGTTCGGCCGCCACCGTCACCCGCGCCGTCCAGAGCCGATGGCTGGAGTTCAGCCGCACCGGAGTGCCCGGCCAGGGCTGGCCGGCGTATCAGCACGACGACCGCTCGGTGCTGGTGTTCGACCGCCGCACCCGGGTGGAACTGGACCCCGACCGCGACCGTCGGACAGCGTGGTCGGGATTCTCCCTGACGTCCTGAGAAGACTGCGGCGAGTTTGTGGCCGATGTCGTGCGCCGTGGTCACGGATGTGATTGCGTAACGCCATGAGCGAATCCCTGCCTCCCGACCCCGATCATCCACTGGATCCGCTGTCGGCCGACGAGTTCACCGCGGTTTCGGCGATCCTGCGCCGTGAGCGCGGAGTCGGTGACGGCTGGCGGATCAACTGCGTTGAGATGGTGGAGCCGGGCAAGGCCGAGCTGGCGGCGTTCGACGGCGGAGGGGACCGGCCTGCGCGCAAGGCGCTGGTGCTGTGCCTGGACCGCTCCGCCAACTCGACCTACCGCTGCGTCGTATCACTGACCGATGACCGGGTGGAGTCCTTCGAACACGTCCCCGGCGTGCAGGCCAACTTCACCGTCGACGAATTCCACGAGTGCGACGAGATGCTGCGCAGCCATCCCGACGTGATCGCCGCGCTGGCCAAGCGTGGCATCACCGACATGGAGCTGGTGTTCATGGACACCTGGACCTACGGCGACGCGGTGGCTCCACCGGAACTCCGCGACCGCCGGATCGGCTGGTCGGACACCTGGCTGCGTAGCGCGCCCGGCACCAACCCGTACGCCACCGCGGTCAGCGGATTGCACTGTGTGGTGGACCTGAACTCGATGGAACTGTTGCGCATCGAGGACGACGACCCCTTCGCCGGTGGTGGAACACCGCCGACGACCATGGGCGAGTATGTGCCCAAACACATTCCGGAGCGCATCAAGGCCGGCTGGCAGCGTGAGCCGCTCAAACCACTGGACATCACCCAGCCGGAGGGGCCGTCGTTCACCCTCACCGGCAATCTGCTGCAGTGGCAGAACTGGTCGCTGCGGGTGGGGTTCAACCACCGCGAGGGCATGACACTGCACACGCTGAAGTACCGCGACGGCGGACGTGACCGCTCGGTGGCCCACCGGATGTCGTTCGCGGAGATGATGGTGCCCTACCGGGACCCGTCGGTGGACCACTACCGCCGCACCGCCTTCGACATCGGCGAGTGGGGGCTGGGTTTCATGACCACCTCACTGGAACTCGGCTGCGACTGCCTCGGTGAGATCCGCTACCTCGACGCCACCCTGCACAACTCGAAAGGTGAGCCCTACACCATCACCAACGCCGTCTGCATTCACGAAGAGGACAACGCGGTGTTGTGGAAGCACGTCGACGTCAGCGGCGCCGAGGTGCGGCGCATGCGACGGCTCACCATCTCCAGCCACGTCACCGTGGCCAACTACGAGTACCTGATCTACTGGCGGCTGTACCAGGACGGCAACATCGAGTGTGAGGTGCGTGCCACCGGGATCATGGTCACCACTCCGGTGCCACCCGGCAAGCCGCATCCCAACGGCACCCTGGTCGACGAACGCACTTATGCGCCATTTCACCAACACTTCCTGGTGGCCCGTCTCGACCTCGACGTCGACGGCACCGAGAACACGGTGTACATGTCCGAATCCCACGCCGAGCCCATGGGACCCGACAATCCCTATGGCCTGTCGGTGGTGCAGCGCAACGTGCCGTTGCGTTCGGAGAGCCAGGCTGTCCAGGATCTGAACTTCGCGACCCAACGTGCGTGGAAGGTGGTCAACACCAACGTCGTCAACGGCCTGGGCACCCATCCGGCCTACAAGTTGGTGCCCACCGGGGCGCTGCCGTCGATGTTCGACCCGGACTCGCCGGTGTTCCAGCGCGCCACCGTGATCGGCCATACCCTGTGGGTGACACCGAACAGTCCTGATGAACGTTGGCCTGCAGGCGAATTCGTGAACCAGTCGTCGAAGGACACCGGGATCGGTGCGTGGATCAGGGCCAACCGGCCGATCGAGAACACCGACGTGGTGCTGTGGTACGTCTTCGGCATCCATCACATCACCCGGCCGGAGGACTGGCCCATCATGCCCGTCGACGTGGTGTCGTTCTGGCTCAAGCCCTACGGATTTTTCGACCGCAATCCGTCGTTGGATGTCGCGGCGAGCCCGCCCGCGCACTGCCACACCAGCAATTGACAGCCGTCAACAAATTCTGGCAAAACGCCCTGCGCGCAGCGAGTGGCTGGAGTACAACAGGGACCAGAACCGGAACTCGTCAGGACTGGAAGAAGGCCAGTAGCTCGGGATTGAGCACGTCGGCGTGGGTGGTCGGCAGACCGTGCGGCAGGTCCTCATAGGTCTTGAGTGTCCCGTTGGCCAGAAGTTCGGCGGATCGGGGGCCGGACGCCACGTACGGCACGATCTGGTCGTCTTTGCTGTGCACCACAAGAGTGGGAATGGTGATCTTCTTCAGGTCCTCGGTGAAGTCGGTCTGGGAGAAGGCGACGATGCCGTCGTAATGGGCCTTGGCACCGCCCATCATGCCCTGACGCCACCAGTTCTCGATCACCGCCTCTGAGCTCTCCACGCCAGGGCGGTTGAAGCCGTAGAACGGTCCCGAAGGCAATGCCCGGTAGAACTCGGAGCGGTTGGCCGCCAGCTGCTCCTGCAGCCCGTCGAAGACGTCCTTCGGCAAACCTTCCGGGTTGGCGTCCGTCTTGACCATCAGCGGGGGAACGGCGCACAACAGCGCGGCTTTGGCCGCCCGGTCCTCACCGTGGCGCGCGAGGTAGTGCACCACTTCGCCACCGCCGGTCGAATGGCCGACGTGGATGGCGTCGGTCAGATCCAGGTGGTCCACCACGGCTTTGAGATCGTCGGCGTAGTGGTCCATGTCGTGTCCGTCGGCGACCTGCGTGGAGCGGCCGTGGCCACGACGGTCGTGGGCCACCACGCGGTACCCCTTGGACAGGAAGTACAGCAACTGAGTGTCCCAGTCGTCGGAGGACAGCGGCCAACCGTGGCTGAAGACGATGGGCTGGCCGGTTCCCCAGTCCTTGTAGAAGATCTCGACGCCGTCGCTGGTGGTGATGATGGGCATGGGCCGCCTCCATCTGGGTGAGTTCAATCGTCTGACCAAAGAAACTTACGCCCGTAGAGACCCGGGTGCGAACCTGTGCCGCGGCCTCGTCGAGGCCGTCGAGCGACTCACGGCGGTAGTAAACCACTGGCGGTGTCG
This sequence comes from Mycobacterium sp. MS1601, assembly GCF_001984215.1. NCBI lineage: Bacteria > Bacillati > Actinomycetota > Actinomycetes > Mycobacteriales > Mycobacteriaceae > Mycobacterium > Mycobacterium sp. MS1601. The sequence continues at coordinate 5,009,227 of NZ_CP019420.1, forward strand.
GTTCCCTGTTATGTTGCGTGCGCCGGCGGGACACCGCCCGGTGGTCAGCAATGTTGGGAGGTCGCCGTGCGCACATTGGTCTACACGCTTTCAACGGCGACTGTTGTGGGACTGTCCGCAGTGGGCTGCAGTTTCAGCTTCAACTCCGGCCCGCCGACGGTGGGCAAAGGCGACCTCGAGAGCGACATCTCGAGCAGGCTCGCAGAGGCTGACCAGAAGCCCCAGTCGGTGGTCTGCAGCGCCGATCTGGAGGGTGTGGTGGGCAAGACCACCACATGTGAGGTGGTGCTCAGTGACACCAATGCCATCGAGCCCGTCGTCGAGGTGACCAAGGTCGAGGACACCACGGTCAGCTACGAAATGACCCCAGCCCTGTCGCAGGCCCAGCTGGAGAAAGCGGTGGCGAACCTGGTCACCGAGAGCGCGGGGGAGGAGGTCGCCGGTGTGACCTGTGACGGCGGGCTGCTGGGTGAAGAGGGCAACGAGACCAACTGCTCGATGCAACTGGGCGGTGAACCGCTGGACACCGTGGTGACCGTGACGACGGTGAACGAACTGCTGATGAACTTCGAGGTCAATCAGGTCTGATCGGGCGAGAACTCCTGCGCCATCGCGGAGATGGCTTCGTCGATGATCGCGCGCATCGCCCGTTCGGCGGCATCTTCGTCGCGCATCCGGATGGCCCGCGCGACTTCGTCGTGCAGCGCGATCGCTTCGGCGTTCGGCTCTTCTGGCATCATTCCGTGATGGGTACGGCCGGCGAGCACCTCGGCCACCACGCCACCGAGGGCGCGGAACATCTCGTTGCCGCTGGCTTCCAACAGTGCGCGGTGAAATACCTTGTCGGCCAAAAGGTATGACTCCAGATCGCCGGAGCGCCCGTGAACCACCATGTCCGACACCGCGGCGGCCATGATGCGGCACTGGTGTGGGTCGGCGCGGCGCGCCGCCAAGGCGGCCGCGGCCGGCTCGAACCCACGCCGCAGCTCGGACAGTGATACCAGTTGGGCGGCGCGGTCGCCGGCGGCCAGCCGCCATCGGATCACCTGGGGGTCGAAGACATTCCAGCTCGCGGCGGGCTGGATGGTGATGCCGACGCGCCTGCGGGAGGCCACCATGCCCATGGACTCGAGCACCCTGACGGCCTCGCGGGCGACGCTGCGCGACACCCCGTGCTCGGCGCTCACCCCGTCGAGGGTCAGCACGCTGCCCGCGGGGAGGCGGCCAGAGACGATTCCGGTGCCTACGGCGTCGAGCAGTGTGGAGTGCAATTCACCCGCTGCCGGCTGCGCGCTCATCGATACATCCTCCCATAGCTCCTGGTCGTAGCCATAAAACCCATCATTTCAATCAGGGGCTTGAAATAGTCTGATCAATTAGGCATCCTGTGTGACGTAGGACTCAACAGGGTAGGTGAATGAGATGGGCGCACCAATCGTCGTGATGGGCGTATCCGGGTCGGGGAAATCGACGGTGGGAGCAGCGCTGGCGCAGCGGCTGCGAGTGCCGTTCGCCGACGCGGACGACTTCCATCCCGAGGCCAACGTCGCGAAGATGAGTGCTGGGCACGCGCTCGACGACGACGACCGGTATCCGTGGTTGGAAGCCATCGGCGACTGGTTGGCCGAGCACGCCGACGGTGGCGTGATGAGTTGTTCGGCACTCAAACGCAAGTACCGCGACCAGCTGCGCAAGCACTGTCCCGGCACCGAGTTCCTGCACCTGGCAGGCACTGTCGAGGTGATCGGCCGGCGGCAGGCCAGCAGGCCCGGCCATTTCATGCCGGCTTCTCTGCTGGCCTCACAGTTCGACACCCTCGAGCCTCTGGACTCCGACGAGGCCGGTATCAGCATCGATGTCGACCAGAGCATCGATTCCATTGTGGACGAATATATTTCGTCGACCGGACTGGAGAAGTAGATGTCTGAAGCTGCTCTGGCGGTGCTGGCCGCCGATGCGCCCGAACTCGCCGAACCGGTGGCGTCGGGAACCCAGTTGATCCTGGCGTTCCTCGCCGGTATCGCGGTGATCGTCGTCCTGATCACCGTCGTCAAGCTGCACCCTTTCCTGTCGTTGATCTTCGGCGGCCTGACCGTGGGGCTGGTGGCGGGGGAGGGCCTGACCACGGTCCTGGGATCCTTCACCGACGGATTCGGCACCACCGCAGCCGGTGTCGGGATCCTGATCGCCCTGGGTGCGATGTTCGCCAAACTCCTGGCCGACTCCGGCGGCGCCGACGAGATAGTCGACACCATCGTGGGGCGGGCGTCACCGCAGGCGCTGCCGTGGGCAATGGCCTTGGTGGGCTCCATCATCGGGCTGCCGATGTTCTTCGAGATCGGCCTGGTGCTGCTGATGCCGGTCATCTATCTGGTGGCGCGGCGGTCTGGGTTGTCACTGATAACCGTGGGAATACCTGCGCTGGCCGGTCTTTCGGCGATGCACGGCTTTGTGCCGCCGCACCCCGGGCCGCTGACGGCCGTCGATCTGCTGGGTGCCGATCTCGGGATCACGCTGGCACTCGGTGTGGCGGTGGCGATTCCGACCATCGTGGTGGCGGGCCCGTTGTTCGGAAAGCTGGCAGGCAAGTGGGTGGTGGTCGGCGCGCCGGACACCTTCGACGCCGACGAGCGTGACGAACACCGGCGCAGGCCGTCGTTCGGAATCACCTTGTTCAGTGTGCTACTGCCTGTCGCCCTGATGATGGGCAAGGCATTGGTGGACATCTTCATCGATGACAAGTCGAACTGGTTCCGGGTGATCTTCGACAGCCTGGGCACACCGTCGATCGCGCTGTTGCTGGCCGTCATCGTCGGAATGTTCACCCTCGGCCGCGGTGCCGGCATGGACCGCGCGGCCATCACCAAGTGTGTGGAGTCCGGGTTGCCTCCGGTGGCCGGCATCATCCTGATCGTCGCTGCCGGTGGCGGTTTCAAGCAGGTACTGGTGGACAGTGGCATCGGGACGTTGCTGGCACGGTGGGCCGAGACCGCCAACATCTCGGTGATCGTGCTGGCGTGGGTGCTCGCGGTGCTGATCCGGTTGGCCACCGGCTCGGCCACCGTCGCCACCATCACGGCCTCCTCACTGGTGCTCGGCCTGGTCGACGGGATGAGCAGCGGTCAGGTATCCCTGGTGGTACTGGCCGTGGGCGCCGGATCGGTGTTCTTCTCCCACGTCAACGACGCCGGATTCTGGTTGGTGAACCAGTACTTCCGGCTCAGCGTCGGACAGACCATCAAGACATGGTCGGTGATGGAGACGGTGCTGTCGGTGACCGGCCTGATCGTGGTGCTGATCCTCGACATCTTCATCTAGCCGGACGAGAACGGCCCCCACCTCGGTGGGGGCCGTTTCCGTCGGTGTCGAGCGTGGTTAGCCCTTGACCACCTGGGTGCCGCCGGCAAGCTCGTCGTGCTTGCCCTGCTTGATGGGGCTGTTGTTGATGGTCACCGCGATCACGATGTAGGCGATGAACGCGAGCAAGCCGCCGATGAACGGGATGATCGACAGCAGCGTGAACGAGTTGCGGATCGCAGACTGCTTGAAGTCCGGTTTCGGAGCGCCGCCGGGGCCGCGAACCGACAGACCGAGCATCTTCTTGGCCGGAGTCCAGCCCTGCGTCACCTCGAAGCCCACAAAATAGGCGAATACCAGCACGCCGGAGAAGATCCCGGGAACCAGGTAGCCGTCCCAGAGCCCGGTGGCCAACAGCAGGATCGACACCACGATGCCGACCAGGACTCCGTCGATCAGCCGCGCCGCGAACCGAAGGCCGAGGCCGCCCGGCTCCACCCCGCCCACCGGACCGAACTGCGGCGGCGGGTAACCGCCGGGCACCCCGTACTGCGGAGGTGGTGGAGGTGGGTAGTTGCCCTGCGGTGGGGGCGGGTAGTTGCCCTGCGGCGGGGGCGGATAGGCGCCGCCGGGCGGCGGGCCGTACTGCGGTGGCGGTGGCGGCGGGTAGGCGCCCGGCTGAGGCGGGTAGTTGGGATCCGGATTGTTGGGATATTCACCCGAAGTCATCAGATCGGCTCCTGATCGCAGTCATGGACGCCTGTAACTTACCGCGCCAGCGGCAAAAGCCGATCAGGCCGCCGTCAGCGACTCAAGTCCTTCACCTTCTTACGTGCCTGCTTCTCGGCCTTGATCCGCGCTTTCCGCGTCCGCCGGGACAGCTCCTCGCCCTGGCTCAGCGCGGTATGGGCCAACTCGCCGCCGCGGTCACGCGCCACGTCGGCCAGTTCCAGGCCCCGGTCGCGGGCCACTTCGGCAAGGTCGCCGCCGCGGTCACGGGCCACGTCGGCCAGTTCCAGACCGCGTTCCCTGGCGATCTCAGCCAGCTCGGCGCTACGCTCGCGAGCCACCTGCGCCCACTCGGAGCCGCGATCCAGCGCCACTTCCGCCCATTCGGCCCCGCGCTCGCGGGCGGCCTCGATCAGCGGCGCACTCCGCTCGGCGAGTTCGCGCCCCCGCTCGGCACCGGCGTGCAGCCCGTCCTGCAGGTTCTTGCCCACCTTGTCGGCGAGTTCACTGTCGATCAGCGCCGGAGTTGAGCCGCTGGGTAGTGCCGAGGAGACGGCGTCGCTGACCTTGTGGGCCGCCCGGCGACCGCGCCATCCCAGGGACGGTTTGCCGGCGGTGTCGGCGGCGGCGATGATCAGGCCGCCCAGCAGGCTCATGTCGACGAGGAAGTCTTTGCGCTTCTGTGCCTTGCGCTCGGGATCGACCTCGGACCAGAACATGTGGGAGCCGAGGTTGGCCGGGATGACCGTGGCAGCCAGCGCGGCCGACGCCAGGCGGGGCACCTTGCCGGTGGCCAGTAGGACTCCGCCGCCGATCTGCACGGCTGCGGTGATCTTCGCGAACGTCTCGGCATCGCGAGGCACCTTGGGGCCCACCGGTTCCGGGAGTTTCTGCAGGCCCTCCAAGGTGGGACGGGCGGCGTCTGCTGCGGGTTTGGGACTGCGCAGCGCTTCGATGCCTTGACCGATGAAGGCGGCGGACAGCAGGGGACGGGCGACTCGGCGAAGCAACATGACGGCCGTGTTCCCCGCCTGACAAAGGTGCAAACCGGTTGATCACGACCTCCAGGTACGGCGCATCCGCAACGGCAACACCACCCAGAAGAGAATGAATGCACCGAACGCCACGGTGCCGGCGATGACTCCGGCAAGGTCGCCGGCGACGGCCCCGAAAACCAACACCACCACCCCGACCAGCGAAAAGCCGAGGAACATCATCCCCGCATAGGTGGTCTTGTGCGCGGCGGACACCAGCTGGTCCAGTCGGTGCTGACGGAACAACACCCGGTGCATGGCCACCGGACTGGCCAGCAGCACCGTACTGATGATCGAGCAGCCGACGGTGACCAGGTAAACGAGCCGCAGCGCGGTGTCGAGATCGGCGAACCGGTCGTGGAAAGGCAGCGTCAACAACAGACCGGTGAGCAGTTGCACGCCGGTCTGGGCCACTCGAAGTTCCTGCAGCAGGCTCGCCCAGTTGCGGTCCAGCTTCTCGGTCTCGGTCTCGTCACGCTCAGCGGCGGCGCTCACGTGACCGATCATCGCACCGCTCACGGCGCAGCAGCACGACTCCGCGTGATGACGAGGCTCCGCTCGGATGCGGACGCGCCGGGTCTCAGCCGAGCACCAGGCGAGCCGATTTCTCCAGCAGGTCGGCGATCTGTTGATAGGACGCATATCCCATGCCGGCGCGCACCAGAGCACCCGCATACATCAGCTCCAGGGTTTCGACCACCGAGGGATCGCTGTCGGCGCCCAGCGCCTCCGACAGCCGCCTGTTGATCTCGACGCCGATGCGCAGGCGCAGATGCTCGACGTCGGGATCCTTGCCCAGCAACGCGGTGGTGACCGCACCGGCGAGCTCGGGTTCGTCGGCCACCAGCAGCGCGATGTGCCGCAGCACCGCGACCACCCGGGCGGTCCGGTCCGGTGAATCGTTGGCCGGCACCGGGGTGCCGGCCAACCGGCGCCAGAAAACCTCGGCCACCAGGTGCTCTTTGGAGGAGAAGTAGGTGTAGGCGGTGGCGGCACCGACACCGGCCTCCGCAGCCACCAGCCGGATGGTCAGACCCGCAAAACCCTCACGGCTGAGCACGTCCATCGCGCATCTGCCCAACCGGTCCACGGTATCGGCTTGCTTGGCGGTCAATCGACGCCTGGTGGCTTCCCGAGCTACCGGATCGGACACATGTCCGGACGCTACTACAACGGCCTGGGCCCGGCAAGGATGTGCGCTGGATATCGACACTGCCGACGGGCTAGGTTGCCTGTATGGCCGATACCGACACCACACCCGAGGCGCAGCGTGCCCAGCAAACCGATCGCCTATTCGCTCTCGCGGATCGGGTGACGGGTTTCATGCCCGCCGACGAGGGGCGCGCGCTCTTCGACGCGGCGTCGTCATATCTGGCCGGCGGGGTCGGGGTGGAGATCGGCACCTACTGTGGAAAATCCACCGTGCTGCTCGGCGCCGCCGCGCTGAACACCGACAGCGTGGTGTATACCATCGACCACCACCACGGCTCCGAGGAACATCAACCGGGGTGGGAGTATCACGACACCACCATGGTCGACACGCACACCGGGCTGTTCGACACCCTGCCGACGTTCCGCCACACTCTCGACGAGATGGCGTTGCCGGACAACGTGATTGCAGTGGTGGGCAAATCGCCGGTGGTGGCTCGGCATTGGCGGACCCCGCTGAACCTGCTGTTCATCGACGGGGGCCACACCGAGGAGGCGGCACAGCGTGACTTCGAGGGCTGGGCACCCTGGGTGCAGACCGGCGGTGCGCTGTTGATCCACGACGTGTTTCCCGATCCCCGCGACGGCGGTCAGGCGCCGTACCTGATCTATCGGCGGGCACTCGACAGCGGCGAATTCACCGAGGTGTCGGCATGCGCGTCGCTGCGGGTGCTCGAGCGCACGCTCAGCGCTCGCTGACCACGCATTCGCAACCGAAGTCGGCTTCCAGGCCGCGGGGTAGTTCTTCGGCCCGGAAGATGCCGCTGCCCGGTGTGGTTCGCGAGAGCGCATCGGCGGCCAAGATCACAGCGGCCCCGGTCCAGGTGGTGCGCTCCACCGGCCACCGCTTTCCATCGGCGTACACCAACCCCGTCCAGTAGGAGCCGTCGCGTTCACGCAGATGTTGCATGTTCTCGAATTGCTCGAGGGCACGGTCGGTTTCGCCCATGGCATCCAAGGCCAGCACCAGTTCACAGGTTTCCGCACCCGTCACCCACGGTCGGTCGTCCACACACCGGACACCGAGGCCGTCGACCACGAAGTCCGACCACCGCTCGGCGATGCGCTCGTCGGCGCCGTGACCGCGCAGCGCGCCGCCCAATATGGGGTAGTACCAGTCCATCGAGTGGTGCGGCTTCTCGGTGAACGATCCGGGATGTGCGACGATCGCGTGCCCCAGGACCCCGCAGGCCACCTCCCACTCCGGTTGCGGCTCGCCGATGTAGTTGGCCAGCGCCAGCGCGCACCGGATGCTCTGGTAGATGCTCGCGTTCCCCGTCACCAGGGCTTCCCTGATGGGCCCGGTGGGTCCCTGCGCCCAACAGATCTCGCCGCCGTCGAGCTGCAACGTGATCACGAAGTCGATGGCGTCGCGCACCGTCGGCCACATCCTCTGGGCGAAGGCGTCATCGCCGGTGACCAGCATGTGGTGCCACACGCCGGTGGCGATGTAGGCGCAGAAGTTGCTGTCGCTGTTGGCGTCCTCGATGACCCCGGCCCGGAACTGCAGCGGCCACGACCCGTCGGTGCGCTGTTCGCGCCGGCACCATTCGAAGGCCGCCCGTGCGGGTTCCAGCAGGCCCGCGGTGGTCAGGGCCATGGCGCATTCCACGTGATCCCACGGATCGGTGTGTGCCAGTGGCGACCACGGAATGGCGCCGGACGGTTCCTGAGCCCGCGCGATGGATTGCGCGGTCTCCACGCATTGGCTCGCCGACAGGATGCCGGTTACCTCGGGAACCTCACTGCGCCGCAACATGGTTGCCTCACTTCTCGAAGTACAGCGCTACGCTCTTGCCGATCAGCGGGTTCAGCGCAGCTTCTGCGGTGCGCGTCAGGGCAGGCGCCGACATCATGTCCCACACCAGCAGCCGGTGGTAGGCGCTGACCGCCGGGTGTTTCGTCTTCTCCACGCCCACAGCACATTTGATCCACCAGTACGGGGAGTGCAGCGCGTGGGCGTGATGGGTATGGGTGAACCGCATGCCTCGCGACTCGACCTTGGCGCGCAGCTCGTCGGCCTTGTAGATGCGGATGTGCCCGCCCTCGTTGGCGTGATACTCGTCGGAGAGCAACCAACACAACCGTTCCGGTAACCAGCGTGGCACCGTCACGGCCAGCTTGCCGCCGACCTTGAGCACACGCACCAGTTCGGCGATGGCTGCCTCGTCGGCCGGCACGTGTTCCAGGATCTCCGAGGCGATCACCACGTCGAAGGTGCCGTCGGCATAAGGCAGCGCCAGCGCATCTCCGGCCACCGCTTCGGCCACTGCGCCCTCGGGCGCCTCGCCGGCGGCTGCCATGGCCTCGAACATCGTGGTGACGTTCTCGAGTTCTTCCTTGTCCTGGTCGAACGCGATGACGTCGGCACCACGGCGGTAGGCCTCGAAGCTGTGCCTGCCCGCGCCCGCCCCGACGTCTATTACCTTGGTTCCGGGCCCGACGCCCAGTCTGTCGAAGTCGACGGTCAACATGTCCGCATCCGATCGATAGCCCGCTGATACACCGTGACCGTCTGTGCGGCAACGGATTCCCAGCTGTAGATGTCCACTGCGCGCCGGCGGCCCGCCAAACCCATGCGTTGTAGTTCGTTGGGGGAGTCCAGCAGTTCGCCCAGGCTCTTGGTGAGTTCCTCGACATTGCCGGGCGGCACCAGTACGGCTGCGTCACCACCAGTGCCCAGCACCTCGGGCAGGGCACCGGCCCGGCTGGCGACGATCGGGGTGCCACTGGCCATGGCCTCCACCGCCGGCAGCGAGAAGCCTTCGTACAGCGAAGGGATACAGGCGATTTCGGCTGATGCCAGCAATGCGGCCAATTCGGCGTCGGACAGGCCGCTGGAGATGTGCACGATGTCGGAGATGCCGAGCTCGGCGATCAGCTTTTCGGTGGGACCGTTGCTCTCCAGCCTGGCCACCAGCTGCAGCTCGACCTCACGCTCGGTGCGCAGCTTGGCCACGGCCTGCAGCAGATTGGCCACGCCCTTGAGCGGCACATCGGCGCTGGCGATGGCAATGATGCGACCACGCACCCGCGGGGCAGCGGAGGGGGCGAACACCGCGGTGTCCACACCCAGCGGCACCACGTGCAGCTGATCGGGGCTGACCCCGAAGTCCGCCGCGATGTCGGTGGCCGAGGTGGTGGACACGGTCAGCAGGTCCGGAATGGACCTGGCCACCTTCTTCTGCATCTCCGCAAAGCCGTACCAGCGGCGCACCAGCGGCTTGCGCCACCACTTGGCGACCGCCAGATCGAGCACCCGGTCGCGGGTGATGGGGTGGTGCACGGTGGCCACGACGGGCATGCCCGACGCGGCGATGCGGCGCAGTCCGGTGCCCAGGCTCTGGTTGTCGTGTACGACGTCGAATTCGGCGCGCCGCTCGGCAAGCAGCTTGGCCACCCGCAGGCCGAACGTTCGGGGTTCGGGGAAGCCGGCGGTCCACATGGTGCCCAGCTCCAGCAGGTCGATCGTGTCGCGGATCTCGCTGGGTCTCGGCACCCGGAACGGGTCAGGTTCCCGGTAGAGATCCAGGCTGGGGACCTTGCACAGCCGCACCCTGGGATCGAGGCCGTCGGGATAGGGCTGCCCCGAGAACACCTCCACGTGGTGTCCCAGATCGGCCAGGCCTCGGCTCAGATGTCGGACGTAAACACCCTGGCCGCCACAGTGGGTCTTGCTGCGGTAGGACAGCAGGGCGATGCGCATACCTTTCACCTATACCCGACCGGTCGCGTCGCCGCTGAAGTCGAGCAAGGGAACGCCACAGTGTCTGGACATGTGTCTGGACTTTAATTCGCGTAGCTAACCAGCGCAACGCGCACCGCCGTCGCTGCACGCCAAAACGCAGGGTGACCTGCTGTTTCACCACCCGGTATGCAATACGCGGTCCAACACGTCGACAAAGAAGTCGGCCGACTCCCTGGTCAGGCACATCGGCGGTTTCATCTTCAACACGCACATGTGGTCGCCGGTGGGTTGGACGATAACCCCCAGCTCGCGCATCCGCTCGCAGATTGCCGCGGTCTCGGTGACCGCCGGCTCGAGGGTGGTGCGGTCGCGCACCAGTTCCACTCCCATGTAGAGCCCGCTGCCGTGGACGGCGCCGATCAGCGGATGCCGGGTGGCCAGCTCGGTGAGCCGGCTACGCAGATGCTCACCCACGGCGGCGGCGTTGTGTTGCAAACCGTCGCGCTGGATCACGTCGAGCACCGTGAGCCCCACAACGCTGGACACCGGGCTGCCGCCTGCCGAGGAGAAGAAGTACCCCTCGTTGCGGTACGCATCGGCGATCGCCTTGGTGGTGATCACGGCGCCCAGCGGCTGGCCGTTGCCCATGGCCTTGGCGACGGTGACGATGTCGGGCAGCACCTTCTGCTGCTGGAAGCCCCAGAACCAGCTGCCGAGCCTGCCGTAGCCCACTTGCACCTCATCGGCGATCGCCAAGCCGCCCGCGGCGCGCACCGCGGTGTACACCGCGTCGAGATACCCGTCGGGCAGCGCCACCCCACCGGCGTTGCCGTAGAACGGTTCGGCGATGAACGCTGCGGGCGGGCGGCCCTCGGCTGCCAGGCCCTCGATCACCGCCACCGCCTCGGGGGCATAGCGTACGGCGTCGCCACCCCGGTGCCTGCCGCGAAAGCTGTTGGGAGACGGCACTGTATGTACCCAGTCCGGGCGGGTGGTCAGCGCATTGGGATTGTCTGCCGTGGAGGTCGAGACGGCGTCGGTGGCATAGGTCCAGCCGTGATAGGCCTCGGCCACGGCCACCACGTCCTGTCGGCCCGTGGTGGTGAATGCCAAGCGCAGGGCCAGGTCCACGGCCTCCGAGCCGGAATTCACCAGGAACACCGTGTCCAGGGGGTCGGGCAAAGTGGCCGCCAGCCGTTCGGAGAACTCGACCACCGCAGCGTAATTGAACCGGGAGTTGGTGTTGAGCTTGCGCCATTGGCGGGCAACAGCGTCCGCCAGTTCGGGATGTCCGTGGCCAATGCTGGTCACGTTGTTCACCATGTCGAGGTAGCTGCGGCCCTCGGTGTCCTGCAGGTGTTCACGCCAGCCGCGCTCGATACGCGGCGGGTTGCTGTAGTACTGCTCTTGCACCGCGGCGAACGACCGCCCGCGCCTGACCAGCAGCCCGGCACTGTCCTCACCCTCGACGTGCGCAGGCATTCCGACCAGAACGCCCGGATCGTGAGTCAGTGCCAACCATCCCGGCGCATACTCGGGACGCACGAAAGCTGGTACGGGACAGCAATTCTCGCCGGTCACCTGGATCCACAACCGGCCGGGGCCGGCCACCGCCAGCTCGTCACCTCGGCCGATCATGGTTGCGGTGGACGTGATGTCGCCGCGTATTCGCAGCGTCACGCCGGGCCCGGCCAGGCGCAGCTCGTCGGCCTCTACGGCAATCCTGCCGGGCCAGGGTGCGAGCAGCTTCGTCGGCGCGCTGACCCACACATCGATACCGGTGGGGACACTGGCCGGTGACTCACTGCTGCGCAACACGGATCTGGTCAGCCGCGGCTGACCATGGGTGGTGGCGACCAGCGCCGCGCCGGTCTCGGTTGCCAGTCTGTCTTCGATGTCGCTGTCCAGCCAACGCCCGGCGTCCAGATCGTCGGACAACGTCGACAGATCCAGCACGTGCGCCGCGGCGCCGTCGATCAGCCGGCCCCAGTCCTGCGAGGGTGCGGGGGCCTCGACGCCCAGCGCAGCACCTATCAGCCGGGTCACCACCGTCGCCGGTACCGACAACGACCGCTGGAAGATGTTCCACTCGTCGGCCAGAGCGCTTGCGGCGTAGTTGTTCTCCCGATCGATGGCGACCTGTTGGTGGCCGCTGACCACCAGCGTCGCCGCCCGAAGGATCACCAGGGGCCACAGCACTTCGATCTCGGCGGCGGCAAGCGGTCGTTGCCGGTGGAAGGCCGCGATCAGCGGTAGCGCAGCGGCGGGTTCGCCGTCGGCGTGCCGTAGCACGGCCGAGGCGGCGATGGCGAGCTCGCCCACGGCCCAGGATCTGGTCAGGTCGCCCAGATCGATGATCCCGTCCGGTAATCGGGTTTCGGGGGAGCACACCACGTTGTCATCGGTCAGGTCGCCGTGGATGACCTGCACGGGCAGCTGGTCAGCCAGCGCGGTCACCACCTGCCACGCCGCCTGGGCCTCGCTCTCGATCCGTGCCCGCATCCGGGAGTCCTGGACGTAGGGAGCCAGCAACGTCACCGTGCGGTCCGCATGCCGCAGATCCCACTGCAACACCCGGTCCACTCCGGGGTGGTCGAAATCGGCCAGCGCACGCACCACGCGGCCGGCGAGGGTGCCCAACGCGGCCCACCGCTGCGGTGACACGTAGCGGTCGCCGCCGAGGGTGCCGCCGGCAAGGAAGTCGATGATCCGGGCGTAGAGGCTGCCGTCCGTGCCGACATCGGCGATGGGGCCCGTCGCCGGGCCGACGTTGCGCGCGGTGCGCACGGCGGGCTCGCGGTCGGCGATGTACTGCGCCGCGGCGTCCTGCGCCTCGATCTCCACCAGGGTGAAGGCGGGGTTGGCGACCTTGAGCACACCCACCGGTTCGGTGCCACGGCGCAGCAGGAAGTTGGCGTCCTGCTGGCTGCCCAACACGGTGACGCCGGCGTCGACGCCGAAATGGGTCCGCGCGATCGCCATGGCGTCGGTGCTGTCGAGATCCGGTACCGGGAGTTCGGTCGCCTGGAAGAAATCGAAGGTGCTCACCGCTGCTCCTTGTCCCGAATAGTGCCGGTTCACTGTACGTCCCGATACGGTGGAGGCATGCGTGCGCTGATAATCGTCGACGTCCAGAACGACTTCTGCGAAGGCGGTTCGCTGGCCGTCGACGGCGGCACGGCCGTGGCGCGCGAGATCAGCACGCTTCTCGCCGGCGCCCATCCTTACGACCATGTGGTGGCCACCAAGGATTTTCACATCGACCCGGGCGAGCATTTCTCCGACACTCCCGACTTCCAGGTGTCCTGGCCACGGCACTGTGTGGTGGACACCCCCGGAGCCGACTTCCATCCCGAACTGGCCACCGGCGCCGTCGAAGCCGTCTTCCACAAGGGGCAGTACGAGGCCGCCTACAGCGGATTCGAGGGCGCCGATGCCGAGGGGGTCGCGCTGGCCGACTGGTTGCGCGCCCGCGGCGTGGATGCGGTGGACGTGGTGGGCATCGCCACCGACTACTGTGTGCGGGCCACCGCCGCGGACGCGGCGAAGGCCGGGTTGCGCACCAGGGTCCTGCTGGATCTCACCGCAGGTGTCGCCCCGGCGTCCACCGCCGAGGCAGTGGAGGATCTGCGGGCCATCGGCGTCGAGATTGTCGGCGCTTCGGCGTGACACCCCACGCCGAGGCTGAGCTGCTGGCTGCGGTCGAGCGGTCGCCGCAGGCGGCGGCGCGTCACGACCGGGCAGGCTGGCTGGGACTCTTCACCGACGACGCCGTGGTGGAGGACCCGGTGGGCTCGGCGCCTCATCGCGGACGTGATGCCATCGGTCGGTTCTTCGACACGTTCATCGCGCCACGCGACATCACCTTCCATCCGTATGCCGACATCGTCTGCGGGTCGACGGTGATCCGCGACGTGACGCTGGAGGTCGGCATGGGTGGTGGTGTCACCATGAATGTTCCCGCCATCCTGCGCTACGCCGTCCGCGATGTCGAAGGGGAGCTGAAGATCAGTCAACTACAGGCATTTTGGGAGCTACCTTCGATGCTGTGGCAGTTCGCCCGCCGCGGTGTGCCCGCTGTGCCGGTGGCACTGGGACTGACCCGCTCGCTGCTGTCGAATCAGCATCTGCGTGGTGCGGCGGGATTCCTGGCCGGCCTGCACCGCACGGCTCGTCGGCACCGTGGCTCGGTCGATGCACTGGTGGCCGCGCTCACCGGCGGTGACCAGTTGGCAGGACGGCGGATACTCGGCGCGGGCGCGCGAGTCACCGTCGGCGACGACGCGGCGCTCGGACTCGACGCGCTCGGGGTCCGCCTGCACGGGGCCCGGGTGAACTCCCGGATCACAGCGGGGCCGACGACGGCGGTCTCGTTGCGCCGGGCCGACGGTCCCGCGGTGTTGCTGATCGACACCGATCCGTGGACGCTGCGGCTGTTCTGCTGACCCGCGGCGGCAGGGTCACATCCGCGCGAAACGTGCCATCACAAAACAGAAGGCGCCGTAGGCCGCGAACCCCAGCGCGGCGATCACCAACAGGATCTTGCCGAACGGTGCCTCACCCAAGGTCTTGACCGCTGCGTCTATCCCGGACGCCTTGGCCGGATCAGAGCTGAGGGTAGCCACGATCACCAGCAGGCCGGCGCCGGCCAGCACAGCCCCCTTGGCGATGTAGCCGACCTTGCCCATCGGAGTGACGACCGACCCGCCGGAGACTCTCAGGTCTTTGAGGAACCTCTCCGATGCGCCCTTGTAGACGTGGTAGCCGCCGACGCCGATCACGACCAGGCCGACCACGATGAGAAGTGCTTTGCCCCAACCGGACTGCATCAACTGAGCCGACATGCCGGCGTTCTGCTGGCCACTGGACTGTCCGGTGCCCATGGCGAATCGAACGGCCGAGAGTGCCAGGCCGCAGTAGACGATGGCCAGGGCCAGTGATTTGACCCGGTTGAACTGCTTCTTGGCGCCTTTGTCGTCGTCGGTGGGTTCATTGGGATGGGAGCCCACGACGGTTTCGGCCAGCCGCCACGCGGCCAGGCCGAAGAGGCCGGCAGCGGCCAACCACAGGGCCAGGGCGCCGCCGCCGCTGGAGGCCAGCGTCGCCAGGGCTCCCGACTGGTCGGCGTTCTGGTTGGCTCCACCGCCGCCGAAGGCCAGCCGCACCACGATGTAGCCGAGCAGCAGGTGCAGCACGCCGCTGGTGACGTAGCCTGCGCGTGCGGCGTATTCGAACGCGTTGGTACTGGTGGCTCGATCCACCGCACCGTGAACCCGATTGTCGACCATGTCAATTCCGGTACCCGGCGGGGTGTCACGACAAACAGTTTCACCTTCGGGTGATCATCACGCCCAGCAGTGCCAGTGCGCCGCCGATGAATCCGAGCAGGGTGGGAACTT
This sequence comes from Mycobacterium sp. MS1601, assembly GCF_001984215.1. Classification (NCBI taxonomy): domain Bacteria; kingdom Bacillati; phylum Actinomycetota; class Actinomycetes; order Mycobacteriales; family Mycobacteriaceae; genus Mycobacterium; species Mycobacterium sp. MS1601. The sequence goes on from NZ_CP019420.1 coordinate 5,024,583, forward strand.
CGCCGAGGAACACCCAGGACAGTCCGATGGCGATGGCCGGAACGGCGAGTGTGGTGGCGGTCAGTGCGCCGGCGTCGGAGCGGGCCAATGCGTAGGCCCAGGTGAGGAAGGCGATGGCGGTGGGACCGATGCCCAGGAACACCACCCCGAGCACGGCCGAGGTGGGTGCGGCAGCAATCTCGCTGAACGCCTGCGGCGCAAACGGAGTGGTGACCAACAGGCCAGTCGCGCATCCCACCCAGGTGGCCGTCACGCCGTCGACGGACCGCAGAGCCACTTTCTGCATCAGCACACTGGCCGCGTACAACACGGCTGTGATCAGCCCGAGGGTGATACCGAGGCGGTCGTTGACGGTGCCGCCCGAGCCGCCGAGGGCGATCAACACGATGCCCGCGAAGGCGGTCAGGATGCCGACGACACGGGCGCCGGGAAATCCTTCACCCAGGAACAGGCCGGCGAACACCGCGACAATGATGGGCGCGAAGTTGACCAGCAGGGCCGCCGTTCCGGCATCGAGGTGTTGTTCGGCCCAGTTCAGCAGCACTGTGTAGGTGGCAAACCACAGCACCCCGTACCCCATCACCAGCGCCAGGCTGCGGCCACGGGGGATCGGGCGCCGGTAGTAGAGGGCGACGAGCATCAGCGCGGCGGTGGCGACCAGCATCCGGGTGAAGGCCATCGGCCCCGGCGACAACGAGGCTCCGGCCGCTCGGATCACCACGAAGGACGATGCCCACAGCAACACGGTGACCGCTGCGGCCGCCGGAACCAGGTAGCTGGAGGTCAAGCTGTCAGGTGCCCGCACGGCTCCTACCTTTGCGGTGCGGGCCGCCAACGGCAAGCGGATTTACGTCAGGACCCTCTCAGATCCTGCCAGTGTCAGGTGTCGATTCGCTTGCGGCGGTACAGCGTTCCGACGGCGATCAACAGCAGGCTGATCACCAGGATGGCCGTGGCCAGCACGTTGATCTGCGGTGGCACAGACGCTTTCACGGCGGCGTTGACGTACAGCGGGTACGTCACGGTGGATCCGCTGACGAAGTAGGTGATGATGAAGTCGTCCAGCGACAGTGCGAACGACAGCATGGCCGCGGCAACGATGCCGGGCACGATCAGCGGCAGCGTCACCTTGAAGAACGTCCGGGCGGGTCCTGCCCCGAGATCCATCGAGGCGTCTTCGAGCGTCCAGTCGAAGCCGCGCACTCTGGCCCGCACCGTCATCGCGATGAAGCTCACCTGGAAGGCGATGTGCGCGATCACGATCGTGGTGTAACCGGCCGGCCAGCCGAGGTCGAGGAACAACACCAGCAGCGAGGCACCCATCACCACCTCGGGTGCGGTCAGCGGCAGCACCAGGAAGCCGTCCACCAGGCGGTCGCCCTTGAACCGTTGCCGCACAAGGGCAATGGCCAGCAGAGTGCCGAGCACCAGCGCGATGGCGGTGGATACCGCGGCCACGTTGAGACTCATCTGCAGTGCGGCCGTCAGCGGTGGGTACTTGAACGGGTCGGCCCAGTTGGCGAGGGTGAACCCCTGCCAGGTGTAGTTGAACTTGCCCTGGGGATTGTTGAACGAGAACGCGACGATCACCGCGATGGGGATGAACAGGTACAGCAGTACCAGTCCGGCGACCACCCGTAAGGTGATGTCGCCCACCTTGAGTCGGGCCAGCAGACCGGGCTGGTTCTCGGAGGCGTGCTCGGCGACGTCGGCGTTGGCGGCGGCAATCCGGTCTTGGATGCTCACACCAGGTCCTCCGTCCCCAGAGCCTTCGTGTACATGATCACGCCCACCAGGATCAGGCCCATCAGCAACATCGACAGCGCAGCCGCGGCCGGGTAGTCCTTGACCACCAGGAACTGCTGCTGGATCACGTTGCCGATCATCGTGGTCTGTGTGCTGCCCAGGTACTCGGCGTTGATGAAGTCACCGACACTCGGGATGAACACCAGCATGCTGCCTGCCAGCACACCCGGAAGTGCCAGCGGCATGATCACTTTCGTGAAGGTGCGCCGGTTGGTCGAATACAGGTCCTTGGACGCCTCCAGCAGCCGCGGGTCGATCTTCTCCAGGCTGACGTACAACGGCAGGATCATGAAGATGATCCAGTTGTAGGCCAGTCCGCCGACCACCGCCCAGCTGGTCGAGAGCAGCCGGCCCTCACTGGGCAGCAACCCGACGGTGCCCAGCAGGCTCACCACCCAGCCGTCGTCGGCCAGGATCGTCTTCCACGCGATGGTCCGGATCAGGAACGTCACGAAGAACGGCAGGATCACCAGGCCCAGCAGCAGGTTCTTGTAGCGGCCCGCCTTGAATGCGATCACGTAGGCCAGCGGGAACGCCAGCACCAGGCAGATCACGGTGGCCAGGAACGCATAGCTGAACGAACGGATGATCTGGTCGGTGTAGGCCGAGAACGCCTGACCGTAATTGCCGAAGTCCCACGAGAATGTCAGTGTCGGCATGAACACCGACCCGCCCGTGGACGACAATGACGTCCGCGCCAGCGAGATGAACGGCACCACGAAGAACAGCCCGAGGTAGGCCAGCCCAGGCAGGATCATCAGGTACGGAGCGATCTTGCTGCGCTGCCGGCTGCTGGAAGCTACGCCGGCCATCGGTCAGCCGCCGGTGACGGCGGCGTACGCCGAGTTGAACTCAACCGTCTGCTCATCGGTGAGCGCCGGCCAGCCCTTGACCTTGTCCAGGATCTCCTGAGGCGGGTTGATCAGCGGGTTGGCGGCGGCATCGGGGTCGATCTTGTTGAGCTCGTCGGTCATGTCCGAGAGCACCGGAACGTACTGGACATATGACACCAGCTTGGCGTAGTTGGCGCGGTCGTAGATGTAGTTGATCCACTCCTCGGCGGCCTTCTGGTTCTGCGTGGTGTACGGGATCACCATGGTGTCGACGAACGTGGTGCCGCCGGACTCCGGGACGATGAACTGCAGATCCGGGTTGTCGGCCTGCAGCTGCACAACGTCGCCCGAATACGCCTGTGCAATGGCGATGTTGCCCGCGGCCAGGTCGTCGGCGTAGTCATTGCCGGTGAAGCGGCGGATCTGTCCGGCGTCGCGCTGTGCGGCCACCAGGTCGATGGCCTTCTGCACGGTCTCGATGGTGGGGTTCTCGATGTCGCTGCCCTGGCTCATCATGATCATGCCCAGGCCGTCCTGCGAGTCGGAGAACAGGCTGACCCGGCCCTTGAACGCGGGGTCCCACAGGTCGTCGATCGAGGTGATGTCACGACCGGTGGCGGCCCGGTTGTACGCCAGGCCCACCAGGCCGGACATGTAGGGTGCGCTGAACTTGCGGCCAGGGTCGACACTGGCCTCCAGCAGATCCTCACGCAGGTTGCCGAAGTTGGTGACGCGGTCGTGGTTGATCTCGTTGAGCCAGCCCAGACCGTGCAGGCGGGCAGCCATGAACGTGGTGGGGATGGCCAGGTCGGAGCCGATGTCCTGCTTGCGTGACAACGGTTCCTTGATTTTGGCGAACCACTCCTCGTTGTCGTTGAGGTCTTCTTTGTAGTCGACGGTCAGGCCCGTCGCGGTCTGGAATGCCGCGACGAACCCGTCGGCCATGTACAGCGGCCAGTTCGAGATGCGCAGCGTGCCCTCAGCCGGGGAGCCGTCATCGGGCACGGCAGAGGCGCTGCCGGCGGAGCTGCCGGAGTCGCTGCTGCCGCAGGCGGCCAGGAAGGAACCGCCCAGCGCGAGTCCTGCGGCTGCCGCGGCGCTGCCGCCGAGGAAGCGGCGACGAGACGCGCGGTTGGCGGTGAGACGCGACAGCAGCGCGGGATCGATGTCCGGGGTTCTGGCCATGGGGCAAGCCTTTCGAGGAAGGGGCTTTCAGTGAGGGCTGAGGGGCTCGGTGAACGGTGGCATCAGGAGTCGTCGAGCATGTCCTCGAGGTCTTCGGCGGTGGGGATGTCGGCAGCCGGCAACACCAGGGAGGCGTCTGCGGCCCAGCCGACATACACCTCGTCACCTGGGCGTAGCAGCGGCAAGTTCTGTTCGGGGCCGACGTGCGCGACGATCGGCGACTTGTCGGGCGCCACCAGCGACAGTCGGACGACCGGACCTTGGAACGTCAGATCGGTGACGGTGGCGCGGACGGATGTCACGCTTGCGTCGGAGAGCTCGGTGGTCGAGACGCGGACGCGTTCGGGACGGACCATCAGGGTGGCCTTGCCGCCGTTCTCGATGGTGGTATCGCCGGAGCGGGCCCTGATCGTGGAACCGAGAACCGCGAGGTCGGCGAACTCGCCCGACGATGCGGTTTGTTTGCCGTGCCACAGATTTGCCTGTCCGATGAAGCTGGCGACGAACACCGAGGCGGGGTTGTCGTAGATCTCGGTGGGCGTGCCGATTTGCTCAACCTTGCCGAGGTTCATGACCGCGATGCGGTCACTCATCGTCAGCGCTTCCTCTTGGTCGTGGGTGACGTAGACGAAGGTGATGCCGACCTCGCGTTGGATCCGCTTCAACTCGAACTGCATGACGTGGCGCAGCTTCAGGTCGAGTGCGCCCAGCGGTTCGTCGAGCAGCAGTGCGCTTGGGTAGTTGACCAGTGCCCGGGCCAGTGCCACACGCTGTTGCTGGCCGCCGGAGAGTTGGCCGGGGCGGCGCTGGGCGAAGTCGGTGAGCCGCACCACCTCAAGGAGCTCGTCGACACGGCGCTTGACCTCCGACTTGTCCTTCTTCATGCTGCGCGGCCCGTAGGCGACGTTGTCCCAGACGCTCATGTGCGGGAACAGCGCATAGTGCTGGAACACGGTGTTGACGTTGCGTTTGTGCGGGGCGACGCGGGAAACGTCGGCTCCCTCCAGCCGGATGGCCCCCGACGTCGGAGTCTCGAATCCGGCGATCATCCGCAGCGTGGTGGTCTTGCCACACCCCGACGGGCCGAGCATGGAGAAGAACTCTCCCGCGCCGATGGAGAAATCCGCGTCGGCGACGGCGACGTAATCGGCGAAGCGCTTCGTCACGTGGTCGATCTCGATGACCGGCGCGCCGGATGGTGCGCTGCCCTGCTGTGTTGTCTGTTCTGTGGCTTGTGCGCCGGTCTTGCTCAGAACATGCCTCCTCGGTGCTGCGTTGCGCTCAGAGGGCCAGGGTTTTGGGCCGACTGATTGCAACTGTCAGTCAACCTTCACCCATCCTTGGCCGGGCCGCAACCGATTCCGTGTTGAAATTTGGTTTCGGCGATGGATTCCCTTGCCAAGGGCATGTCCGACGGGGCAGTCTGGCTGCCTCAGGGGGTCGGAGTGAGCGTGACGCTGAACCGGTTCTCGAGGTTGCCGCGGAACTCGTCCTCGCACTGCATCTGCGCAGAGGTGTCGCTGCCTGCTTGCTGCATGCAGTCGAAGTAGTCGCGACCGCCGACCTGCAGGAAGCCCCACACCCCGAAGGCGATGAGCGCGGCGTTGAGCACGATGCCCAGCAGGCCGATCACCACGCCTGCTATCGCGATACCGCCGTTGGTGGCCTCGCCTTTCTTGGCGCGCCGGTAGCCGATGAATCCGAGCACGATGGCCACGAGGCCCAGGACGAAGCCGCCGAACACGGTCAACACGGCGGGCAGCGACAGGATGCCGACCACCAGGGCGGCGATCCCGAGACCGTTCTTGGGCGCCGCGGGTGGCTGACCGTAACCGCCCATGCCGTCCGGCCCGGGATAGCCGGGATAACCGGGGTAGCCAGCCGAGTACGGCTGCGGCGGCGGCGGGGGATATCCGCCTTGGTACGCACCGGGCGGCGGGGGCGGCGGATAGCCACCCTCCGGATATCCCTGATACGGAGTTTCGGGCTTCTTGGGCTCGGGGGTTTCAGTCATGACTCTCCGGATCAGGTTCGTGCGGACGACAGACGGGCGCAACGTTACCCGTCACCATTGCTGGGCAGACACCGTTAGAGTGCGACAGGCGGGGGTGTCGGCCAGGTCGTGCGGCAGGTGATGGGTAGCCACCACGACAGTGCGACCGTGTTCCAGCAACCCACTGTCGGTGCGCAGCAGTGCCCGCAGGAGTTCATCGGCATCGGAGCGGTCCAGGTGCTCGGTAGGTTCGTCGAGCAGCACCACATCGGCCCGGCACAACAGCACCCGGGCCAAAAGCAGCCTGCGTCGTTGTCCCGCCGACAGTGCGGCCGGGCCACCGTCGAGCACGGTGTCCAGTGCGGCGGGCAAGCTGTCGAGCCAGTCCCGCAATCCCACCGCGGTCAACGCCGCGTGCAGTTCGTCGTCGGTGCAGTCGCCGCGGGCCACCAACAGGTTGTCGCGGACGGTGGTGGCGAAGACGTGCGCATCCTCGGCGAAGAACGCCAGCACCGAGCGGAGTTCCGGTTCGGCGAGCGTGTCGAGGGCGACGTTGCCCACGGTCACCTGGCCGGCCACGGGTGGAAGCAATCCGGCCAGCGTCATCAACAAGGTGGTCTTGCCGGAACCGCTGGGGCCGCGGACCACCAGCCGACTGCCCGGCGGCAGTGTCAGAGTCACCGGGGCGGCGGCCGTTTCGGGGGTGAAGCCTGCCACCAGTCGGTGGGCGCGCAGCGTGGTATCGGTGGGCCGGGTGGCGGTACCCGGCTCCGTGGCTGATCCGGTGAGGGCAAGTAGCCGGCGTGCGGCGATACGGGACCGGGTGAGCTGGATCGCCGCGGCGGGCAGTGCGGTGGTGGCCTCGAAGGCCGACAGCGGCAGCAGCATCAGGATCGCCAGCGTGGTCGGTGCCACCGACGGTGCGATTCCCAGACCGGCGACCACCGCACCCAGCACACTGATACCGATTGCCGCGGTCGGTACAGCCGCACCGAGCGCCGCGGGTCGCGCCGCCAGGTCCAGCGCGACACCCCAATCGCGCTGCCGTTGCCGAGATTCGGCGACAATCCCCGGCAACCGGCCGCCGACGCGCAGTTCGGCGGCATGGTCGAGGGCCAGCATGGCCAACCCGTCTCGCTGAGCGTGCAACTCTCTGGCCGCCATCTCCTGGGCCGCGGCGCCACGGGCGGCAAGCCACGGGGCCACCACACCGGCGATCAGCAGGCAGATCGCCAGCACCGCCGCAGCAACGGGGGAGATCAGCGCGATGGCCACCACCGCCGCTACCGACAACACAGCGGCCACGGTGATGGGCAGGACGGCCCGCACCACCACATCGGCCACGTCATCGACGTCGGCGCCGACCCGGCCCGCCAGTTCGCCGCCGTCCAGTCGGGCCACCGTGTCCACCGGCCCGTCGGCCAGCGCACGGTAGAGCCGCGTCCGCGCTGTACCGGCGGCGCGCAGCGCGGTGTCGTGGGAGGCCAGGCGTTCGCAGTAATGCAGGACGCCGCGGGAGATGCCGAAGGCCCGCACCGCCACGACGGCGACCGTGAGATCCAGGATGGGTGGCATCTGCCAGGCTCTGGTGATCAGCCAGGCCGACACCGCGGCCAATGCCAGGGCACTGCCCAGCGACAGCACCCCGCACAGGCCCGCCAGCAGCAGACGCGGCATCCGCGGTCGCAGCAGGTGCCACGCCAGCACCAGAGGATCAGACCGCAGCATGGCTGCCCACCTCACGCTTACTCACCGCGGTCACGTGATCGGCGATCGCCAGCACCGGGGCGCGGTGGCCGACGATGACCACCGTGGCTCCGGTGCGGGACCGGGCGACGAGCGCCTGCAGCACGGCCTGCTCGGTCGCGGCGTCCAGGTGGGCGGTGGGTTCGTCGAGCAGCAGCACCGGGGCCGGCGAGCCGAGGGCACGCGCCAGGCCGAGTCGCTGGCGCTGTCCGAGTGACAGTCCGACCCCGCCGCGGCCAACGACGGTGTCCGCGCCGTCGGGCAGCTCGGCCAGGACGCGATCGAATCCGGAAGCGGCGCAAGCGGACTCGGGGTCGGTGAGTGGGCCGTAAAGAGTCAGATTGTCGGCGACGCTGCCCGGTATGAGCACCGGACGCTGCGGCAGCCAACTCAATTGGGCCCACCAGGCCGCCGGCTCCAGATCGGCGACGTCGAGGTCCCCGACGGTGACGCGCCCGGATGCGGCGCGTGTCAACCCGGTGATCACCTGCAAGGTGGTGGACTTGCCGGCACCGTTGGGGCCGGTGAGCACGGTGACGCGGCCCGGCTCGAACCGGGCGTCCAGGTGGGCCGGTGCGAAACCTGAACGGCTTGGCACGCAGAGTGATTCGACGACGATGGTGGCGCCGGCGGCTTGCACCGTCGCGGTACCCGCTACGGCTGTGGGGCGCTCATCGATGAGTGTGAACGCACGTTCGGCGGCCGTCTTGCCGTCTTGCGCGGCATGGAACTCGACGCCGACGCGCCGCAGCGGCCAGAACACATCCGGCGCCAACAGCAGCACCGTCAGCGCCGTCGCCAGGTCGAGGTCGCCGTACACCAGCCGCAGTCCGACGCTCACGGCCACCAGCGCCACCCCGAGGGTGGCCAGCAGTTCGAGGACGAACGAGGACAGGAACGCGATGCGCAGCGTGGCCATGGTGGAGCGGCGATGAGCGTTTGACAGGTCGGCGATTCGGCTCTCCGGGCCCTGTGCCCGGCCGAGGGCGCGCAGGGTAGGAATGCCTGCGATCAAGTCGAGCATCCGCGCCTGCAAAGCGGTCATGGCGTCCAGTGCGGCGGCGGATCGTTCGGCGGTGGCCAGCCCGATCAACACCATGAAGATCGGGATCAGGGGTAGCGCCACCAGGACGATGGCGGTGGCCTGCAGATCGAAGACCGCCATCACCAGCACCGCCGCCGGGGTGAGGATGGCGGCCAGGATCAGTGCGGGGAGGTAAGCGGTGAAAAATGGGCGTAGGCCGTCGAGTCCGCGCACCACCACAGCGGCCGCCTCGTCGCGGCGTTCGGCGATGGTGCGCGGATCTGCAGCGGTCACGGTCTCGAGGACGCGCCCGCTCAGATCGGCGATGGCGCCGCTGGCACCACGCTGGCTCAGTCGCGCCTGGGTCCACTGCGCGGCGGTGCGCACCGTCCACAACACCGCCAACAGAACCAGTTCGGGTGCCCAGCCAGACAGCGAGCGGCTGGCGGGATCGGTGATGATGCCGCTGACGATGTGTGCCAACAACACCGCCGACGCCAGCGCACTGCCGGCGATCACCACACCGCACCCCACGGTGGCCGCCAGGAAGCGCCGCACCGCGACCGAGGCCCGGATCAGTCGCGGATCCAGCGGCGCCCGGCTGCCTGGCGTGCGTGGGGTGGCGGTCAGTGCGAGTGCCCCAGACCGATGGGGTCGGGTATCCGGTCGGTCGAGATGCGCTGCCGGAACACCCAGTACGTCCAGGCTTGGTAGATGACCACCAGTGGCGCGAAGATGGCCGCGGCCCACGTCATCACCGTCAATGTGTATGGGGTGGAGGACGCGTTGAAGATTGTCAGGCTCCAGTCCGGATTCAGCGTCGACGGCACCAGGTTCGGGAACAGCGCCCCGAACGCCAGCACGATCACGGCCACCACCACCAGCGTTGTCGAGATGAAGGCCCACCCGTCGCGGGTCCCCCTGTGCAGCAGCGCAACTGCCGCCAGCTGGGCCACAACGGCCAGGGCCAGCACCGCCCAGGTCCACGTCTTGCCATACCCCAGTTGGGTCCAGATGCCGAAGCAGGCCACCAGCGCCGTCACCGGCCAGGTCAACAGCCGGGCCACCCGCAGGATGTCGGTGCGGATCTCACCTTCGGTTTTCAGTGCCAGGAACGCCGCGCCGTGCAGCAGGAACAGCCCGCCGGTAGCCAGCCCGCCCAGCAGTGTGTACGGATTGATCAGCGCGGCGAAGGTCAGGTGAATCTGGGCGTCCGCGTCCACCGGCAGCCCCTGCACCAGCGACGCGAACGCAACGCCCCACAGGATGGCGGGCACCCAGGAGCCGATGGCGATGCCGAGGTCGGCGCGTTTGCGCCAGGTCGCGTCGTCGATCTTGCCGCGCCATTCGATGGCCACGATCCGCAGGATCATCGACAGCAGGATCGCCAGCAGCGGCAGGAACAGTCCCGAGAACACCGTGGCGTACCAGCCGGGGAACGCGGCGAACATCGCTCCGCCCGCGGTGATCAGCCACACCTCGTTGCCGTCCCAGACGGGTCCGATGGTGTTGAGCACCGCGCGGCGGCGTTTGTCGATCGTCACGGAATCGGAACCGCTGCCCATGCGGGCAAGGGGTTCCATCAGCATGCCGACGCCGAAGTCGAAACCCTCGAGGACGAAGAACCCGAGGAACAACACGGCGACGAGGATGAACCAGATCTCTTGAAGTCCCATGGTCGCTTGCTCCCTAATACGCGAACGAGAGTGGGGCCACGTCGTCGTCGCCGGGTGGCTTGGGTGGCGCCGGCTCGGAGTCGTGTTCCTGTGGGCCCGAGACGATGTAGCGGCGCAGGAGGTAGAACCAGATGACCGCCAGCACCGCGTAGGTCAGGGTGAGGCTGATCAGACTGATCCACACCATGGTGGACGAGTGGCCGGACACCCCCTCCTGCACGGTCAGATGCAGCATCGGGTCACCGTCGATGTTGGGTACCACCACCCAGGGCTGACGTCCCATCTCGGTGAAGATCCATCCCGCACTGTTGGCCAGAAAAGGTGTCGGCAGGGTCAGGAGCGCGAATGTCGAGAGCCATTTCTTGTCCGTGGTGCGGCCGCCCCTGGTCAGCCACAGGGCCGCGAGTGCGAACAGCACCGGCACCGCCATGAAGCCGATCATGGCGCGGAACGACCAGTAGGTGACAAAGAGGTTCGGCCGGTAGTTGCCGGGGCCGAACTTCTCCTCGGCCTGTTGTTGCAGGTCTTCGACGCCGTCGAGCGTGACGCCGGTGAACTTGCTCTCGGCCAGGAACGGCAGTACGAATGGCACCTTGATGAGGTGGATGACGCTCTCGCAGTTGTTGTGCGTTCCCACCGTCAGGATCGAGAAATCGGGATCGGTTTCGGTGTGGCACAACGATTCCGCCGACGCCATCTTCATGGGCTGCTGTTCGAACATCAGCTTGCCCTGGATGTCACCGGTGAAGAACAACGCGGCCGCCGAGATCAGTGCCACCCAGCAGCCCAGGATGGTGGCGGGGCGGTACATCGTCCGGGTCTCGGGAACGGTCTCGGTCCCGGTGCGCGCGTTGCGCACCATCCACCAGGCGCACACACATGCCACGAACGTGCCCGCGGTCAGGAATGCGCCTGCGACGGCATGCCAGAACGCGGCGATACCGGTCTCGTTGGTGAACAGCGCGACGATGCTCTCGAGTTCGGCGCGGCCGGTCTCCGGGTTGTAGCGCGCACCCACGGGATGCTGCATGAACGAGTTGGCGGTGATGATGAAGAACGCCGACAGGTTCACCGCGATGGCGACGATCCAGATGCAGGCCAGGTGGACCAGTCGAGGCAGCCGGGTCCAGCCGAAGATCCACAGGCCGATGAAGGTGGACTCGAAGAAGAAGGCCACCAGGCCTTCCATCGCCAGCGGTGCTCCGAAGACGTCGCCGACGAAGCGGGAGTACTCACTCCAGTTCATCCCGAACTGGAATTCCTGCACGATGCCGGTGGCCACGCCGATGGCGAAGTTGATCAGGAACAGCTTGCCGAAGAACCGCGTCAGCCGGTACCACTCCGAGCGCCCGGTGATCACCCAGATGGTCTGCATCACTGCGATCAGTGGCGCCAGACCTATGGTCAGCGGCACGAAGATGAAGTGATAAACCGTCGTGATTCCGAACTGCCATCGCGATACGTCGAGGGCGTCCATGTGCACCTCCCGGGGCCGCGGGTCTCATCTACTACGACACATTGTAGTAGAGCGCATGGCCGTGCGACCAGCACTTGAAGACTTCCACCGCAGTGACGTCCCCGACAAGGGACCTTCGGTCTACCCGGTGAGGGCTTTTGATTCCTTCCTGATGCCGAAGGCCATCACGATCTCGAACACGCCCGTCACGATCAGCCAGATGCCTACCACCAGCGCCAGTGTCGCCAGCGATTCGAACGGCATCACCATCATCACGATGCCCGCGATCAGCGAGACGACACCGAAGAAGATCTCCCAGCCCCGGCCGGGCAGCGTCTTGTCACTGATCGCCGAGGCGGTGGTGGCCACGCCGCGGAAGATGAAGCCGATGCCGATCCAAATCGCCAGCAGCAGAACGGAGTCCGCCAGGCTCAGGAAACACAGCACACCCAGCACCACCGAGGCCAGGCCGCTGATCCCCAACAGGACCTTGCTGCCCACTGGAGCGCGCAGGCTGAAAGCCAGCACCACCTGGGCGATTCCGGTGACCAGCAGATAGGCGCCGAAGAAGATGGCCGCGATCAGGATGGAGATGCCCGGCCACGCCACGACGGCGATACCGAGCAGCACGGCAAGCACCCCCGAGATCAGGGTGGACTTCCACAGATGAGGTAGCAGTGAAGGAGCCGGACCGGAGACCGGACCAGGAGCTGGTGTCGTGACCATGGCGGAAGTGTGGCACATGCAGATCGCAACCGCGTTGAGTTCCGGTCACAGTCGGTAACGTCGGCGAGTACGGAGAATGTCCTCATGCCCAAAGGGCGTGGTGGTTAATGTTCGGTTACCGGGGCTGCACTCCGGGTGCCCGGTGGTTAAGGTCGTCGGCGGTCCGGGACCGTCGCAGGATGGCCCGATCAAAGAGAAGAGGGAACGTGGAATCTGGAAACCAGACCCGCTCGGGACGATCTCGTTGGTGGTACGCGCCAGCGATATTCGCCGTCGCGGGCGCCATGACGCTGTCGGGCTGTGCGGCAGGGACGGACAGCAGTAGCAGCAGTGAAGAATCCACCCCTGCCGAAGCCGGCTCGTCGGCGGCAGTCGAGGAAATCGCCAACACGGTCCCCGAAGACATCAAGTCCTCGGGCAAGTTGATCGTCGGCGTGAACATCCCCTACGCCCCCAACGAATTCAAGGACGAGAGCGGCAAGATCGTCGGTTTCGACGTCGACCTGATGAACGCCATCGCCGCCACCCTCGGCCTCACCGCCGAGTACCGCGAATCCGATTTCGCCAAGATCATCCCGTCCATCCAGGGCGGCACCTTCAATGTCGGCATGTCGTCGTTCACCGACACCAAGGAACGTGAGCAGACCGTCGACTTCGTGACCTACTTCTCCGCGGGTACTCAGTGGGCGCAGAAGCCGGGTGCCGGCATCGATCCCACCAACGCCTGCGGCAAGAAGGTCGCCGTGCAGGCCACCACTTACCAGGAGACCGACGAACTGCCGGCCAAGAGCGCGGCGTGTACCGAGGCCGGCAATCCGCCCATCGAGATCATCCCGTTCGACGGCCAGGATGCTGCCACCAACGCGGTGGTGCTGGGCCAGGCCGACGCCATGTCGGCCGACTCCCCGGTCACCGCGTATGCCATCAAGCAGAGCGACGGCAAGCTCGAAGCGGCCGGCGAGCTGTTCGACGCCGCACCCTACGGCTGGCCGGTGGCCAAGGGTTCTGCGCTGGCACAGTCATTGCAGCAAGCCCTCGAGCACCTGATCGAGAACGGTGAGTACGAGAAGATCTCCACCGACTGGGGCGTCGAAGAAGGCATGATCGACAAGCCGGTCATCAACGGGGCGATCAGCTGATCCATGAGTGTTGACGCGCCGCCTTCACCCACCGGTCCTGCTGCCATAAACGCGGTTCCGCTTCGGCATCCATGGCGGTGGGTGGCGGCGGCCGTCATCCTCATCTTGGCGGCCCTGTTCATCTACGGGGCGGCCACCAACCCGGCCTATGGCTGGTCGACCTACATCGAGTACCTGTTCAACGAACGGGTTCTGATGGTCGGCCTGGTCAACACCTTGCAACTGACCGTGTACTCGATGGTGCTGGCCATCCTGCTGGGCATCCTGCTGGCGGTGATGCGACTGTCGCCCAACCCGGTCTTCAGTTACGTCGCGTGGGTATATCTGTGGATCTTCCGCGGTACCCCGGTGTACGTGCAGCTGGTGTTCTGGGGTCTGCTGCCGACCATCTACCAGAACATCCAGCTGGGTGTTCCGTTCGGTCCGTCGCTGCTGCACTTCAACCTGCAGGCGTTGTCATTCCCGTTCGCGCTGGCCATCATCGGCCTGGCCCTCAACGAGGCCGCGTACATGGCCGAGATCATCCGTGCCGGCATCAGTTCGGTTCCCGAGGGGCAGCTGGAAGCCTCGACGGCACTGGGCATGTCATGGGGCCTGGCGATGCGCCGCACCGTACTGCCCCAGGCGATGCGGGTGATCATTCCGCCCACCGGCAACGAGGTCATCAGCATGCTGAAGACCACCTCGCTGGTCACCGCGGTGCCCTTCGCGCTGGACCTCTACGGCATCACCTCACGTGAAATCGCTGCGCGCATCTTCGAACCCGTGCCACTTCTGCTGGTGGCTGCCACCTGGTACCTGGTGGTCACCAGTGTCCTCATGGTCGGGCAGTACTACCTGGAGAAGCACTTCTCCCGCGGCGCGTCACGCAAGCTCACCGCCAAGCAACTCGAGGCGCTCGCCAAAGCGCAGATGGGGGAGCAGCCGTGACGCTGATGGTCAAAGCCGAGTCGGTGTGCAAGGACTTCGGTGCGCTCAAGGTGCTCAAGGGCGTCACGCTCGAGGTGGAGCGTGGCCAGGTGTTGGTGCTGGTGGGTCCGTCGGGTTCGGGCAAGTCCACGTTCCTGCGGTGCATCAACCACTTGGAACAGGTCAACGCCGGGCGGCTCTATGTCGACGGTGACCTCATCGGATATCGCGAGCGTGGCGGCAGGCTGCACGAGATGTCGCCGCGCGACGCCGCCAAACAGCGCCGCGACATCGGGATGGTGTTCCAGCACTTCAACCTGTTCCCGCATCGCACGGTTCTGGAGAACATCATCGAGGCGCCCATGCAGGTCAAGGGCGTCAAGAGGAGCGCGGCCATCGAGAGGGCCAAGGACCTGCTCGGCCAGGTGGGATTGTCGGCCAAAGCCGATGCCTACCCCGCCCAGCTGTCGGGCGGCCAGCAGCAGCGCGTCGCGATCGCCAGAGCACTGGCCATGAGCCCCAAGCTGATGCTGTTCGACGAGCCCACCTCGGCGCTGGATCCCGAACTGGTGGGTGAGGTGCTCGGCGTCATGAAGAAGCTGGCGTCCGAGGGCATGACGATGGTGGTGGTCACCCACGAAATGGGTTTCGCGCGCGAGGTGGCCGACCAACTGGTGTTCATGGACGGCGGAGTCATCGTTGAGTCCGGTGACCCGCGCGAGGTGCTCAGCAATCCGCGCCACGAACGCACAAAAGCGTTCCTGTCCAAGGTGATGTAGCCTCAAGCGACCCAAGCGGGGGGCTTGGTGGCCGGCCGGGAGTTGACCGTGGATGCTCACAGCGCTGGACCAGACGACGGGTCCCTGGGGCCATTCGGGCATTACGACCTCCTGGAACTGTTGGGCCGCGGCGGTATGGGTGAGGTCTACCGGGCCCGGGACACCCGCACGGACCGGATAGTCGCGTTGAAGGTGCTGCCACCCCATCTGGCTGCCGACAAGGTGTTCCAGCAGCGGTTTCGCCGGGAGTCGCAGGCCGCTGCCGGCGTCAACGACCCGCATGTGGTCCCCATCCACGGCTATGGCGAGATCGACGGCCGGCTGTATCTGGACATGCGGTTGATCGAGGGAATGACCCTTGGCGCCATCCTCGGCCAGCGCGACGGCCCGCTGTCGCCCGAGCTGGCAGTCACCGTTGTCGAGCAGGTGGCCTCGGCTCTGGACGGCGCACATGCGGCCGGTCTGGTGCACCGCGACGTCAAGCCGTCCAACATCCTGATCTCCGAGCGCGAGTTCGTCTACCTGATCGACTTCGGTCTGGCGCGCACCGCCAGTGATCCCGGATTGACCACGGCTGGAAGCACTTTGGGCACACTGGCCTATATGGCGCCGGAGCGCTTCAGTGGCGGCCCCGCAGATCCGCGTTCGGATATCTATGCATTGACCTGTGTGCTCTACGAGTGCCTGACAGGCAGCAGACCCTACCCCGACGACAGTCTCGAGCAACAGATCGCCGGCCACATGGTCACCCCGCCTCCGCGGCCGTCGGACACCCACCGCAAACTGGCGGCCTTCGACGCCGTGATCGCCAAAGGCATGGCCAAGGAGCCGGGTAAGCGGTACCGCAGCGCTTCCGAGTTGGCCGCCGCAGCACGTCGTGCCGCAGACACCCCGCCGCCGCGGATCGGGCAACGCAGGCCACGGCATTCGGCACACCGGGCACCAGCCCGGACCGGGCGCAGGCCGCGAAGCCGCACGTTCGTGGTGGTGGGTGTCAGCGTGGTGTTGGTTGCCGTGTCGGCGTTCACCGCGTGGCAGGTCCGCACCGGGTCTCATGGCGCCACCCGGTCGGCGGGTGTTGCCGAGAGCACCGCACCACCCGGTGACGCCGGACCCGGTGTTGTGCCCGCCATCGCGGCGACGCTGCCCGCCGACGTCAGCGCCACCGGCCGGTTGGTGGTCGGCGTGAACGTGCCCTATGCCCCCAACGAATTCCGAGACACCTCCGGGGAGTTGGTGGGCTTCGACGTCGACTTGATGAACGCCGTTGCCCGTGTTCTCGGGCTCGAACCGGACTATCGGGAGACCGCGTTCGAGACGATCATGCCCTCGGTGCAATCGGGCGCCTTCGACCTCGGGATGTCCTCGGTCACCGATACCAGGGCACGGGAGGAGTCGGTGGACTTCGTCACCTACTTCGAGGCGGGCACGCTGTGGGCGCAACGTCCCGGCGGGGGTGTCGATCCCGACGACGCCTGCGGTCTGCGGGTGGGCGTGGCGTTCGGGACGCTGCAGGAGACCGACGAGATACCCGCCAAGAGCGACACCTGTGTGGCGGCGGGGCGATCTCCGGTGGAGAAGGTGATCTACACCAGCCAGGACGATGTCACGGCCGCGCTGATGTCCGGCGCCGTCGACGCGATGTCCGCCGATTCTCCGGTCACCGGGTTTGCTGTCAAGCTCAGCGGCGGCAGCCTCGAGATCGCCGGCGAGGTGTTCGATTCCGCACCATACGGTTGGCCGGTGGAAAAGGGTTCACCGTTGGCCGAATCGTTGCGGCAGGCACTCGAACACATCATGGTCACCGGGGAGTACCGCACCATCGCGACCATGTGGGGCGTCGAGAAAGGCATGATCGACGAGCCGATGATCAACGGGGCATCGAAGTAGCCCTGATGTGGATCTCGGTGAGGAACTGCTCCACCGCCGCCGCGGTGTGTCTGGCCCGCGGCGAGCCGAAGACATCAAAAGCAGGCTGAGCCAAGGGCATTTCGGCGTACACCACCGGCGCATGGCCGGCTGAGGCGGTACACCTTCAGGGGCGGCGGCGCCCGCCCTATGCTGAGCACATGCCGGACCGGGATCCCTGCGGGCCACTATGGCGCGCCGCCCAGGTGTTCCGGCTGCTGAGTTTCGTCTACGCCGTCGGGTTCCAGGTGGTCAGCAACGACGAACTGGACCGTCCGGTGCTGGGGTGGGTGCTGTTCGCGGTGCTCACCGCGTGGACCTTGGCCGCCGCGGTGGGCTATCTGCAGGGCTTCGCCAGGCGAACGTCCTGGGTGCTCGCCGAACTGGCCGTGGTGTGCGTGCTGATCCTGTCCACCGAACTGGTGGCCTCCGAGCAGTGGATCGCCGACAACCAGTCCCTGCCCACGACACTGTGGGCTACCAACGCCACCATCTCGGCGGCGATCCTGCGCGGACCCGTGTGGGGGATGCTCGCCGGGATCATCATGATGGCCGTCTACGCTGGGCTGAAGGGGTCGGTCAGCTTCGACTTCGCCCGCAACGCCACCATGGTGATCGAACTCGCCGTCGGGCTGGCCGTCGGGTTGGCTGCGCAGACCGCGCGCCGGGCACACGCCGAACTCGAACGTGCCGTGCGATTGTCGGCGGCGGTGGCCGAACGGGAGCGACTGGCCAGGCAGGTCCATGACGGAGTCATCCAGGTGCTGGCCCTGGTGGCCAAGCGAGGGCGTGAAATAGGTGGGGCCACAACCGAGCTTGCAAAGCTGGCCAGTGAACAGGAGCGGGCGTTGCGCCGGCTGATCAGCTCCGAGAGTGTCGAGGCCGACGACGAGCAGGTGGACATCCGGACTGCGATACGGCGCCGTGCAGGCGACCGGGTGGTGGTCAGTGTTCCCGCCACGGCGGTGTTGCTGGACACTGCGGTGGCCGAAGAACTCACCGCCGCGGTGCACAACGCGCTGGACAACGTTGCCGCACACGCGGGTCCGGCGGCGTGTGCCTACGTTCTGGTCGAGGATCTCGGTGACATGGTGACGGTTACCGTGCGTGACGACGGCGTGGGTATCCCGGCGGGCCGCCTGGAGGAGGCGGCATCCCAAGGGCGGGTGGGCATCTCCAAGTCGATCGTGGGCAGGATGCGGTCGGTGTCGGGTTCGGCGACGCTGACGACGGACGTCGGAGGAACGGAATGGGAGTTGACGGTGCCTCGTGAGTGAGGTCAGGAATCCGACCGTGATGGTGGTCGACGACCATCCGATCTGGCGTGACGCCGTGGCACGCGATCTGGCCGAGGACGGATTCGACGTGGTGGCCACAGCCGACGGGGTGGCAGCGGCACGGCGACGGGCGGCGGTGGTGCACCCCGATGTGGTGTTGATGGACATGAGCCTGGGCGACGGCAACGGAGCAGAGGCCACTGCCGCAGTGCTCGAGGTGTCACCGGGCACCAGGGTCCTGGTGCTGTCGGCGTCGGCCGAACAGGAGGACGTGCTGCAGGCCGTCAAGGCCGGCGCCACCGGCTACCTGGTCAAGAGTGCGTCGAAAACTGAACTGGTCCAAGCGGTTCGAGATACCGCGATGGGTCGTGCGGTGTTCACCCCCAGCCTGGCGGGCCTGGTCCTCGGTGAGTATCGACGCATCGCTCGGCGCTCGCACGCCGGTCCGGAGGTACCCACGCTCACCGACCGTGAGACCGAAGTGCTGCGCCATGTCGCCAAGGGCCTGACGGCCAAACAGATCGCCGCCAAACTGTCGGTCAGCCACCGTACGGTGGAGAACCACGTGCAGGCCACCTTCCGTAAACTGCACCTGGCCAATCGGGTCGAGTTGGCGCGCTACGCCATCGAACACGGCCTGGACAAGGACAACTGAGCACAATCGAGTAGTCATACTCATCCGCGGAAGCGCCTGCTCCGACACGATGGGGGCATGAGCCAACCGCATCAGACTGCCCTGGCCCGGCTGTCGGAGGAATTCACCGCGTTGTCGCAGCAGGTGAACCGGGTCGCCGCCCAGCTCGCCGAGGTGGAACGCACCATGGGGGTGCCAGCCGCCCCACCGCCTCCTGTTGCGGCGCCCACGCCCTACTATCCGCCGCCGCCGGCGTACCCCTATCCGTACCCAGTGCCTGCACCGGTTGCTTTCCCGCCGTCGCCGCGTCCGTTACCCCCGCCCGTTGCCGCCAAGTCCCAGCCGCGCGAAGGCTGGATCGGAAAGCTGCTGGCGGTAGCCGGTGTCGCGGTGACGCTCATCGGCGTGGTGCTGCTGCTGGTGCTCGCCGCCCAGGCCGGGCTGCTGGCGCCCGGTGTGCGGGTGGCCGCCGGCGGCATGCTGGCCGCAGCGCTGGTGGCCGGTGCTGTGGTGTTCAACCGCCGCGACGGTGGCCGGGTGGGCGCCATCGCGTTGGCGGCCACGGGCATCGCCGCCGCCTACATGGACGTGGTGGCGGTGACCACCATCTACGACTGGGTGCCGCCGGTGGCCGGACTGGTGCTTGCCTCGCTGATCGGCGGCGGGGGGCTCACCCTGGCCCGCCGCTGGAACTCCGAGCATCTGGCCGTCCTGGTGTTGGTGCCGCTTGCCGTGCTGGCTCCCATCGTGGCTGACGGAGTGACGGTGCTGTTGATCGGTTTCATGCTGGTGCTCTCGGCGGCGTCTCTGCCCGTTCAAGTCGGCAAGGACTGGGTGCTGATGCACGCCGCGCGGGTTGCCGCGGTCACGTTGCCGTTGCTGCTGGCGTTGCTGGTCGCGAGCTTCGATACCGATCAGAACACCTACCTGTTGGGCGGAGCCTGCGGTATCGCCGCGTTGCTGTCGATCATCAGCGCGTTGGTGCTGCTGCCTGGGACGTCGCGACCGGTCGGCACCGCGGTACTGGCAGCGATCGGTGTGGTTCCCGCGCTGGCCGCGGCGGTGGCGGTGGAACAGCTTCTGGCCGTGCTGCTCTCGGCTGCGGTTGCTGCCGTCATGCTGGCCATCGTGATGCTCCACCGCCGCCTGCCCGGCGTCACCTCGGCCGTGGTGGCGATCTGGGCGACGGTCTCGGCGGTGGCAGCCGTCGTCACTGTCACGGTGGCGTTCGAGGGTTACGTCGAGGCTCCGGTGTTCCTCGCGCTCGCGGTGGTGTTGGCCGTCGCAGGCCGGCACAGCGCGTTGGCGCTGTGGGCGGCAACGGCTTTCACGACGCTCGGCGTGCTGGTGTACACCGTCTACGCCCCACCCGGGTATCTGGTGGAGGCAGCGGCGCTACCGGTGCCCGAGGCGCTGTCGGTGCTGGCGGCCAGCGTGCTGCTGATCGCCGCCGCGGTGGCGCTCAGTTGGACCGCGGCACGGACATCGCCTGTCATCCCGGCGGTGGCATTGGCAGTCAGCGTCTACGGGGTTACCACCTTCACCGTCACCTTCGGTGTGCTGGTCGGCGGCAGCGGCGGCGGCTTCCTGGCCGGACACATGGCAGCCACCATCTGCTGGGTTGCCATGGCCGCGGTACTGCTGTGGCACGCCCAGCGCATCGTCGACCGCGACGCGCGAACCGCGCCCATCGTGGCCGGGTTGGCACTCACCGCAGCTGCCACCGCCAAGCTGTTGCTGTTCGATCTGGGCACTCTCGACGGGATGTTCCGGGTGGTGGTGTTCATCGTCGTCGGCCTGGTGCTGTTGGCGATGGGTGCCGGCTACGCGAAAAGCCTGGCCCGCACCGACTCAGCCGATTCTCAGCAAAGGGATGCCTCACCAACCGTGACGGAGTAGACAACACTTCGGGCATGTTTTCACCCTGTCGCGGCGTTACGGTTACCAGGCAAGTGAAAAGCAGTGTGACGGCAGGTGAACGCCCCGCAGCCCCTGATGACGGGGCGGACCGCCGACAGCTGCCGCACTTGCGGACACCGTAGTCCGGACCAACTGAAAGGGTGTGCGCCATGGCAGCCACAGCAACCGTCAACACCAACCGTCGGGACGCCGCCGAGGTCACCGGCTTCGTCCCCAGCGAGGCGTTCTACGCCAACCTGCAGAAGGTGCTCGTCGACCTCATCGAACTGCATCTGCAAGGCAAGCAGGCACATTGGAACGTCGTCGGCACCAACTTCCGTGACCTGCATCTGCAGCTCGACGAGTTGGTGGACTTCGCCCGCGAAGGCAGCGACACCATCGCCGAGCGCATCCGCGCGTTGGACGGCGTAGCCGACGGCCGCTCCGACACCGTGGCAGCCACCACGTCGCTGCCGCAGTTCCCGGCCTTCGAGCACAACACCACCGAGGTGGTTGACCTGATCACCACGCGTATCTACGCCGCCGTGGCAACCCTGCGCGAGGTCCATGACGCCGTGGACGCCGAAGACCCCAGCACTGCCGACATCCTGCATCAGCTGATCGACGGCTTGGAGAAGCTGGCGTGGTTGATCAAGTCGGAGAACCGCAAGGTCTAGCGTGCCCGTCGCTTGAGGCTGGTATGAGAGGGCCGTACGGTCCGCCTGGAACTTCTCTCGCCGGGCGGGCCGTACGGGCATATCTAGGATGTGATGATGCCCAGCGCCCGTGCCCTGCTGAAACATCCGCTGGTGGTCGTGGCGACCGGTGCCGGAGCGCTGGCACTCGACACCGCGGGCACCGTCTACCAGGCGGCCACCCGGTTGCCAGTCGTCGGCCAGCCGGTGGAACACGGGGTTGCTGCACTCGCCCGACGGGGAGACCAGGTGATCGACGCCGGCTTCGAACCGGCCCGCACCGCACTCATCGCCCTGGTGGTGCAGATCGTCGAGCAGGTCCTCGACCAGATGGATCTCACCGCACTGGTGCGGAATCGGGTTGACGTCAACGCCATTGCCCGCGAACTCGATCTGGTCGGTCTGGCCAACACCGTCATCGACGGAGTGGATCTGCCCGCCATCATCCGTGAATCCACCACCTCGGTGACCGCCGAGGTGATGACCGACGTGCGGACCCAGGGGGAGCGCGCCGATGACCTGGTGGCCGGCATCGTCGACCGGATGCTGGGCCGCCGTACCGACCCGGCGGGCCCCACCCGATGACCGTCGTCCGCACCGCAGGCATCGTCAGCCGGACCGTGGCGGCGGTGATCGATCTGGTGGTGGTGCTGGTGTTCCTGGGCCTGCTGTACGTGGGCGTCACACTGGCCGTGCTCGCCACCTCGCCGCGGGCCTTCAGCTTTCCCGCTCCTTCACTGATCTTCTCGGCGATGGGCGTGGCGGTGGTGTCGGTGGGCTATCTCGCGGTCTGTTGGGCGGTCTCGGGATGCACTGCGGGTTCAGTCGTGATGGGACTGCGGGTGGTCAACGCCGGCGCAGAAACGCTGCGCTGGTCGGTCGCCGTGCTGCGGGCGCTCGCCTGTGTCGCCTTCCCGTTCGGGTTGGTCTGGGTGGTACTGGATCGTGACCGAAGATCGTTGCAGGACATCGTGTTCGGCAGTCGAGTGATCTACAACCGCGTCGAGGTGGTACGCCCGTGACGACAACCGTCGCCTGTTGTCAGTTCGCCCCCGAGTTCGGTGATCTCGCCGCGAACTGCGTCGCCGTCACGGCGTTGATCGCCGATGCGGTGCGCGCGGGGGCCGACGTGGTGGTGCTGCCCGAGCTGGCCACCTCGGGCTACATGTTCGCCGACGCAGAGGAGGCGCGTTCGCTCGCGTTGCCATCGCAGGCAGCGGTGTTCACGCAATGGGCTGCTGCGGCTGGCGAATCCATCGCGGTGGTCGGCTACTGCGAGGCCGGCGAGGACGGCCTGCTCTACAACAGCGCGGTCATGCTCGACGGCAGCGGGGTGCTGGCGGGCTACCGCAAGACCCACCTGTGGGACCGGGAGAAATTGATCTTCACACCCGGTGGGGCACTGCCCACGGTGGTCAAGACACGGCACGGCGACATCGCGATGATGGTGTGCTACGACCTGGAATTCGCCGAAGTCACCCGTGGTGTCGCGGTGGCGGGTGCGGAACTGATTGTGGCCCCGGTGAACTGGCCGCTGTTCCCGCGTCCGGTAGGGGAGCGTCCCGGGGAGGTGATCACCGCGATGTCCACTGCTCGGACCAACCGGGTGGCCGTCGCGGCCTGTGATCGCTGTGGTGTCGAGCGGGGCCAGCCCTGGACGGCGGGCACCGTGATCGTCGACCCCGACGGCTGGGTGGTTGCCACCGCAGGTCCCGATGCCACCATGGTGCTGGCCGACCTCGATCTGGCTGCCACGCACGACAAGTCGCTCAGCGACCATGTGGATCTGTTAGCCGATCGGCGCTTGGACCTGTACTGACCGCCGGCCGGTGAGATACCAGGTGCGCATCACTCCCTTGCCCTTGATCGCGACGCTGCCGCGCTCTTCGAGCACGAAGTCGTCCTTGAGGCGTTGGTAGATGTCTTCGGGCACCTGGATGCGGCCCACCTGATCGGTGGTCTCCATTCGCGAAGCGACGTTCACCGCGTCACCCCACACGTCGTAGAAGAAGCGTCGGGAGCCGACCACGCCGGCCACCACCGGGCCCGCAGCCAAACCGATGCGCATCGGTACATCCCTGCCCAGCGGGTCGGTGAGGCCAGTTGCGGCGCAGGACATGTCGAGTGCCAGATCGGCCAGCGCCTGCACATGGTCGGCCCGCGGAACAGGGATTCCGCTGACCACCATGTAGGAGTCGCCGGTGGTCTTGACCTTCTCCAGGCAGTGCTGTTCCACCAAGGTGTCGAATGCGCTGTAGATGCGGTCGAGGAAGGCCACCAGATCGCACGGCGGTGTATCGGCGGCCCGCTCGGTGAATCCGGCGATGTCGGCGAACAGGATCGACGCATCGTCATAGCGGTCGGCGATGATCTTGTGGTCGGGATCCTTGAGGCGGTCGGCGATGCTGGCGGGCAGGATGTTGGCCAACAGTTGCTCGGAGCGTTCGTACTCCATTTCCATCGCGGCCTCCGCGCGCGCGATCTCGCGAAGGGCGTACCACACCGTCGCGAACGCCAACACGCACGAGGACACCACGGAGGTCACGAATCCGACCTGCAGCGGCCACAGCGGTTGATTGCCGACGTTGTCCGGGACCAGGATCTCCAAGAGCACCACCAACAGCGCGCCCAGCCCGGCCAGTACTCCGGCCAGCGCAATTCGTTCGATGCCGAGAATCAGCACCAGCACCGACGCCGCGGTCAGGTAGTAGAACTGCAGTCCGGAGGCGGTGCCGACGTTCCAGGTGATGAAGAAGATCGAGCCGTAGGCCACCACGGTGAACGTCAGCGGCGCCACCAGGTCGCCGAATGGGCGCAGCAGGGGGATGGCCAGGAACGCCAATCCGGTCGAGATGTTGATGACGCCGATCTGCCACATGCCGTAGCCGCTGAACACCTGCCAGATGCCGAATCCGCCGCTGACCGTGGCCGCGATCCAGGTGGTGATTTTCAGTACCCGGAAGCGGCGGGCGGCGCTGTCGGCGTAATGGGCGCTGCGTGCCGGCACGCAGGGGTGGGCGTGGCGGAACCGACCGTCACCCAGCCGTCCCATGGTCACCACCAGCGCAGCGTATCTCGCAATGCTGCTGGTGAGGGCGGACTCAGCCGAGCTCAGGCGCTGGCGGACACCATGGCGACGGTGTGGGTGACCACCGCTTCCAGATCATCACCCAGATTGCCTGACAACCACTGCTGCGCCAGCTCGGCCATGGCGCCGGTGTACAGCGCTGCTGCCACCTGGGTGGCCACCACGTCATCGCCGGGGTGCTTCTGTTCACGTTCGCTGAGTACAAGCTGGCGAAGGTTCTCCTGGGCGATGGCGCGCCGTGCCACCAGCACAGGGTTGGCCCGGGCCTCGGTGAACAGCACCCGGCCGCGACGCGGGTCGGCCGAGCTGAACCCGAGCACGGTGCGGATGCCGGCCCGCAACCGGTCGAGGTCGTCGCCGCCCTCGTTGTTGGTGGCGGTGATGGCCGACTCGACTTCACCGGCCAGGCCCGCAGCAACGACGTCGTAGACCGCCCCCAGCAATTCGTCGGTGTCGGCGAAGCTCTCATAGAAGTAGCGGGTGTTCAGCGAACACTCGCGGCACACCGACCGCACCGACACCGCGCTTTCGCCCTCGTCGCCGAACAACGCGAACGCGGCGGCAACCAACAGTCCGCGGCGCTCGATGCGGCGGTCGGTCAGCGGAACTCCCGCCCACCTGGTGGGGCTCGTCACCGGTACATCCTAGCCGCGCAAAGATCTGGGCACGGGCGTATCCAGAAGAGTAACCTCGTCGGGTATGCAACTTCTGCCGCCGTTGCCCCACCAGATGATCCAACGGCGATTCCTGCGGTTCTACGACCACGAGATCCGCCGCCGCTACTTCCGGGGTGTCGATTTCGCCGAGCCGGCCGGTGACCCGGGTTGGTTCGGGCCGGGAAGTGCGGTCTGGCACGTCCACTCCCACATGCCGGCCCTGGTCCTCGGCCTGCAGGCGGCCGCCTACCTCGAGCGGTTCGACCCGTCGATCTTCTGGATGGGTGTCGACCACTCGCGGATGCCGGAAAGAGACGTCGACGGCGTGGCCACCGGACGGATGGACCCCGAGGGTGCGATGGTTCGCCTGGGACATTCGGTGTCGTTTTTCACCGGCACCGCATACGGGTCGACGGAGACCGCCGAGCGGCTGGCCAACACCGTGCGGGCCATGCACCACACCGTCAAAGGGACCCGTCCCGACGGGCTGGCCTATGACGCCGACGACCCTGACTGGCTGCGCTGGAACTACGCCACAGTGGTGTGGGGGATCGCCACCGCGCACGAGTACTACCATCCGAAACCGTTGCGCGGTAAGAGAATTGATCGGTATTACCGAGAGTTCGTCAAGGTCGGTCACGCCCTCGGCGGTACCGGTTTGCCGGAGACCAAAGCCGAGACGCTGGAGTGTCTGCAGTCCTATCTGCCCAAGCTGGCGCTGACCTACGGTGCGGCCATGTTCACCGGACCGAACATCAGCGGTGGCGACCTGGGTCCGCCCGGAGGAGAGGTGATCGACTGGGCCATTCGCGACATGCTGCCCAGTTGGGCTGCCGCCATGGTGATGCACCGCGACCCCAATCCGATCGAGCGCCTGGCCCGCCAGGCCGCGGTGTGGACGATGGTCAACGGCATCCATACGGCCATGGGTCCGCTGCCGGAGTTCGGCGCGGCGTGCAAGCGGATGAAGGGCTACATCGTCGACCCGACCTCACCCACCTACGTACCGGGCAGCGATCCGGAGCGCACGCGTGAGGTCGCCGAGCAAATGTGTGAGGCTGTGCCGGCCTCACAGCGTCAGTAACGAATCCGTCAAATACTTCCCCGAGCCGCTAGGGTTTGCTTGCCGACCGGTGTTTCGAGTGGGGAGTCCAGTGGTGTCGAAGCGGTCCAGTCCTGCTGTTTTGATGCCGAGCAGTGCCTTGACGGGTATGCGCAGAGGCGTTGCGGTGGCCTTCGCTGCCGGCCTGGTGGCGGCGGCGCCGGGCATTGCCGCGGCCGAGACCGAGGCTGATTCCAGCCCGTCCACCGCAGCTGATGCCGCCAGCGCGGAACCGGCACCCGAGCCCGCGTCGACATCGCCGGAGGACTCTGCCGCCGAGGATTCCGACGACCCCGCACCGCAGGAGCCCGAGGACGTCGACCCAGCCGACGAGGAGGAAGAGCTCCCGGCTGAGGCCGACGTCGACCTCGACGAGGGCCCGGAACCCGACACGTCCTCACGGCGCTCGAGTCAGCACTCCTCTGACGAGCCGGAGACCGACGAGCCGGAGACCGACGAGACGTCCGAGGCCGCGGCTACCGAGGACGCGGCTACCGAGGACGACGAGCCCACGGGTACAGCCGAGACCGAAACCGAAACGCCCCAGTCCGAACTCACCCCGGACATCGACACACTGGCCGTCCCGGACACCATCACCGCTGTCCTCGACGAGCCGGCACCCACCACGGTGAGGCGGCCCGTCAACGTCGCCTCCATGGTCACCGACGCGCTGACCTGGGTGGGGCTGGGGCACCTGTCCAAGGACCTGCCGATTCCCGCGCTGCCGGTGCCGCGACTGCTGGAGATGATGTGGGTGGGTCTGCGCCAGACCCAGAACGCGTGGAACAACCAGCGCCCGACCGCTAGCCCGACCGTGAGCCTGGGGGACGACGGGGTGGTGCGCGGTGACCTGAACGCGGTCGACTTCGACGACACGAACCTGACCTACACCGTCGTCACGCCCGCGCGTTTCGGCACCGTGACAATTGCCGCCGACGGCACCTTCACCTACACCCCGCGCCCCGGGCTCACCGGAATCAGCGACCGCTTCACCATCACGATCGACGACGCCGCGGGCAATCCGCCGCGAATCCACGGACTCGGTGAACTGCTGGGCCTCAACGGGCCCACGTCGGCGACGATCTCCGTCGATGTCGCCAGCACGACGAACATCAGCAGCACCGCTGTCACCCGGCCCGACGCGGTCACGGTGCAGATGGACACCAGCGGGCGTATCTCGGTCATCGACGGCACGTTCACCGATGCCCAGGTGCGCGACGCGGCCGACGCGGCGCAGTTCCTCAACACCTTCGCCCCGGTGCTCGGCGCTCAAAGTGGTTTCGCCACAGCAGATTTGATCACAGTGCAGCGATTCTCAGCGGCCACCGGCGCCACCGAGGAGTACTACCGGCTGCACCCGAGCGTCGACGGTCTCGAGGTACTGGGCAGCGAGATCGTCCTGGTGACCGACGGCGCGGGCACCGTCACCGGATTGTTCAACTACTACAACACCGGTCTGGCCGACGTCGACACCACCGCTGAACTGGCCGACAGTTCGGCCGCGGCCACCCTCGCCGCGGTTCGGCTCCTGAAATCGGCGGGGTTGCAACCCACCGACACGGCTGTGGCGCGGGTGTTGCGTTCCACCACCGTCGAGACCGAACTGGTGATCCTGGCGCTTGACCGTGATGTGGCGCCGACACTGACTTGGCGGGTCAGCCTGCTCCCGACCGCGAGCGCGGGCCAAGCCGCCGCCGGTGCCATCTACTACGTCAACGCCAACGGCGCCGATGTCGGCACTGTCACGGCCGGCGCGTCGTCGGTGCAGGCGGCCAGCACCATCGCCCGCGACGCCCTCGGTGTCAGCCGCCAGATCAATGTCGAAGCGGCGAAGTGGTGGTACTTCTTCGACAGCACCAAGTTGGTGGACACCACGCGCAAGATCTCCACCTACGTCACGACGTTCGGTCTGTTCGGGTTGGGCATGCCGCAGACCCCTGGCGCCATCGTCATCCGGTCGCCGCTGTGGGGCTGGAACGCCTCGGCCATCTCCGCGCACGCCAACGTGGCCGCGTCCTACGACTACTACCTGGCGGTGTTGGCCAGGCAAGGTCTGGACGGCGACGGCGGAACCGTCGTGACGACGGTGGGATACAACCCGCGCGACTCGATCTGGACGTACTTCGGTGGCTACGTCAACGCCTTCTGGGACCCGGTGGGTCAACAGATCGGATTCGGCGACTCAGGGCGATTCTCGGCGGCGCTGGATATCGTGGCGCACGAGTACACACATGGCGTCATCAGCCACATCGTCGCCAACGGCAACTCAGTGCTCGATCGCGGTGAATCCGGTGCGCTCAACGAGGCCTACGCCGACATCATGGGCGTGCTGGTCGAAGGCAAGACCGGCGCGGGCCGCTGGTTGATCGGCGAGGACACCGGTATCGGCGCCATCCGCAGCCTGGCCAACCCGACCGCAGTCGGCACCGGCTACGTCGCGCACTGGAATCAGCGCTACACCGGCACCCAGGACGACGGCGGTGAGCACTGGAACAGCACCATCTTCAGCCACGCGGCCTATCTGATGATGACCGATTCCCGGACCGCCACGGTGTCCGACGACCTGTGGGCGACGGTGTTCTACGAGTCCATGTACGGACTGGGGGCGGGTGCGAAGTTCGTCGACGGCCGGGCGGCCATCCTGGAAGCCGCCGACCCGTACTTCTCCGATGCCGAGTTGCAGGCGGTGGCCGACGCGTTCGACGCCGTGGGCATCGTGGGCGCGGCGCAGACGTTCGGTGCTGAGGTCCTGATCATCGCGGTGTGATCGGGGAAGGGGTGCCCTCGGTGAGATTCGAACTCAAAGGTTGAGTTGCCGCGGACCTCGGCGGATTCTGCGAAATGCCCACTGACGTGCGCGTGAATGCCTAGTGGAGGTAAACAGCGATTAGGGCAGATAAACGCAGAATGTAGTCAGGATGTAGTCACGTCGCTCAAGCGTTCGGGAGTTGGTTCCTCCGCCGTGTGAGGGTTGACGTCGTGGTGCGCGCACAGCAATGGTCGCCTGCATCTAGGCTCCGTTAGGTGTCAATAGAGTCCAGTGACGGCAGATACGTCGACGAGAGTATCGATGACGTAGACGAAACCGATGCAGTTGCCCCCAACGCCAGCCCGGTCACTTATTTCGGAACCGAGTTCGACGTCCACGGACTGGTGCGCAGGTACAACGAGAAGGCGATCGTTGTGCCAACGTTCGATCCTGAGGAGTCGCTCCCCGACCCCAACGCTCAAGCTTTCCAGCGAGGTCGGGTGTGGCGTCGACCGCAACAAGACCGTTTCCTTGAATCCCTCTTACTTGGATTCCCTGTACCTGGCATTTTCCTCGTGGAGCAGCCCGGCAAGAAATATCTGGTGCTCGACGGGCAGCAACGACTCACGACGCTTGCGTCTTTCTATGGCGGAAAGTTCCGGCTGGAGACGGTTGACTCAGCGCTGAAGGGCCTGACGTATGACACGTTGCCTGGCGATCTTCGTCGTACGCTGGATGACACGTTCATCCAAGCCATCATCATTCGCGCGCCGCAAAGCGTCCAAGATTACGAGAGCGTTTATCAGATATTCGAACGCTTGAATTCGGGGGCACAAATCTGACGCCGCACGAGATTCGTGTCGCGCTGTACGGCGGCGCCCTAGTTGAAACTATCCGTGACCTGAATAACGACGAAAGCTGGCGCGAGCTGTATGGTCGACGAAGTGACCGCCTGAAAGATCAAGAGCTGATACTTCGCATCATTGCTCTTTATACGAGTGCAGACCGCTATTACTCTCCTTTGAAGACTTTCCTGAATGACTTTCTGGGGGAACACCGAAACGGCGAAGGTATGGATCTAGGCGCGGTGTCGGCGGTTTTCAGGGCAGCGGCAGCGACACTTAATTACACGATAGGCCGCCGCGCCTTTAGACTGCGAACCCAGGTTAACGCAGCGATTCTCGACTCTGTTTTCGTAGCGACCATGGGACAGATCACCAGGTCGCCTGCGGGCGCGATCGACAGGGGAGAATGGGAGAGAGCCTACGAAAGGCTTCTTTCCAACAGCAGGTTCATAGACGCGGTGACCAAAGCGACCGCGAACGAAGAGTCAGTATACGTACGTCTCAACGAAGCGCGTGAAGCCTTTGCAGGGCTATGAACAGCCGCAGATACGTCGACAGGCGAGCGGCAGTGGCAGCCCGATTGAAGGAGATCGAAGAGATAATTTTGTACGCGGATGCGGAGGAGGACCTGATTGTCAAAGACTATCTCCACACGCTCGCCGTGATTCGCCTTAGTGGGTTCATCGAGAAAAGTGTTGAACACATGGTGAACGGTTTTTTAGAAGAGCATTCATCGCACAGAGTTCTTCGGTATGGCCAACGCCAAGCGGCGCGAATCAACAATCTCAACCCCGCGAAACTGGAGCAACTCGTCGGTAGCTTCGACCAAGGCTGGGAAGTTGAGTTACGCGAGTTCTTAGCAGAAGACGAGAATCGTCAGTCCTTGGGCAACTTGATTGGGGCTCGTCATACCCTCGCGCATGGCGGAAGCACGTCAGTTTCCAGCGCGCTGTTGCGCGGTTATCAGAAAATCGCTGAGGAAGTCATTTACTTCTTGCTCGACCGGTTTCTCCCGTTGCCTGGCCCGAGGCAGTAGGTGCTCTGCTCCCGCAGTAACTGCTTGAGAACGTCAATCATGTCTGACCGTGCCCACGGTGAACGATCCGGGAGAACTACCTGCGCGGATCATGGCCAGGCTCAGGCTCCCTGGGCCGCCGTTGTCGCCCTCTGGCAATCCGAGGGCGGCGCAAACGTCGGCGTGGCTGGCGCTGCCTGCGAAGTAGAGTGTCTTCGCCAGTTCCTTGACCGCCGGCCAGCAGCGCTCGAGTAGGGGTGCGACGTGGCCGCCCTGGTGCCAGCCACCGGCGGCGCAGAGGGATTGGTCGTCGGAGCCGTTGCGGGCGAAGGATCGGCGCATGTCGGCAGGGGTTGGCGTTCGGCCCATCGTCCACCGCGTCTCAGCCCAGGGTCCGGCGAAGGTGACCGCGGATCGGGTGCCGGCGGCCAGGTCGACATATTCGGTGCGGGGGTGCTGGTCGTCCAGGATCACGGTGTCGACCCGGCCGCCGAGGACGACGGCGGCGATGGCGTGGCCCGCCTCGTGTGTGGATGCTGCGAGGCGGTCGAGTTCGGCCGCGGTGAACGTGGGCAAGGTGACCGCCTCCTGCTATCTCTGTGGTGCTGGTGTTCGACGTGTTGGTGGTCCTGGTGGGCGGTGGCGGTACACAACGCGGTCCCACCGCCCACCAGGTCCGTTCCCTGCATCCGTGGCCGGCGAGAGGGACCGAGAACAACGCCTCACCGTTGGGGTCCCGGTCCCTCACGTCGGCCATGGATGACGGTCTATGGGGTGATCACCGCGGCGCCGACGACGTTCTCGTATCCGATCACGCTGGAGCGTTCAGCGATGGCGATGAACTGGTTGTGGGTGTGCTGCATCGACTCCCGGACCTCGATCTCGTCTCGCCACCCGTACGTCGGACTGGTGCCAATGATCCTGTCGCCCAACGTGTCCGCATAGCCGGCGCCGAACACCCATCGATAGCCTCCCGGCGTGCGTAGAGTCGGGCCGTCGCGGACTACCAGGCGCGCGTGCTCAGCAAGAGCCAACAGGCTGACTCGGGCGTGCACCAGGCCGGCGGTACCGGTGGCGGCGAACTCCTGTTCCAGGTGTCCCACTGCCCTCACCAGATCTGCCGCGCTGGCCGGGGTCGGTGCGTCGGTCAGCATTCGGCTTGCGAACTCGATCTCGACCGCCACGGGTTCGCTGAGTGCGAAGGTCTCCCGAGCGCGTTCGATGACCTGGCCGCGGTCGAACTCGGAGAGGTTGCCGCACTCCTGCAGCCGGTCGAACGCCCAAGCGGTCACCGCGGTGTATGGGGCCGGGTCGGCGTCTTCGATGGGTGGGCCGGTCTTCACGTCGTCGGGGTCCAGGTCGTCAGGCGATGCACACCAATCGGCGTCCCACACCCCGAAGGTGCCGGGTTGGTTGACCAGTCGGCGCCGGAACTGGACGCCGGCCGGCAGCCAGCGCCGCGCGGCATCGCCGCTGATCTCTTCGATCCAGGTGGTGGCCACGTCCAGCCCGTACGGCCAGGCGGCGGGCAGTGCGGGCGGGGTGAATTCGACCGGGGGCAGACCGGTGATGACGGGGGCGCTCATTCGGCGTCGACCTCGATTCCGAGTTTCTGGAGTTCGGCCCGCGCCTGCGCGGCGCGGTCGGTGGGGGTGAGCGTTCGCGAGGGCCGCGACTGTTCGGCTCTGTCGATACGGATCTCCACTTGCCGCGCGGCGCTGTCCACTTCGCGCAGGAGGTCGCACAGCCGCTCGCTTCTGGACACCGCCCCGCGGAGTGTGGGGTCGTTGGGCGGTTTGGCCCTGTGCAGCAGATCTGCGAGCGGGGCGCTGTAGGGGCGCACCAGATCAATCAGGGTCGCGGCCCACTGCCCGGATGCGAAGTGTTCGGGTGCGATCTCGGGAGCGGGCGGTCGGGGGTGCAGGTCGGCAACGTGCCGCAGGGCGGCGGCTCGGCTTGCCGAGTCCAGGTGGCCGCCGACCTTATCGATCCGCTCGCGGGCGGTGCGCTCGGCGATCCAGGCCACGATCCCGGCGATCATTTCGCCGTGAAGGGCGTCAACGAGGTCGGCAACGAGATGCTGGAACATCTTGGGCAGTCCCCGCTCTGCGTTGTGGGTGCGGGTCAGCGAGGTGATCCGGGTGGCCAGTGGCGTCACGATGGCGTCGACCTCGGCGGTGAGATCGAAGGTGCCGTCATAGGTCACAGGCAGGCCCGCGCGGCGACGGGTGCGTAGCTCGGACTGCGTGAAGTGTGTCTTCCTGGCGCCGATGGGTGCGGGTTCGGGGCGGTGCCGGCGGCCGGCGAGGACGCTCATCGTCCCACCACCCCTGCGGCTCCTGCGTGAGCGTGGCGCAACATGTCGGCCAGCGCCGGCACGTGCGCCGGATCCAGATTTCCGCGCTCCCGGTCGATCACGGTTCGACACCTCCAATACGCCAAAGCGGCGCGGCATTCGACTATCCGCGGGTCCGAATCAGGAACACCGCGGCCCTTGAGTGCGGCCTGCGACGACGCCCAGCTCGACGCTGATCGTGAGGCCGGATCTGTTGCGACGGATGCAGTCATGCCCTCTATGAGAGCAGATCTCTGTGCACAGCACCGCCGCTGCCGCGCTCATCGGCGTGTCGAATCATGTTGGTATTTACAGTCTTTCACGGCAGAGTCATGGATCTCGGAGTCAAAATTTGGGGAAATTTTGGGCGTGGTCGGACCCCTGTACCGAACTGGCGCCCACTCGTGGGACCGGACGGTATTTTCACGCCATGTCCCCGTCTCAAATCTTTAGTTCTGAGCCACCCGCCGGAACTCCCGCCCGCCCCAACGTTTCTCGTGGTCGTCAGTCTCGAAAGTTGCCTCGTATCGAAACCGTGTCACATGCGGTTCTGAGAGGGCTCGCTGCGGCTGTACTCGTTGCCAACAGGCTCAACGGATCCACTGTGACCGCAGCGCCGGCCGCCGCGCCCCTGACCGGACCCGCCGCAGCGTGGGCACCGGGCACCGGCCCCGCCGCCGATGCCGCAGATGGCCAGCTCTACGCCACGGCCATCGAGTAGCAGTGACCGCCACTGCCCATCACACCAACGCCAGCAGAAGGAACACCGCCATGACCACCATTATCAGCACCATCGAGCCCACCGCTCCGGCCGGCGCAGTCCTCGGCTACGCCCGGGTGTCCACTGGACATCAGTCCCTCGACCAGCAGGCCGATGCCTTGGCCGCCGCGGGCGTGGAACCGTCCCGGCTGTATCAGGACAAGCTCAGCGGCACCACGACCAAGGAGCAGCGCCCCGGGCTGGTGGCCCTGCTGGACTACGCCCGCCCCGGCGACACCATCGTGGTGGTGGGCATCGACCGGTTGGGCCGCAACGCCGCCGAGGTCATGCTCACCATTCGAGATCTCGGTGAGCGGGGTGTCATCCTGCGCTCACTACGGGAAGGCATCGACACCTCCAACGCCACTGGCCGGATGATCGCCGGGGTGCTGGCCTCACTGGCTGAGCTGGAGCTGGAGTTGCAGCGCGAACGCCGCAGTGCGGCCAAGTCCGCGCGCCTGGCCCGCGGCCTGCCCATCGGTCGGCCCAAAGCACTCGACGCCGATCAGGTTGCCCTCGCTGAGCGGATGCGTGCAGCCGGCGAGCCGGTGCCGGTGATCGCGTCCACCCTCGGCGTCAGCCGCGCCACCCTCTACCGGACCCTCGCCGGCCGGGACTGACCCCCTCGATCAGGTGGTCCACCCCGGGCGACCTGGCGCACCTTGAAAACTCCACAGAGACAGGACCACCCGCCAGCACCGGTATCCGCCCGTCGACATGTCCGGGTATCG
Source organism: Mycobacterium sp. MS1601 (assembly GCF_001984215.1). Taxonomy (NCBI): domain Bacteria; kingdom Bacillati; phylum Actinomycetota; class Actinomycetes; order Mycobacteriales; family Mycobacteriaceae; genus Mycobacterium; species Mycobacterium sp. MS1601. The sequence goes on from NZ_CP019420.1 coordinate 5,059,549, forward strand.
GCCGGTGTCCCGGTGGTCGACGCGATACACCGGCCGCCCTGCACGCGAGGGGTCGGGCCGGCACGCCCGTCACAGCCCTCGGATTGTGTGGCGCTGCGCCGACAGTGGGTCATACCCCTGGCCCCCGACGCGTCGGGTCAACCTGCTGTTGATCTGCGTCACGGAAGCGGTTCCGGGGCGCAGTCCGAGACGTTCGGCGATTGGGTCTCGTGGCCCCTCACCGCGCCTGCGCCGGTCCATATCGACCGGGCTGATGAAGCTGACCCGGCCCGCGAGGCTGTGCGCCAGTACGTCGTGGGCAACGACGAGCGCGGCTAGCGCGTCGGGCTGGTGCTGGCCGGCTTGCCATCCCACCATCGCGGCCTCCAGGTCGGGCAGGTGTCCAGCCAGCCGCACGGTGCCGACCTCCAGGCCTTGGATCAGAGCGGCCGACCGCGCCAGTGCATCACCACCGCCGCGCCCCGACCCCTTCGGCGGCCACGAGGTGACTCGGATCGGGCGCGGTGTGCGGACTCTGGACAGCGCATTCTCGACCACCTTCACGTAGGTCACCCGGGCCGCGAAGCCCTCAATCGCTATTTCGCTGGCGCCGAGGTCCACAGCCAGGTCCACCGCAGCGCGTGCCCACTGCTCGGCGGTGAACTGCCCCGTGGCATCGGCGATCACCGCCACCGTGCCATCGGCGGCGATGCTGGCCGCGATGATGCCGGCGGCGTCACGCTCGCCTGAGTCGGCCGGGTCCACTCCGACCACTATCTTGACGGGCTGCCGCGGTGCCGCCGGTAACCGGTGTGCGTCGAGCCAGTCGGCCCGGATCAGCGTGCCGGCGGGTGTGCTCGGCACGCCGAGGTACAGCGCCGCCCACGCCCGGGAGCCCACCGCCCGCTCGATCTCCCGGAAGTCCTCGACGCTGCGCTCACCCAACGCGGTCGTCATCCCAACACCAGGATCACGGTCCAACGCATCGGGGACACCCGGGGTCGAGATCGCTGGCACGTTGATCACGGTCCACTTCGATCCGTCTTCGTCCATCAGCTCACCCGAGAGGTCGTCTTCGGCCCACCTGGTGGCCACGATGATCACCGAGGCGCCAGGGTGCAGACGGGACAACAGCGATGCCCGGAACTCATTGCTCAGCCGCTTCTTGTACGCACGACTATCTGCCTCAACCGAGTTCTTGATCGGATCGTCAATTATGAGACAGTCCGCTCCGAACCCCGTTGCGCCAGATAGGATTCCACCGGCTAGTAGGCCGCCCCCTGCCCCGGCCAGTTCCCAGCGTCCAACGCTGGCTTTGTCGGTCGACAGCGAGATGCCCAACATTTGGCCGTGGTCTTCGATCAGTCGGCGCGCGGCGCGAGAGTGTTCCTCCGCAAGGCTGTCGCTGTAGCTCCGGAGAATGATCATCGAGTCCGGGTCCGAGGCTAGCGCGAATACCGTCCCAACCTGCGAAGTCAGCACCGATTTTCCAGCCCGCGGAGGCATCGACAAGATGTACCTACGGTCTGGATTCTTCACGGCGTCAACGATGCAGTCGCTAATCAACGCGATGGTCGGCGTCAACCGGTACTTCGGGATAACCCGTTTCGCCAGTTCCCACGGGGACGCCGGCCGCCGTCGTGACCGCGCCGCCTCCAGCGCGCGAGTGGCGACGAGTGTGCGCAGTACGGTGCTCACGAGGGCGAGCCCAACGTGATGGACAGCGCCACGTAGTTCCGTCCGTCGACCTTGACGACATGGACCTGTCCCGAGTCGACCAGCCTGACCAACGCGTCAGCGGTACGGCTCGTCCGCTTCTCGGGCAGCATCGCGCGCAGCGCAGCCCAGGGGGCGGCCTCACCGTCCACCTGGCGCAGCGCATCGAGTATCGCCGCGTCCAGCTGATCGGCCGCCAACGGCTCGGCGGTGGACGCCGGCAATTGCTCGATCAGGTCGGCGGCCTGGTCCTCGGTGAGGAATCCGGAGTCGACCTCGGCCGTGATGGCAGCGCTGAGCCGGTGCCAGGACAACGCACGCTGCGCCTCTCGGACACGGGGCCCATCGACTTCGCCTCTCGACGCCATGACAGCGATGCGGCCCCGCCACGAATTGGCAGGACGGGAACGTGGGTCCGCGGAGTTCGTCACACCCGCGGCAGTTACGGTTTCAGTTCTCACGAGTCGAACTGTGACAGGCGCCTATGCACGCTCGACGGAGCCGCAGGTCAGCAAGTGAGTGCCAGTGTCAGACGGTAAAGACTTGTGCGGCAACATCTTCGGCGTGTCGCCCACGGCGGGTGGACGCTACTGGTCGGAGTCGGCCTCGGTCTCGGCGTCAGCATCACCAGAACCGAGGCTATGCGGCCCGCTCGCGGACGATTTCGTTTCGGCGGGCACATCGGGACCACCGGGCGCCCCGGCGCCGTCTATGGGCTCCACAGCCCCGGCACGTCGTTTCAGGACTGCGGCCCACTCTGCGACCTCCGTCGCCGGTATGCCGCCGACCGCGAGCACCTGGCGCGCAACGTCGACCTGGACCGCGAACAGCGGATCGCCTTCGCCGGTCACGGCCCCGAACAATGCCTTGCACTCGGTGGCCACCGCGGCGTCCAAGCCGGCAGGGTCGAGCTTGCCCTCGGCAGCATCGCGACCGACCGATGCCGCAGCGCGGATGACGTCCTCTGTGGCGGTCATTCGATTACCTCTCCCTCGATGATTTGCGGAAACTGGGGGTTGTGTTGGCGCTGGGCAGCGATGGCCAGCAGTTCCTGCTCCAGCCGATTGACGGCCTCGGCCGCTGACGTCGTGACCCTGACGTCAAGCTCCGCTTTCACCGGTACGTGCGCGCCGTGCAGCTTCGCGGTTTCGGAGATGTTGGCGCGCAATTCCTTCGCCAACAGCACCAGGTCGTCGTTGTCGTCACGGTCCTTGGCATCGGCGAACCGCTCGAACAGCACCGCCCGCACGACTCGGAGTCCATCGGAGGCCGAACGACGCACCGACTCTGCCGACCCAAGCGGGTTGCGCTGTTGCAGACGTTCCACGGCCTGCTGGGCGCCCTGCCGAGATCGGTAGCCGAGTTCGTCAGCGATTTCGTCCCAGGTACGTCCGACCGCCCGCAGGCGATTCGCTTCCTCGGCGCGCCGTCGCGAGTCCTGTCTGTTGGTCACAGTCAACAGTGTGTCAACGAGGGGTGCACGGCGAGGGCGCTCGCGCGTCTCTTGTGCACCCGCTGAGATCCCCCGGTGCACAGCTCTCCTGCGTTCTGAAACCGAGTTCCCCCCGACCCGCAAATCGGGGGAACGGGGGAACGGGGGAACTCTCCGGAGGGTCAAAACGGGTGACTCGACAACACCGTGTCAGAAGGTCCAGTCCTCTGACCTGTAGTTATATGTTAGTCAATTGCATCGTATGACGCGCACGCGCGAGAGGGCCGGGGGGAACAGTTCCCCCGTTCCCCCCGACCATTCCGGGGGAACTCAACCAGCTAATTCGGACCGTCACATCCGCTCGATCTGGTCGCCGTCGAACCTCACGGTGCCGTCGTCAACCAGGCTCGCTGCGGCCGCGTCCACAAGCTGGCGCTCAGGGCCTTTGAATTTGAGCTTGCGCATTCCGTCCTGGCCGGGCCACTTCGCCCTACCGCCCGCCGCGTCGACGTATTTCAGGATGCGTTCACGCATCCGAGACAGCGCCGCGTCACGGCCGTCGACGGCGACCGCCATGGCCACCTGCTCGCTGATGCGCTGTGCAACCTTGCGTTCGTCCTCGCTGGCCTTGCGTTCCCGGGCGTAGGCCATCGCTGTGTCGTGCAACCGCGCTGAGCAATCCAGCAGCACCTCGGCCAGCTCGACGTCGGCAATCTCGATCACGCTGCGTCCGGGATCGCACAACACCACCAACAGCGCCGCGAGCCGTGCCAGCATTGCGGGTCGATGCGCATGGATCGCTTCGGACTCCTCGCCGGCTGCCTGACCTCGTGTCCGCGCCAGTGCTTCGGTTCGCGCCCGTGCCTGCAGTTCGTCGCTGTAGCGCAGGCCGGAACTGGGCAGCGTGACGGTCAGCGGGCCGGGATCATCCGGTGCGTCATCAGGGATAGCCGGATCCGTGGCTGACAAGTACAGGAACCGTTGCGGGGTGCCGTATTCGAGCTGTTCGGGCGTCGACATGTCGGCCAACGCGCCCAGTTGGAACCCAACGCACAGCCCCACCACGTAGTCGCGGACCTGTCGCTTGCGTTCCGATGAGGCATTGGCCTGTCCCAGGACCGCACCAGTCCACGCGGTGCGTAGTGCCGGCCCGATGTCCTGGCCGCGCTTGGCGTCGAGAATGCCCGCCACCAGGCCGGCGCCTTCATCGGAGTGCAACAGCAGCTTGTGGCTCACCTGCCTACGGACGGGCTTGCCCTTGGTCGGGTTGAGCGGGTCGACCACCGCCCCCATGAATGCCTCAGCCAGGCCAGGACCGGAACCGACCGGCAATTCCAGCGGGCTCTCATCCGCGCGGGTGACCATGCCCGCCATCATCAGCGGGGGAAACCGGAACTCCAGTAGGCGCCCCGCTGCTGCGTGGGCCGACGACTTCCCAGTGCCTGCCGAACCGACCAGGCCCACGAACATCGACAGCGGCATGGGTTGCTTGATCCCGGTGTCTACGGTGATGCAGGGGTCCAGGTGGGCAGCTAGCCGCGCCAGGACCGCACCGAGCACGGCATCGGCGGCATTGACACCGCGGTGCGCGGCCTGACGAATGTGCCCTAGGACAGACTGTGCAGCCCAGAACGACTCAGGCAGGTTCTCGCCTGCGGCCTGGCCGTCACTGTCACCTCTACCGATTGTTTGCGGATCGGGAAACAGTCCGTGCGCGTTCATCGCTGCTCCCATGTCGTTGTCGAAGTCGACCGCTGCGACGGCCTGTAGTTTGCTCAGCGTCGTCTTCCCGCTCCTGGCGATGTACGCGGCGAACGGCTCACCGGGGTTGTCGGTCCAGATGTGCATCGGCGGGTTGTCGTCGTACCGAGGTTCGGTGCAGCCCGGCTCATGCGCGGTCGCGGACTTCGGCGAGCTGTGCTCACCCGGCGCCGTCCACGTCGGGCACCCGCACGAGTCAGACCGCCCGGTCGGTGTCCATCCGAGCGGTGTCAGGATCTCAGCCCAGTCGACGGCGCGGCTCCAGTCGGCAATCGGCACAGTGGTGTCAGAGACCGTCGATCGATCAGCGACACGCGCCGCCGCGGTGGCCCGCTCGAGTATCACTTCTCCGAGCCAGTCGGGCAGCTCGTGCACAGCACCACCGGCCGGCACCTCGTAGGCGCCCTCTGCCCGCACCGAGGGCGGCATCAGCACGTACTTGCCCGGACCCCAGAACACGGAGTAGGCGTCCGCGCCGGTGCCCACCTTCACCTCCTGGACGCCGGAGGGAAGCTCGACGTCATCGGGCACCGTGAACCAGAAGTGGCCGCCGTCGCTGTGGATCCATTCACCGCGATCGGTCTGCGCGCCCGGCGTCCGCACCGTGGGCGGTGTATCCGGATCCGCTCTAGCGTCGGCCAGGAACGCCGAGAGTTGCGCAGCGGTATCGCAGTCGACCACCACCAGGCGCGAACGGCCCACGGACACCGCAAGGTTGACCGGCTCAGCGGCACCGAACGTCTTGCCGTAGGACTTCAGGTAGCGGTCGAGCGTGTCGGTGTTGTTGGTGGCCAGATACACCCCGGACGGGCTCTTGACCTTCTGCCAGTTGCGGCGGCCGGCGCCCCGCGCGGCTTCCTGCGCAGCTCTGTCCTCAGCAATGCGTTGTCGCGGTGCGCGCATGTCCGAAGGGGCCTTGGTGCCGGGATAGACGAACAGGGGCGCACAGCCCAGCTCTGCGAGGCGGCGCAGGTAATCGCCTACCCCACCGTGGTCGTCGGGCTTGGGAGCATCAGCCAGCAGCGCAGTCAACAACTCTGCACGGGTGCTCTGGTGCGCGGTATCGTTCAAGGCATCCTCCTACGGATGAAGTAGTGCAAGTCGCCCGCCCAGTCGCCTCACTGGGCGGGCGTGCTGCTTTCGGGGTCTGATCGGTTCTTCTGGTCGCCGGGGCGGACGGTCTGCTGTTCCAGCCACCGGTCGAGATCGACCTGGCGATACCGGACGACGTTCTTGGAAACCACGACATAGGGCGGTCCCACGCCCTTGCGCCGCCACGTCCGCATCGTCTGGGCAGTCACTCCACCGATGTACTTGCCGGCGCCTTCTGCGTCGTAGATATAGTTCACGGTCACGGTGTTGTTCTCGGGCATGTGAGGCCGTCCTCGGGTGGGCGTCGGGTAGTAGTGAGCAAGCTACGCCGGAGGGGTGAAGCCGAAACGTCTGTGCCGTTCCGGAAGGCATTGTCTTGCAGAGGTTTTGGGCGCTCTACGCCTAGATGCGTCCGCAATGCCCGTCGACGGCGCAGCTCATCGACCCGGTGCAGTCTCAACGGTGTTGGCGTCCATGTAGGCGCGAATGTCGCTGGCGCGGTAGCGGATGCGCCGGCCGTCGCGAATGAACTTCGGGCCGGTTCCTTTGAAGCGTTCCTGGGCGAGCACGGCAGTCGTCGTGCCTCGGTAGTCGGCCACCTCTTGCGGCGTCAACAGCTCATCGAGAGCCTGGGGAGACGGGTGCTGTTTGGTCATGGCGAAACCTCCGTGATGGATCCAAGGTTTCGCAGACCAGAACCGATGCGGACCTCTGAGCGTCACGGTCCTCGGGCGTCCTGCGCAAACGGGCGGGGAATCTCACCCTGCCCTGGCGATGTGCTCCCACCATTGCCGGATCTGCCGGGTAGCGGGACGGTCGCCTGATGGCTCAGATTCATGAAACGCGACCGTGGAACGAAGCTAACACGGATTGATCCCAAATCGGATGAGCGAAACGCCGATGATCTCCGGTCAATATCACCGCTGCGCAATGACTTTGCCTTGCTGCGCGGCACTGTCGTTACGACGAAACGCGGCGCATAACCCTTGTTTGACAAACGTTGTTTCAGTCCTAGACTCGGCTCATGCCTAGCGTCATCGCAGAGGGCGACGAACTGACTCGACGTGCGTTCGCCGCGTACTTCCGCACGGGCGGAACCGAGCAACCCGGCAAGGCCAGCGGGGTAGTGGAGCGAGAGGACAAGCTGTACGTGGTGTTGGTCAGCTCTCGCGGCGTGTTGGCGGTCTACCGCGTCCGCAACGATGGCATGTTGCGCCGGATGCGCCGCTGGCCATCGGATCTGGTGGGCTGACCAATGGCGTCCATCACGAAGTACAAGACCAGCGCGGGCGAGCTGCGCTACCGGGTGCAGTATCGGACGCCGGAGAACAAACTGACCGGCGCGCGCGGGTTCAAGACCAAACGCGAGGCTGAGAACTACGCCGCCACGGTCACTGTGAGCAAGGCGCGCGGCGAGTACATCGACCCTGCCGATGCGCGGGTGACGGTGGGCGACCTCGGGCCGGGTTGGCTCGGCCGCAGAACGCATCTCAAGCCGTCTAGCCGGCGAGTCGAAGAGGTTGCCTGGCGAGTGCACGTCGAGCCCGTGTGGGGCGCCGTGAAGTTGGCAGACATCCGGCACTCCGCGGTGCAGTCGTGGGTGTCGAAGATGAGCCGAGAGGTCACCGACACCGAGGGGAACGTGTCCAAGCCGGCCAGCGGGCCGGTGACCGTCATCCGTGCTTTCAACGTCCTCGCGGGCATCCTCGATGACGCGGTGCGGGACCGCCGGCTCACCGCCAACCCCGCCCGTGGGGTGAAGCTGCCACGCAAAGTGAAGCGTGAGCATCCCTATCTTTCCGACGACCAGGTGATGGCACTCGCCACCGAAGCCGGTCCGGACAAGGGTGTCATCGTCCTGGTGCTCGCGTACTGCGGCCTTCGCTGGGGAGAGCTGGCGGGCCTACACGTCTCTGACATCGACACCCTCAAGCGACGGGTCCACATCCGGCGCAATGCGGTCAACGTCGGGGGAGTAATAGAGGTAGGCACACCCAAGACGCATGAACGCCGCACGGTCCCACTGCCCAAGTTTTTGGTCGGCCCAGTCGCTGCTGCGTGTCGGGGTAAGGACCGCGACGGCATCGTATTTCCAGCTGCGGGCGGTGGCTACGCGAAGTCGCCGGGTGCTCACACATGGTTTGACGGGGCGGTGACCCGCTGCACCGCTGCCGCCAACAACGCCCGTACCGCTGAGAGCGGGGCGCATCCGGACCGTGAGCCAGCCACAGACACTTTTCCGCGGATCACGCCGCACGACCTGCGCCACACTGCCGCCTCGCTGGCGGTGTCGGCCGGCGCCAATGTCAAGGCAGTACAAAAGATGTTGGGCCACAAGTCGGCAGCGATGACCCTGGATACCTACGCAGACCTGTTCGACAAGGACGCCGAGGCCGTAGCCGACGCGCATGACCTGCGCCTGGCCGGTCTGGTATTCCCTGTGAATGTAGTCAAAATGTAGTCACGGCACCTGCGATTGATGCCAGTGCGACGCTTGAAAATGCCTTTGACCTGCATCGTGTGATGTCAAGTGCGTGGTGCCCTCGGTGAGATTCGAACTCACACTGCACGGGTTTTGAATCCGTTTCCTCTGCCAGTTGGGATACGAGGGCTTCCGTTCGCAGCGCCCTGCTGCGGGTTACCACCATAGAGGATGGCTCGGAGCGAACCGTCAGAGGTTACCTATGGTGCCCTGGGCTCGCCCAATGCTTTCCGTCACGACACAATGTCGGGATGACCGCGCCACAGGGCGACTCCGACGTCGCCACCCCGCACCGAGTGCTCATCGCCGAAGATGAGGCGCTCATCCGGCTCGATCTCGCCGAGATGCTGCGTGAAGAAGGCTATGAAGTGGTGGGGGAGGCCGGCGACGGCCAAGAGGCCGTGGAGCTGGCCGAGCAGCTCAACCCCGATCTGGTGATCATGGACGTGAAGATGCCGAGGCGCGACGGCATCGACGCCGCGGCCGAGATTGCCTCCAAGCGCATCGCCCCGATCGTGGTGCTGACCGCGTTCAGCCAGCGCGACCTGGTGGAACGTGCCCGCGACGCGGGTGCCATGGCGTACCTGGTCAAGCCGTTCTCCATCAACGACCTGATTCCGGCCATCGAGCTGGCGGTCAGCCGCTTCAGTGAGCTGTCGCAGTTGGAACGCGAGGTCGCCACCCTGTCCGACCGGCTGGAGACCCGCAAGCTCGTCGAGCGTGCCAAGGGCCTGCTGCAGTCCAAGCAGAACATGTCCGAACCCGAGGCCTTCAAGTGGATTCAGCGGGCCGCGATGGACCGCAGGACGACCATGAAGCGGGTGGCCGAGGTGATCTTGGAAACCCTGGATCCGCCAGCCGAGGCCGACCCCAGCTGACTCTGCTACGGCCGGGTTAAATCACGTCGGGATTTGGTAACGGATTGGTCACGACCACGGCTCTGGAAGTCGCGTACCTGCCTAAAGGGTTACCGTCTGGTGTCGGCTGCCCACGGGGTCCGGCAACCACACCGAAGTCCACGACAGAGGAGCTTCTCGATGATGACTGGGACTCTCGCCAGAGCCTTTGCGGTTCTGGGAGTCGCTTCCCTCGCGTTGACGGCCTGTTCGTCCAGCAGCGAGTCGACAGAAGAAACCGCGGCCTCCGAATCCGCTGAGGCCACCAGCGCACCTGCTGAGGCCGAGGTCGTTTCGACGGATTGCGAACCGCCGCAGGCCACTCCGGGTGCCACTCCCGACACCGCGCCGCTGAAGATCGGCACCCTGCTGCCGGAGACCGGCACGCTGGCCTTCCTGGGACCCCCTGAGGTGGCGGGCGTTCAGGTCGCCCTCAACGAGGTCAACGAGGCCGGCGGTGTGCTCGACCAGCCCGTCGCGCTGGTGACCGGCGACTCGGGCGACACCACCACCGACACCGCCAACGCCACCGTCGACCGTCAGCTCGCCGAGGGCGTCGACGTCATCATCGGTGCCGCTTCGTCCGCGGTGTCGCTGAAGGTGATCGACAAGATCGCCAGCGCGGGCGTGGTCCAGATCTCGCCGGCCAACACCTCCGACCAGTTCGTCTGCTACCCGGACAAGGGCATGTACTTCCGCACCGCCCCCACCGACGTGCTGCAGGCACAGGCACTGGCGCAGTTGATCACCGGTGACGGCGCCCAGCGCGTCGCCATCCTGGCGCTCAACGACCCGTACGGCACCGGCCTGGCCGCCAACACGGTCAGCGATCTCGAGGCCGCAGGCATCGCCTCGGACCAGATCACCAAGATCATCTATGACCCCAACGCCCAGTCCTTCAACGCCGAGGTCGATCAGGTCAAGGAGTTCAACCCCGACGCCGTGGCCGTCATCGGCTTCGAGGAGACCGCCAAGATCCTCACCCGTATGCACGAGGTGGGCATCGGCCCGTCAGACGGCATGCTGACCTACGGCACCGACGGCAACATGGGCAACGCTCTCGGTGAGGGCATGGGCCCGGGCCTGCTGGCCGGCATGAAGGGCACCACCCCGCTGACCGACGTCGGCCCCGAGTTCGAACAGCGTCTGCTGGCCGTCAATCCCGCACTGGTCGACTTCAACTACGCCGGTGAGTCCTACGACGCGGTGATGATCGCCGCCCTGGCAGCCGAGCAGGCCAAGTCGACGGCCGGCGTGGACATCGCGGCGAACATCAACGCGATCACCGCGGACGGCACCAAGTGCACCACCTTCGTGCAGTGCCGCGACCTGATCCGCGCGGGCACCGACATCGACTACGACGGTGTGACCGGCCAGCTGGCCTTCGGTCCTGCCGGCGAGCCGTCGGTCGGTTCCTACGGCAGCCTGCTGTTCGGACCGGACAACAAGCTCACCACCGAGGATTACATCATCGTCGAGAGCTGAGACCGCACAGAGAAACGGGCCGGAGCTGCCAAGCTCCGGCCCGTTTTGGTTGTCTCGGTTCAGGATTCGTCGTAGCCCGGCCCTCTCTCCCTCTCGTGCCTCGAGCTCGTCGACCGGGCTAGGTTTCGCGGCTGCCCGCCAACGTGCCGAGATACAGCTCGATCACCTTGGGATCCTTCATCAGGTTCGTGCCGCTGTCGGTGTAGGCGTTGGTGCCTTGGTCCAGCACGTACCCGCGGTCGCAGATCTGCAGACAGCGGCGCGCGTTCTGCTCCACCATGATCACCGAGACGCCTGCCGCGTTGATCTTCTTGCAGCGGATGAACACCTCGTCCTGGAACATCGGGGACAGGCCCGCCGACGGCTCGTCGAGCAGCAGCACCGAAGGCTCCATCATCAGTGCCCGGCCCATGGCCACCATCTGCCGCTCACCGCCGGACAATGCGCCGGCTTTGACCTTGCGTCGCTCCGACAGCAGCGGGAACAGTTCGCTCACGAAGTCGAACCGCTCGGCGAACTTCGATCGGCGTAGGTAGATCCCCATCTCGAGGTTTTCCTCGATGGTCAACGACGGAAACACATTCCGGTTCTGCGGGACGTAGCCCACGCCTTTGGTGACCAGTACGTGCGCCGGTGCCGACGTGATGTCCTCACCGCGCAGTCTCACCGAGCCCGACCGCACCGGGATGAGCCCGAACATCGTTTTGAGCAGGGTCGACTTACCGGCGCCGTTGGGGCCGATGATGCCGACGATCTCGCCGTCGCGCAGGTAGAAATCGCAGCCGCGCAGGATGTCCACGCCGGGTATGTATCCGGCGATCAGTTGGTCGCCGCGCACCAATGCTCCCTCGGCGAGGCGCTGATGCTCTTCCGGTGTGGCGGCCCGTTCGGCGGGAGTGAGTTCGGTCATGACTTACTGCCTTCGATGGTGCCGGGATCCTCGGACAGGTCGCCACCGGATTCCAGTGTCTCGGCTTCGGCGGCCTCGATCTGCTCGGCGAGTTCGGCGGTGGCGCCGGTGGGATTGCCCTCGTCGTCGAACTCGAGTGCCTGATCGTGGTGGCTGCCCAGGTAGGCGTCCACCACGGCGGTGTTGGACGACAGCTCATCGGGGCGTGACTCGGCGATCACCGAGCCCTGCGCCATCACCACCACCCAGTCGCTGATCTCACGGATGACGTCCATGTCGTGTTCGACGAACACCACCGTCATCCCGTCGTCGCGCAGCGACTTCACGTGTTCCAGCAGACTCTGGGTCAGTGCGGGGTTCACGCCGGCCATCGGTTCGTCGAGCATGACCACCTTGGGATCCGACATCAGCGCACGGGCCATCTCCAGCAGCTTGCGTTGCCCGCCGGACAGGGAGCCCGCCATGTCATCGGCCTTGGCATCCAGCTTGAACCGCGCCAGCATGGCGTGCGCGCGTTCGGTGATCTCCGCTTCCTGCTTGCGCCAGGTGAACGGCAGCAGGGCGTTGAGCATGCGTTCGCCGGTCTGGTGCGAGGCACCCAATCTCACGTTCTCCAGCACGGTCATCTTGGACAGGGCCTTGGTGAGCTGGAAGGTGCGCACCACCCCTTTGCGGGCCACCTGGTGGGGACGCTGGGTGTGAAAGTCCGTGCCGTCCATGGTCCATGACCCGGTGTCGGGACGGTCGAATCCCGTGATCAGGTTGAAGAACGTGGTCTTGCCCGCTCCGTTGGGGCCGATCAACCCGGTGATACAGCCTCGCTGGATCTCCAGATGGGCGACGTCGACGGCCTTGAGTCCGCCGAACGACCGAGAGATGTTGTCCACCACCATCACTGGATCGGGTTTGGCTGAACCCGGAACGGAGTCGATGCCGGTGAAGATGGCGGCCCGTTCCTCGGCGGACAGCACCTTGTGGGCAGAGTCGGTGTCAGCCATCGAGTTGCACCTCCCGTTTCTTGCCCATGATCCCTTGTGGTCGGTACACCATGAGCAACGCGATCAGGATGCCCAGAAGGATGAAGCGGATGGCACCCACCTGGGCATCGGTGAACGGCAGCAGCGGGTCGGGCCCGGAGATCGCTTGGCGCAGCAGCGCATCGGGAATCGCCAGCAAGAACCAGAACAGCATGGCGCCGATCACCGGGCCGAACACGGTGGCAGCGCCTCCCAGCAGCAGCGCGCCGAAGGCGTAGAACGTCTGGGCGGTGGAGAAGAAGTCCGGGTGCAGCGATTTGGTCTGCAGGGCGTTGAACACTCCGCCCAGGCCGCCGATCATGCCGCCCAGCACCAGCGCCTGCAGCTTGTAGACGAACACGTTCTTGCCCAACGCACGGGCGGCGTCCTCGTCTTCACGCACCGCCTTGAGCACACGGCCCCACGGGCTGTGGGTCAGCAGGTAGACGAAGCCGCAGAGCAGCAGCACCAGCGTCCAGCCCACCACCATCGCCCACAGGTCGTCACCGACGAACTTCAACCCCAGCAGTGAGTACTGCTTGCCGGAGTCGAACGGGCTGAAGGCAGTGAACGGGTCGGCGTAGCCGAACAGGCCGTTGGTGGATCCGGTCACCGGGTCGGCGGCGGTGGATCGGAACACCAGTCGCAGGACCTCGGCGGTGGCGATGGTCGCGATGGCCAGGTAGTCGGCTCGTAGTCGCAGCGTCGGGATACCGAGCAGCACCGCCAGTAGGGCGGCGCCGGCCAGGCCCACCAGGACACCCACCCACAACGGCTGCTGATAGGTGACGGTCATGATGCCGACGCCGTAACCGCCTACCAGCGCGAAGCCGATCTGGCCGAAGTTGAGCAGGCCGGTGTAGCCGAAGTGCAGGTTGAGCCCGATCGCCAGCAGGGCGTAGAAGATGGCCGACGGCCCGATCAGCTGAGCCAGCGCCACTTGAAAAGCACTCATGATGTCCATGGGTCAGCCCTCACCCGATTCTTTCTCGGGAGCCCAGGATGCCCTGGGGTCTGACGATCAGGATGATGATCAAGATCAGCAGGCCTCCGACGTACTTCAGGTCAGGGTTGATCACCAGCGTGGACAGCTGCACCAGCAGACCCACCACGATGCAGCCCAGCAGCGCGCCGTAGGCCGTGCCCAGGCCGCCGAGGGTGATACCGGCGAACATCAGCAGCAGCAGTTTGAAGCCCATCTCCCACTGCACGCGGCCGCCCAGCTCCGACATCGCCAGCAGCACGCCGCCGAGTGCCGCCAGGGCCCCGCCCAGGCACCACACCAGGGTGATGACGCGTTCGACGTTGATACCGGAAGCGGCAGCCAGGTCCTTGTTGTCCGAGACCGCCCGCATGGCCTTGCCGATGGCGGTCTTCTGCAGCATGACGGCAACGCCGACCAGAACCACGACGCTGATGATGATGGTCATCAGGTTGATATCGGTGATCGCGACCGGCCCCCACTGCCGCTCAGCGCTCACCGGGTAGTCCGCGAAGGCCTGAGAGCGATCGGAGAACATCGCGAGGATCAGGTAGCGCAGGCTGATGGCCAGGCCGATGGAGACCACCAGCTGTGGAATGAGCCCCACCCTGCGTTTTCGCAAGGGCTTCCAGACTCCGGCGTTGTTGAGCCAGCCGACACCGATACCCACCACGATCGCCAGCACCGAGGCCAGCAGCAGCGGCATCCCGAACGACACGTTGAACACCCAGGCGAACACCGCGCCGATGGTGACCATCTCTCCGTGCGCGAAGTTGGTCAGCCCGGTGGTGCCGAAGATCAGGCTCAGACCGATGGCCGCGACGGCGATCACCAGTCCGAACCGAAGCCCGTCGATGGACAGCCGGATGATGCGTTCGTAGAGCGGCGTCTCGATGGAGGTGCGCACCTCACCGAAAGTGAAGACCACGGTGTTGGTGCGTCCCGCGGTGATCTCTCGGTTGACGGTGCCCTGGACGCTGACGCCTTCGGGCAGCGTGTCCGCAACCACCTCGAAGGTGTAGCTGCCGACCGGGAGCTCGAAGGTCCACCGGCCGTCGGTGCCGGATTCGCCGGAGCCGGTGTCGGTTCCCGCCGCGTCGAGCGCACGTACCGTGGCGCCCGCGACGGGTTCACCCGAGTTCACCAGCCGACCGGCGACGGTGGCCGTTTCGGTTTCGGTGTCGGGCGCGGGTTCGGCGCCCGCCTGGCCTGCACACAGCAGCGCGGCCCATGCGGCGAGCATCGTCAGCAGAACGGTTCGCACAAAGAACATGTGCCTCACCCTTCGACCGACCTTGCGCGCTGCGTTCTCCTCGACGAGCCTGAGCGCACTACTGGACCTCCGTTGCGGTTGGTCTTTCGAGGGTAAGAAGCGATGGTCGGCACTGTATAAGTTTCGGCAGCAACAAGTGGCGTGGAGCAATGACAGGCATGTATCTGTTGTGTTTCGGATGCCCTGACTGACTTTGGCATGATTTTGTCGCTGCCTGACACTTCTGCCACTCCTGTCGCATTGTTGCAGGATGCAGCCTTGAGCCATGACACTTTTGATCGTTATCGCCCTGGTGTTGGCGGTGTTGGCGATCGCCGGAATCGCTGACCTGACGCCCGATACCCATCGCGAGACCACCCAGCACGGCGGCTTCGATTTCTGAACGGCGCGCGCCGCCGGACGTCTACTCCCCGCATGACGCGTGATCGTTGACTATGTTTACCGTCTAAGTGAGTGATCGACTCCGGAGGTTGCACATTGCGCGGTCGCAGCGTCAGTACGGCGTTGGGATGTGCGCTGACGGTGGCAATCATGTTCGTAGTGACGGGATGTTTCGGCCAGGGACAGGGATCCGGGCTGCGCATCGTCGGAGTGGCACAGATCAATCAGAACGGCGACACCGTCGCAAGCTCCGCCGATCCGCCCGCAGCTGTCGATCCGGCGGGCAGTGGCGACGCGATCTGCCCGCCGCTGTCCATTGCCGTGGCGGGGGCGTTGGAGGGCGTGGAATCCGGGCCGGGCATCGACATCGAGAACGGCATCCAGCTCGCGGTCGACAAACACAACGACGCCAACCCCGGCTGCCAGGTCCAGCTCAAGACCTTCGACACGCAGGGTGATCCGGGGCGCGCCGAGGAAGTCGGCCGTCAGATCGTCAACGACGCCTTCACCATCGGCATGATCGGTCCCGAGTTCTCTCAGTCCGCTCAGGCCACCGGCGCCATCTTCGACAACGCCGGCATGGTGGCGGTGACGGCGTCGGCCACGTCGGTGGCGTTGGCTGACAACGGTTGGCGCACCTTCTTCCGGGGCCTGGGCAATGACGGCGTGCAGGGCACTGCCGTCGCCAATTACCTCAAGCGGCAGTTGGGAAGTGGTCGCGTCTGTGTCGTCGACGACGGGTCCGAGTACGGCATCGGTCTGGCGTCGGCTGTGCGCGAGACCCTGGGCGCCGTCGCCGACGGGCGGTGCAACGTGTCACTCGGCGCTGACGAGCAGGCCATCGCCGACGCAGTGATCACTATCGGTGGCCAGGCGCCGGATTCGGTGTTCTTCGGCGGGTATTTCGCCCAGGCGGCCACCCTGGTGCGGCAATTGCGCGACGCCGGCGTGACGGCCACGTTCGTCGGCGGCGACGGCGTCAACGACGCCCAATTCGTCAGTGAAGCCGGTGATGCGTCAGCGGATTCGGTGATCTCGTGCTCGTGCGCCCCGGCGCCGGAGAAGTTCGTCCAGGAGTACACCGCACGCTTCGGTCGAGAGCCGGGGCCGTTCAGCGCGGGCGGCTACGACCTGGGGACCGTGCTGCTGCAGGGAATCGATTCCGGCGCCATCACACGGCCGGCTCTGCTCGAGTTCGTCCGCAACTACGACGGGCAGGGCCTGCAACGCCGATACCAGTGGACCGATGCCGGTGAGCTCACCAGCACCCTGATCTGGATCTACGAGGTCCAGCAGTAGCCTCAGCGTCGAGATCCCGTACGTAGCGGCCGGATCTGTGAACGTGAGCGTCCGAGTGCGATAGTTTGGGACTGCGGATCAACGTCTCACTCGGGCGCGGGAGCGCTCGGGTGTTCATCGCAGCTGAGCCGGGGGAGGCAAACGTGTCGAGCTCCGTTCGTGGCGTCGTGGACAGTGCGGCCATCGCCCTGGGCGCGCGCGTCCGGCATACCCGGGGATTGCGCGGAATCACGTTGCGTGAGATGGCTTTTCGTCTCGGTGTCAGCCCGGCCACCATGAGTGCTGTCGAGAACGGGCGCACCGGGATCAGCCCGCTTCGGCTGACCGAACTGGCCCGCGTCCTGGAGGTGTCGGCCGACGACTTACTGACGCCTCTGCCGCAGACCGGCTGCCCGGCCGAACAATCGACGACCGATGACGCGGCACTGCGGGACTGGCGGCGCTACGACCGGTTGGCGTTCGACGGTCCTCTGGGGGCCGCGCTCGAGGCGTTCCTGGACGTCGGTTACCACGGCTCGACCATGCGCGACATCGCGCGACGGGCCGGTCTGTCGGTGCCCGGCATCTACCACCACCACGCCAGCAAGCAGGAAATGCTGTTCAGTATCCTCCATTTCACCATGGCCGACCTCACCCGACGCTGCGAGCTGGTGCTCGCCGAGTCCGAGTCGGCGGTCGACAGGTTCAGCCTTCTGGTGGAGAACCTCGCGCTGTTCCACACACATCGCCGTGACCTCGGTTTCATCGGCGTCGTGGAGATGCGCAGTCTGGAAGAACCTGATTACTCACGAATCATGCTCATGCGCAACAAGGTCCAGGAGATGGTCACCACCGAGGTGGAGCGCGGCCGTCGGGAAGGCGCCTTCGTCGTCGACGAACCCCGCGAAGCTGCCCGCGCGGTCGTAACCATGTGTACCGGTCTGGCACAGTGGTTTTCACCCGGTGGATCCGCGTCGGCCGAGGAGGTGGCGCGCCGGTACGTCGGGTACGGCTTGCGCCTGGTGTGCTGTCAACGCGCCTAACGCGCCACGATCACCGACGATCCGTGACCGAACAAACCCTGGTTGGCGGTGACGCCGACGGTGGCGCCTTCGACCTGCCTGCCCGTCGCTTGCCCCTTGAGCTGCCAGGTCAATTCGCAGACCTGCGCGATGGCCTGTGCCGGAATGGCCTCACCGAAACAGGCCAGGCCGCCGGACGGGTTCACCGGCACCCGGCCGCCGATACTGGTGGCGCCGCTGCGCAACAGCTGCTCGGCCTCACCTTTGGCGCACAGCCCCAGGTGTTCGTACCAGTCCAGCTCCAGTGCTGTCGACAGGTCGTAGACCTCGGCGAGGCTGACATCCTCGGGGCCGATACCGGCCTCGGCATAGGCCGCGTCCAGGATCTGATCTTTGAACACCCGGTCGGGGCCCGGCACCACGGCCGTGGAATCGGTGGCGATATCCGGCAATTCGGGAAGATGCTGCGGGTACTGCGGCGTGACGGTACTGACCGCGCGCACCGACGGCACACCGTTGACCGAGCCGAGGTGCTTTTCGGCGAAGGACTTGCTGGCCACGATCAGCGCGGCCGCGCCATCGGACGTCGCGCAGATGTCCAGCAGCCGAAGGGGATCGGCCACCATCGGGCTGGCCAGCACGTCCTCGATCGAGGTCTCCTTGCGGAATCGGGCATTCGGGTTGTCCAGGCCGTGGCGGGCGTTTTTCACCTTGACCGCGGCGAAATCCTCCAAGGTGGCGCCGTAGAGATCCATCCGGCGTCGGGCCAGCAGCGCGAAGTACACCGGATTGGTGGCGCCGATGAGGTGGAACCGCTGCCAGTCCGGATCGTTGCGGCGTTCTCCGCCCACCGGGGCGAAGAAGCCCTTCGGCGTGGTGTCGGCCCCGATCACCAGTGCCACATCGCAGAACCCGGCCAGGATCTGGGCGCGGGCGCTCTGCAGTGCCTGAGATCCGCTGGCGCACGCGGCGTAGCTCGACGACACCGGCACGCCGTTCCAGCCCAGCTTCTGCGCGAACGTCGCGCCCGCGACGAAGCCGGGGTAGCCGTTGCGGATGGTGTCCGCTCCGGCCACCAGCTGGACCTGTCGCCAGTCGAGACCGGCTTCGGCCAACGCCGAACGTGCTGCCACCACACCGTATTCGGTGAAATCACGGCCCCATTTGCCCCACGGGTGCATGCCCGCACCCAGGATGTACACCGGATCCGGGCTCATGGCAGCCTCCAGGCGTAGGTGACGCGTTCGATGCCGTCGTCGTCGGTGTAGAGGGTCTCCAGCGTCAGTTCCATCTCGACGCCGATCGCGAGATCCGCGGCCAGCGTGCCGTCGACGACCTTGCCGAGCACGATCAGTCCTTCGTCGGCGAGTTCCACCGCGGCCACCGCGAACGGCTCGAACGGATCCGGTGACGGGTACGGCGGTGGGGGCGCGTAACGGTTCTCGGTATAGCTCCACACCTTCCCGCGCCGGGACAGCGGCACCTGTGCGAGATCGTCGCCGTCGCAGGCGGGGTTGGGGCAGTTGTTGGCCCGAGGCGGGAACACGTAGGTCCCGCACTGGTGACACTTGCCGCCGATCAGGTACGGGAGCCCGGACCCGTCGGTGGCGAACCACCCGTCGATCGCGGGTTGCACAGAAGCTGACACAGAGGGGAGCTTACTTACATCAGGCCCAAAACTGAAACGTGTTGCAGTTTTGGGCCGGTGGGACGTCGTTCGGTTGTCGGACGGGATGCCTAGAGTTAGTCCGGTGAGTCCAGCCAAGACAGCATCCGCCAAGGCGCCCGACCATGCGCCCGGAGACCAGAAGCCCACGTTGATGCTGCTGGACGGCAACTCCCTGGCGTTTCGGGCGTTCTACGCGCTGCCCGCGGAGAACTTCAAGACCCAGGGCGGTCTGACCACCAATGCCGTCTACGGCTTCACGGCAATGCTGATCAACCTCCTGCGTGACGAGGGTCCCACCCACATCGCGGCGGCTTTCGACGTCTCGCGGCAAACCTTTCGTCTCGAGAAGTATCCCGAGTACAAGGCGGGCCGCTCGGCCACGCCGGACGAGTTCCGCGGTCAGATCGACATCACCAAAGAGGTACTGGCGGCTCTCGGTATCACGGTGCTCGCCGAAGTGGGATTCGAGGCCGATGACCTGATTGCCACCTTGGCCACACAGGCCGAGGCTCAGGGTTACCGGGTGCTCGTGGTCACCGGTGACCGTGACTCGCTGCAGCTGGTCAGCGATGACGTCACCGTGCTGTATCCGCGTAAGGGCGTCAGCGAGCTCACCCGGTTCACGCCCGAGGCGGTCCAGGAGAAGTACGGCCTGACCCCCAAGCAGTATCCGGACTTCGCGGCGCTGCGGGGCGACCCGAGTGACAACCTGCCCGGCATCCCCGGCGTGGGGGAGAAGACAGCCACCAAATGGATCGCCGAGTACGGCTCGCTGCAGGACCTCGTCGACAATGTGGACAAGGTCAAAGGCAAAGTGGGCGACGCCCTGCGGGCGCACCTGTCCAGCGTGATCCTCAACCGTGAGCTCACCGACCTCATCAAAGACGTGCCCCTGGCGCAGACGCCCGACATGCTGAAGATGCAGCCGTGGAATCGTGACCAGATCCACCGGCTGTTCGACGACCTCGAATTCCGGGTACTGCGTGACCGGCTGTTCGACACCCTCGCATCGGCTGATCCGGAAGTCGAGGAGGGGTTCGACGTCCGAGGCGGCCTGCTGCAGCCGGGCACCCTGGCGGCCTGGCTGGCCGAGCACAGCCTCGGTCACCGCTTCGGCCTTGCGGTGGTGGGCACCCACCTCGCGTTCGACGCCGACGCCACCGCGCTGGCCATCGTCGCCGCCGACGGTGACGGCATCTACCTCGACACCGCCAAGCTCACCGAGGATGACGAGGCGGCGCTGGCCGCCTGGCTGGCCGATCCGGGCCCGCCCAAGGCGCTGCACGAGGCCAAGCTCGCCATGCACGACCTGGAGGGGCGCGGCTGGAAACTGGCCGGCGTCACCTCCGACACCGCGCTGGCTGCCTACCTGGTGCGCCCCGGGCAGCGCAGCTTCGCCCTCGACGACCTGTCGGTGCGCTACCTACGCCGCGAATTGCGCGCGGATACCCCGCAGCAGCAACAACTCTCGCTGCTCGACGACGAGGACGACGGGGTGGACGAGCAGGCGATACAGACGTTGATCCTGCGCGCCAACGCGGTGGGGGATTTGGCCAACGCCCTGGATGAGGAACTGGCCCGCATCGACTCTTCAGCTCTGCTGAGCGACATGGAGTTGCCGGTGCAGCGCGTGCTGGCCGAGCTGGAGACCAACGGCATCGCCGTCGATCTGAAGCTGTTGGCCGAGCTGCAGAGTGAGTTCGCCGACCAGATCCGGGACGCCGCCGAGGCGGCGTATGCGGTGATCGGCAAGCAGATCAATCTCGGCTCGCCCAAACAGCTGCAGACGGTGCTGTTCGACGAGCTCGAGATGCCGAAGACCAAGCGCACCAAAACCGGGTACACCACCGACGCCGACGCGCTGCAGGGCCTGTTCGACAAGACCGGGCACCCGTTCCTGCAACATCTGCTGACCCATCGCGACGTCACCCGGTTGAAGGTCACCGTCGACGGCCTGCTCAATGCCGTGGCCTCCGATGGTCGCATCCACACCACGTTCAACCAGACCATCGCAGCCACCGGCCGGCTCTCGTCCACCGAACCGAACCTGCAGAACATCCCCATCCGCACCGACGCGGGTCGACGCATCCGCGACGCGTTCGTGGTGGGGCCGGGTTATGCCGAGCTGATGACGGCTGACTACAGCCAGATCGAGATGCGCATCATGGCGCACCTGTCCAAGGACACCGGGCTGATCGAGGCGTTCAACACCGGTGAGGATCTGCACTCGTTTGTCGCCTCGCGCGCCTTCGACGTTCCTATCGACGAGGTCACCCCCGAGCTGCGCCGCCGGGTCAAGGCCATGTCGTACGGCCTTGCCTACGGGTTGAGCGCCTACGGCCTGTCGGCTCAGCTGAAGATCTCCACCGAAGAAGCCAAAATCCAGATGGAGCAATACTTCTCGCGGTTCGGCGGCATTCGTGACTACCTGCGTGATGTGGTGGATCAAGCGCGTAAGGACGGCTACACCTCGACGGTGTTCGGGCGGCGCCGGTACCTGCCGGAGCTCGACAGCAGCAACCGCAATGTCCGCGAGGCCGCTGAGCGTGCCGCGCTCAACGCACCCATCCAGGGCAGCGCCGCCGACATCATCAAGGTCGCGATGATCAACGTCGATACGGCGATCAAAGAGGCGGGGCTGGCCTCGCGCATCCTGTTGCAGGTGCACGACGAACTGCTGCTCGAGATCGCTGACGGTGAACGCGATCAGGTGGAGGCGCTGGTGCGCGACAAGATGGGCAGCGCCTACGCCCTGGATGTTCCCCTCGAGGTGTCAGTGGGCTACGGCCGCAGCTGGGATGCCGCCGCTCACTGATCGCAGGTGGCGGGCCGCAGCCAGTCGACCGCCCACACTGTGACGGCGGCCAAGGCCAACGCGCCCCCGAGCAGCGACGAGCCCGCCCACCCATGGGCGGTGTACACCGCGGTGGTTGCGGTGGCGCCCGCTGCCGAACCCAGTGCGTAGAAGATCATGTAGCCACCGATCACGCTGCTGGTGCGCTCGGGATGTGCCGTGGTGAGCACGTGTTGGTTGCTGACATGTACCGCCTGCACGGCGAAGTCGAGCAGCACCACGCCGACAACAAGCAGCCACAGCGATGTCGGTGCCTGCCCAATGGCGCCCCAGGACAACACCAGCAACGTCAGTGCACCACCGGTGACCAGTCGAACCAATCCGGTGTCTGCCCAGCGGCCCGCGCGGGCAGCACCCACCGCTCCGGCCAGGCCGATGAGACCGAAGAGGCCGATCTGTGCCGCGCTCAACTGCCACGGGGCCGAGGTCAGGGGCAGCGCCAGGCCGCTCCACAGCGTGCTGAACGAGGCGAACAGAAGGAATCCGATCGCGCCGCGGATGAGGAACACACGGTCGCCGAACAACCGGCCCAGTGAGGCGAGCGTCTGGCAGTAGGTGCTGCGTACGGGTCGAGGGTCGGGCGGCAGGAGTCTCAGGACCACAAACGTCAGGGTGATCATCCCCGCGGCGAGGGCGGCGTAGACGCCGCGCCATCCCACGGTGGAAGTCAGCGCACCGGCGGCTACCCGCCCGCCGAGGATGCCGATCACCACGCCCGCGGTCACCACGCCGATGGTGCGGCCACGTTCGGACGGGCTGGCCAGCGCGGCGGCGTAGGCCACCGTCGTCTGGACGACGGCGGAGAACACGCCGGCAGCAGCCAGTGCGGTCACGAGCAGCCAGGCTGTCCCGGCGGTCGCGGCCAGCGACACAGCAGTCGCGGCGAGCGCCAGGTGTGCGGCGATGAGTCGGCGTCGGTCGAACAGATCGCCGAGTGGAACCAGTGCGGCAAGGCCTATGAGATAGCCGAGCTGGCCGGCTGCAACCACCATCCCCAGCCGGTCCTGCGGCAGCCCGAGCTCG
The DNA here is from genome assembly GCF_001984215.1 of Mycobacterium sp. MS1601. NCBI lineage: Bacteria > Bacillati > Actinomycetota > Actinomycetes > Mycobacteriales > Mycobacteriaceae > Mycobacterium > Mycobacterium sp. MS1601. The sequence goes on from NZ_CP019420.1 coordinate 5,082,800, forward strand.
GCGCCGATCTCGGGGAGGATGGGTTGAGCGGCATAAACGGTCGCGACAGCGACGGCGCAGACGGAGGCCAACAGAATCCTGAACCGGCGGTCGGGGCCCATCCAAACCCTTTCGATAAGTTGCATTTTGAAACCATTCAGACGCTACGGCAGAATGGTTGCAATCGGCAACCGATGAGGAGGTGTGATGATCGACGCTGAGGCTGTCGACCAGCCGGTGTGGACCGACCCCACGTGCCCGGTGGCGCGCACTCTCGACCTGGTGGGGGACCGTTGGAGCCTGCTTCTGGTTCGCGACGCCATGGACGGTGCGCGTGCTTTCACCGACTTCCAACAGCGCACCGGCATCGCGCGCAACATCCTCGCCGACCGGTTACGACGACTGGTCGAACGTGGAGTCTTCGAACGGGAGGTGGGGCCGTCGGGCAAACGGCAGATCTACACACTCACCGCGGCTGGACGCGATCTGTTCACGGTGGTGGTGGCACTGCGTCAATGGGGCGAACGCAACACCCTGGTCCCGGGCGAAACGTACTCGGTGCTCGTCGACCAGAACGGAGTTCGGCTCCCCGAGCTGCGACCGCTGGACTCGCGCGGGGCGCGGGCCGATCTCGAGACCACCTCGGTTCGCAAGACGGATTGAGCGGGGCTCAGCGCGTCGGCGGTACCTGGAAGGCGGCCAGCGACTGCAGCGCGGGCGTATTGGATCGGACGGTCCGCAGCCAGTGGGTCTCTTCGCCGAACAGGGCCATCACCCGGTCGTCGGCGGACCCGCGGTCGATGCGGTCTTTGACAAACGCCAGTTCCACCACCTGGGCCGCGAAATCACGCACCGTCTTGCCCGCGGCCTTGCCATGGGAACGGGTCACGGCCGCGACGGCCACCTTCCGTGACTTGATGGAGCCCAGCCAGCTCGCCTCGTTGGCTGTGATCAGCCCCGCTGTCACCATGCCGGGCAGCTTCTCGGCGACCACCTTCTGTTCCCGTCGGCGCGCGGCGATGCTCAGCCAGATGGCCAGCGCGAAGATCGGCACCATCCACAGCACGTAGACCAGCAGATAGGTGCCGAAGCCCAGCACCGCCGAGCCGTTCCACAGCGCGTGCATGATCACCGCGCCCGCGTACCCCAGCAGCAGATATCCGGCCTTGGCCAGGACGTTGCGCTGTTTGAGAGCGAAGTACACCCCGATACCGATCGCAGTGGTGAACAGCGGATGTGCGAACGGGGCCATCACCAATCGCAGCGCCGCGGTCACCAGGGCATCACCCAGTGATTCGCCGCCTGCGATGTAGAAGATGTCCTCGAGCCAGGCGAACCCCGCGGCCACCAGGCCGGCGTACACCAGGCAATCGACCAGGGAATTGAGTTCGTGGCGGCGACGGCCGGTCATCATCAACAGCAGGAACGCGCCCTTGGCTGCCTCTTCGATGATCGGGGCGGCGATTGCGGTGGTGCGCCAGTCGCTCTCGGCGCCCCCGCTGACCACCGCTCCGAACACCATCTCAAAGATCACCGACACCACGATGGCGACGGAGGCGCCCCAGATGAACGCGAGCACCAGCAGCCGCGGAGGCTCAGGCTCGAAACGGTCCAGCCACAGGTACGCCAGCACCACTACCAGCATGGCCAGGGTGGACAACACGAAACCGATTGCGGTGCCGACCGGGTTGACCGCGGTGAGCAGGATCACCAGCAGCCCTGCAATCGTGCCCAGCCCGATGATCAGGGCAATCGGGGCTCCGACTTTGCGGACGCGGCGGGGAAACGGTGGCAGGAATGCCGGTGCTTGCGACGGGCTCGCGGGGGTGTGCACGTCAGCAGATTAGCGGTGCCACCTAGTGATGGGAGGGTGGGTTTGTCCAGGCAGTGCCCTGTCGAGTAACCTCGACAGGTATCTGTGTGCGTTTCGTGCTCAGGTCACCGAGCTCAACCTGCCCCTACTACCCAACCTGTCCGGAGCTATCCACCATATGCCAAGTCCCGTCGCCACCTCGCCGCAAGTAGCCGTCAATGATATCGGCTCGGCTGAGGATTTTCTCGCCGCCATCGACAAGACCATCAAATACTTCAACGATGGCGACATCGTCGAAGGGACCATCGTCAAGGTTGACCGTGACGAAGTCTTGCTCGACATCGGCTACAAGACCGAAGGTGTCATCCCTTCGCGCGAACTCTCCATCAAGCACGACGTCGACCCCAATGAGGTTGTGTCCGTCGGCGATGAGGTCGAAGCCCTCGTTCTCACCAAAGAGGACAAAGAAGGCCGACTGATCCTGTCCAAGAAGCGCGCTCAGTACGAGCGTGCCTGGGGCACCATCGAAGAACTGAAGGAGAAGGACGAGGCCGTCAAGGGCACCGTCATCGAGGTCGTCAAGGGCGGCCTGATCCTCGACATCGGTCTGCGCGGCTTCCTGCCCGCGTCGCTGGTGGAGATGCGTCGTGTCCGCGATCTGCAGCCGTACATCGGCAAGGAGATCGAGGCCAAGATCATCGAGCTGGACAAGAACCGCAACAACGTGGTGCTGTCCCGCCGTGCCTGGCTGGAGCAGACCCAGTCCGAGGTCCGCAGCGAGTTCCTCAACCAGCTGCAGAAGGGTGCCATCCGCAAGGGTGTCGTCTCGTCGATCGTCAACTTCGGCGCGTTCGTCGATCTCGGCGGCGTCGACGGCCTGGTGCACGTCTCCGAGCTGTCGTGGAAGCACATCGACCACCCGTCCGAGGTTGTCCAGGTGGGCGACGAGGTCACCGTCGAGGTGCTCGACGTCGACATGGACCGCGAGCGGGTTTCGCTGTCGCTCAAGGCCACTCAGGAAGATCCGTGGCGCCACTTCGCTCGTACCCATGCCATCGGCCAGATCGTGCCCGGCAAGGTCACCAAGCTGGTGCCGTTCGGTGCGTTCGTCCGGGTCGAAGAGGGCATCGAGGGTCTGGTGCACATCTCCGAGCTGGCTGAGCGTCATGTCGAGGTGCCGGACCAGGTTGTCGCCGTCGGCGATGACGCCATGGTCAAGGTCATCGACATCGACCTCGAGCGTCGCCGGATCTCGTTGAGCCTCAAGCAGGCCAACGAGGACTACACCGACGAGTTCGACCCGTCGAAGTACGGCATGGCCGACAGCTACGACGAGGCCGGCAACTACATCTTCCCCGAAGGCTTCGACGCCGAGACCAACGAATGGCTCGAGGGCTTCGACAAGCAGCGCAACGAGTGGGAGGCCCGGTACGCCGAGGCCGAGCGTCGCCACAAGATGCACACTGCGCAGATGGAGAAGTTCGCCGCTGCCGAGGCGGAAGCCGCCAGTCGGCCCGCGACCAGCGGAACCACCTCGTCCAGCTCGGGCGAGTCCGCTGGTGGATCGCTTGCCAGCGATGCCCAGCTCGCCGCACTGCGCGAGAAGCTCGCCGGTAACGCGTAGCAGCACAAAGACACTCAATTCGCCGAGTGAAGCCGCGCAGTACGTCTTCGGACGTACTGCGCGGTTCTTTTTTCGCACCTTCTAGATGAGGCAGGACAGTGCTGCGGATCGGTTTGTCGGGTGGTATCGGTGCCGGAAAATCCACCGTCTCAAGGACTTTCAGTGAGCTCGGGGGAGTCATCGTCGATGGTGACGTGATCGCCCGCGAGGTCGTCGAACCCGGCACGCCAGGGCTGGCGGCGCTTGTCGAGGCCTTCGGCCACGGCATCTTGGCGCCCGACGGTGCTCTGAACCGTCCTGCGTTGGCCGCCATCGCGTTCGGTGACGAGCAGAAGCGCCAGACTCTGAACGGGATCGTCCACCCCCTGGTGGGCAAGCGGCGCTCCGAGCTCATCGAGGCCGCAGCCCCTGACGCCGTGATCGTCGAAGACATCCCGTTGTTGGTGGAATCCCGGATGGCGCCGATGTTCCCGTTGGTGATCATCGTCCACGCCGACGAGGACGTCCGTGTTCGGCGGCTCATCGAGTACCGCGACTTCAGTGAGGACGATGCCCGGGCGCGCATCAAGGCTCAGGCCACCGTCGAAGAGCGCGAAGCCGTCGCCGACGTGTGGCTGGACAACGCCGGCTCCGCGGAGGAGCTCGCCGAGCAGGCGCGCACGCTCTGGCATCACCGGATCCTGCCGTTTGCGCACAATGTGGAGCACCACACTCCGGCCGTTGCGGCGTCGCTGGTGGTGCCGTATGACCCCGAGTGGCCGAAGCAGGCGCGGCGGGCGGTGGCGCGGCTCAACACCGCCTGCGGGCACCGAGCCCTGCGGATCGACCACGTGGGGGCGACGGCGGTGGCCGGCCATGAGGCTGCTGACGTGCTCGACATCCAGGTGACGGTCGATTCGCTGGCCACCGCCGATGAGCTCGGTGACGCATTGCTGGCGGCCGGCTATCCGCGTGTCGAGGACGTCACCGGAGACCAGCAGCTGGATTCAGACACCGATGAAGCTCTGTGGCACAAGCGCTTTCATGGCTCGGCAGACCCCGGTCGCCCGGCGAATGTCCATCTGCGCGTCGACGGGTGGCCCAATCAACGGTTCGCGCTGCTGTATCCGGACTGGGCGGCGGCCAATCCGGGGGAGTCCGGTGACGACATCTACGCCCGGGCGTGGGCGTGGGCCGATGCCACCGGCTGGCGTCCCTGAATCAGGCGGGCGGCAGAGCCGGATCCACTGGCTCGTCGGGCGGCGGCGGTGGTGCGGGCACGCCGGCCACCGGCGCTTCACAGGTCAGCGACCCGAAATCGGGGTCGTCGCGCTGCGGCAGTACCCGGGGTGCCACGAAGTCGTCGGCCTGTGCCACCAGCTGGTCGTCTATCAGGATCTCGCAGTGCAGGTTGGCGGAGTACGGCCACTGGATGGACAGCCGCACGTTGGCCGTCCCGGAGGCCGGCAGCACGGTCTGCGTCTCGAACACGCGCCCGGGCACCATGGTGGGGTTTTCGGTCTGGATGCGGTTGTCCTGGGCGGCCCAGGTGACGCTGGCGCCTCGGGACACGCCGTCGACACGGGTGCGGTAGGTGACGTTGTGCAGCACTTCGGTCGACGGGGCGGGCTCAACCGTGGGGGTGTCGGTGACGGGCTCCGCGGAGGCGACGCCGGGGGTGAACACAGCAAGCAGTAGCGCGGTGGCGGTAACCACGCGTACCGGGGAGTTCATGATCGCTGACACTATGCCTTCATCGCCAGGAGAGATTCATTCCGTTACTCGCTAGCCAAGCTAACAGATTATGCCCGTGTGCGGTCAACCCCGCGGTGGTGGACACCGCGGTATGGATTGCCTTTTCCGCAGTCCGGGCGCTGATCAGGCCCGCTTTGTGGGCCTCCAGCAGTTCGTCGACGTCGAGCAGTTCAGTGCTTCGATCGGTGCGCACCACCAGGTCGAGGTAGTGGTCGACTGTCCGCCAGACGTCGCCGTCGACGGTGATCTCGCCGATGTCGAGATAGAAGTCCTGATCGCGCTCGTGCCCGGCGTTCCAGTGGAAGACATTCGCGCGAAGATCGAGTGTGGGCAACAACCACGACTCCAGGTGATGGAACTGAGCGCGGCCGGGCGTCGGGCGGGCCATGTACAGGCCCCAGGGTTCACGCACGAAGACGTCGACCGCCCGGACGAACCCCTTCGGGTCGACGTTGGTGCGGGCGGCCAGGTCGAATGTCTCGTTCTTGGGTGGATGGATACGCCCAGCCTAGGCGAGGGAATCGCAGCTGTCGGTGCGTGGTTCTAACCTGGTGAACATGGCTTTCGCAACCGAACATCCCGTACTCGCGCACTCGGAGTACCGACCCGCCGCCGACGCGGTGGACGGCCTGCTGCGCGCGGGCGGCCAGTTCGAGGTGGTCAGTGAGTACCAACCGGCTGGGGACCAGCCCGCTGCCATCGAAGAGCTGGAACGTCGTATCCGCGCCGGTGAACGGGACGTGGTGCTGCTGGGTGCCACCGGCACCGGTAAGTCGGCCACCACTGCCTGGCTCATCGAGCGGCTCCAGCGGCCCACCCTGGTGATGGCGCCCAACAAGACACTTGCCGCTCAGTTGGCCAACGAGCTGCGCGAGATGCTGCCCAACAACGCCGTCGAGTACTTCGTCTCGTACTACGACTACTACCAACCCGAGGCGTACATCGCGCAGACGGACACCTATATCGAGAAGGACAGCTCGATCAACGACGACGTCGAGCGGCTGCGCCATTCGGCCACGTCCAATCTGTTGTCGCGGCGCGATGTGGTGGTGGTGGCGTCGGTGTCGTGCATCTACGGTCTCGGCACGCCACAGTCGTACCTGGACCGCTCGGTGGAGTTGAAGGTCGGCGACGAGGTGCCGCGGGACGGGCTGCTGCGTCTGCTGGTCGATGTGCAGTACACCCGCAACGACATGTCCTTCACCCGGGGCACCTTCCGGGTGCGGGGCGACACCGTCGAGATCATCCCGTCGTATGAGGAACTGGCGGTGCGCATCGAGTACTTCGGTGACGAGATCGAGGCGCTGTACTACATGCACCCACTCACCGGTGATGTGGTCCGCCAGGTCGATTCACTGCGGGTCTTCCCGGCCACCCATTACGTGGCGGGCCCGGAACGGATGGCCATGGCCATCTCCAGCATCGAGGCTGAACTCGAGGAGCGCCTGGCTGAGCTGGAAGGTCAGGGCAAACTCCTCGAAGCGCAGCGACTTCGGATGCGTACCAACTATGACCTCGAGATGATGAAGCAGGTCGGCTTCTGCTCGGGTATCGAGAACTACTCGCGGCACATCGACGGCCGGGGTCCGGGCACCGCACCGGCGACGCTGATCGACTATTTCCCCGAAGACTTCCTGATGGTGATCGACGAGTCCCATGTCACGGTGCCGCAGATCGGCGGCATGTATGAAGGCGACATGTCGCGCAAGCGCAACCTCGTCGACTTCGGTTTCCGTCTGCCCTCGGCGGTCGACAACCGCCCGCTGACGTGGGAGGAATTCGCCGACCGCATTGGGCAGACGGTGTATCTTTCGGCCACTCCGGGCGACTACGAGATCAGCCAGGCCGCAGGCGAATTCGTCGAGCAGGTCATCAGGCCCACCGGCCTGGTGGATCCGCAGGTGATCGTTAAACCCACCAAGGGCCAGATCGACGACCTGATCGCTGAGATCCGGCTGCGCACCGAGCGTGACGAACGCGTGCTGGTCACCACCTTGACCAAGAAGATGGCCGAGGACCTCACCGACTATCTGCTGGAGATGGGAATCCGGGTGCGTTACTTGCACTCCGAGGTCGACACCCTGCGGCGGGTGGAGTTGCTGCGGCAGTTGCGCCTCGGTGAGTACGACGTGCTGGTGGGCATCAACCTGCTGCGTGAGGGCCTGGACCTGCCCGAGGTGTCGCTGGTGGCCATCCTCGACGCCGACAAGGAAGGGTTCCTGCGCTCACCGCGCAGTCTGATCCAGACCATCGGCCGCGCGGCCCGCAACGTCTCCGGCGAAGTGCACATGTATGCCGACAAGATCACCGACTCCATGAAAGTCGCCATCGAAGAGACCGAGCGTCGCCGGGAGAAGCAGGTCGCCTACAACAAGGAGCACGGCATCGACCCGCAGCCGCTGCGGAAGAAGATCGCCGACATCCTCGACCAGGTGTACCGAGAGGCCGATGACAGTGACACGGTGGAGGTCGGCGGGTCCGGTCGCAACTCGTCACGCGGCCGCCGAGCGCAGGGGGAGAAGGGCCGAGCGGTCAGCGCCGGCGTCTTCGAGGGCCGCGACACCTCCAGTATGCCGCGGGCCGAGCTGGCCGACCTCATCAAGGACATGACGGAACAGATGATGGCCGCGGCCCGCGACCTGCAGTTCGAACTCGCCGGCCGGATCCGCGATGAGATCGCCGATCTGAAGAAGGAACTTCGCGGGATGGACGCCGCCGGACTGAAGTAGGCCGATTTGAACTGAACTGCGGTTGAGGTTCTACCGTCTACGGCGTGAACGAAACCGGGACGTGGCGTCAGCTGCTTGGTCCAGCCAACGTGGGCACGTCGACTGTGCTCGCAGGTGGTGTGGCGCTGTATGCCACCAATGAATTCATCACCATCAGCTTGCTGCCCAGCGCAGTCGCCGACATCGGTGGCCAGCGGTTCTACTCGTGGGTCACCACCGTGTACCTGGTGGCATCGGTGGTTGCCGCCACCACCGTGAGCCCCATTCTCACGCGCCTCGGTCCCCGAGTGTCCTACCTGGGCGCCATGTCGGTGTTCGCCGCCGGCACGGTGCTGTGCGCCTTGGCGCCCGCCATGGAGGTGCTGCTGGTCGGGCGGACGGTGCAGGGCCTGGGTGGGGGAGTGCTGGCGGGGCTGGGCTACGCGGTGATCAATGCGGCTCTGCCGCAGGCATTGTGGACAAAGGCGTCGGCGCTGGTGGCGGCAATGTGGGGAGTGGGCACCCTGCTGGGGCCGGCCGCGGGAGGGCTCTTCGCCCAATTTGGCCTGTGGCGGTGGGCTTTCGGATTTCTGTTGGTTGCCACCGCGGCTGTGGCTGTACTGGTTCCGTTCGCGCTGGCGGGCCGACGCCCGGGCGAGGAGGTGGCCCCGTTCCGCATTCCGATCTGGTCGCTGCTGCTCTTGGGTGCGGCGGCATTGACAGTGAGCGTGGCAGGCATACCGCGCAACCTGGCGCTCACCGCGGCCCTGCTGCTGCTCGGCGTGGCCCTCATGGGCATCTTCCTGGTGGTGGATCGCCGGGTAAAGGTATCGGTGTTGCCGCGCAGTGCTTTTGGGCCGGGACCGCTGAAGTGGATCTATCTCTCGCTGGGTGTGCTGATGGCTGTGACCATGGTCGACATGTACGTGCCGCTTTTCGGCCAGCGGTTGGCGCATCTGGTGCCCGTGGTGGCCGGTTTTCTCGGCGTCGCGGTGTCGGTGGGTTGGACAACCGGGGAGATCGCCAGCGCCTCTCTGCGTTCGCCATCAACAGCCAGGCGCGTGGTGGCGGTGGCGCCGGCGGTGATGGCCGTCGGTCTCGGAACGGCCGCCGCGACGCAGATGGTCGATGCCCCGCCCTGGGTAGTCGCGATCTGGGTGTTTGCCCTGTTGACGATGGGCGTCGGCGTCGGGATGGCCTGGCCGCACCTGTCCGCATGGGCGATGGCCGGCGATGCCGGCGACAGCGGAACCGCGGCGGCGGCCATCAACACTGTGCAACTGATGTGCGGTGCTTTCGGTGCCGGGCTGGCCGGAGTGGTGGTGAACCTGGGCCACGGCGGTGACGAGTCCGCTGCACGGTCGATGTACGGGGTGTTCGCGGTACTGGCGCTTGTCGGCGTAGTGGCGACGGTGCGAGCTACTCGGCCTGCTCGTCTAGTTGCCGCAGCGCTGTGACGCCGCTGATCTGCGCCAACACTGCCGGCGCCTGCAGAATGCCGGACCCGGACAGTGCCATCGTCACGCCCACCTGAGCAGCGCCCGACGACGGTGTGTCGGTCGGCAGGTCGGATGCCAGTTCATTGAGTCGCCAACGGTGCCGGTCGCAGATCTGCAGCACCTGCCGCATCACGCCCGCGTTGTCGGTATAGGTCAGGTGCAGTCTGATGGTGCCGCGCAGCCGGGCGTTGAGTCGACGCGCCACCGGGGCGAAGCCGAGGACGATGACGAAGTGCAACACCGTCACCGTGACGGCCAGCAGCAACAACCCGGCGCCTGCGGCCATGCCGATCGCGGCGCTTTCCCACACCGCCGCGGCCGTGGTCAGGCCGTGCACCGCCCCGCGGCGGGTGATGATCAATCCGGCGCCGAGAAAGCCTATGCCAGAAACGATCTGGGCGGCGACCCGAGACGGGTCGACCTCGACGGTGCCCGCCGCGAGGACATCGTGGAAGCCGTACTTGCTGACCAGCAGGATCAACGCCGCCGAGGTACCCACGATGGCCTGGGTCCGCAACCCCGCACTCTTGCCCTGGATCTCGCGCTCCAGGCCGATCAGCGCGGTGAGCGTAAAGGCCACCAGCAGTTCGATGATCTGCCGGCTGCCCTGCCCGGGCCCATCGAAGAATCCGGCCTCGGCCAGCAAAGTCTGCATTTGCGAACGTTATCCCGTTCCGTTGGGATCACGCAGATTCCAACGGTGTTGCGCGTCGCTGCCGTTTGGCACAGTCATCGGTAGTGCGGGTGTGGCTGAGTGGCAAGGCACCGGCCTGCAAAGCCGTTTACACGGGTTCGAATCCCGTCATCCGCTCGCACAGCGGGGCGTCATCGCCGAACCTGGTACCTCAGGTGCGCGACACCGGGAGCCTCAAGCACCCGGACCAGGTCGAGGTGGGGATTGCCCGGCGCAAAGCCCTCGAAGAGGCGTTCCCCGGATCCGAGGATCTCGGGGCTCACTTGCAGATCGATCTCGTCGACAATCCCCGCCGCCAGTGCCTGGCGGGCGCATGACGCTCCACCGGCGATCGAGATGGGCCCACCCGCCGCGATCTTCGTCGCTTGCCGGTAGGCGGACTCGATGCCGTCGGTGACGAAGAAGAACGTGGTGCCGCCCTTCAGCTCGATCGGCTCATGCGGGTAGTGGGTCAGGACGAACACCGGGCAGTGGTACGGCGGTTCCTCGCCCCACCAGCCGTGCCAGTCCGAGGATCCCCACTCGCCGCGGACGGGGCCGAACATGTTGCGCCCCATGATCGTCGCCTTCATGTCGTCCAGCATCTCCCCGGCAACCTGCTTGTTCACCGGATGGTCTGCGGCAGGCCCGATGTGCCAGGTGTGCAGTTTCTCGCCACCGACACCCAGTGGGTTGTCTGCGGACTGGTCGGGTCCGGCGACAAAGCCGTCGGCGGAGATGGACATCGAAAGGTTCGTTCTGCTCACGAGTGCCTCCGGTGCGGTGCTGTCGAGGGTGCTGATGTCACCTGGTTGGACACCGACAGACCGCAAAACTCATCGAGTAGAGGCCCGGGGAGAACCAGAGGGGATCGGCGCTCAGGGGGCCGGGGGCACCAGCGGTGCGGCAGGCATGCCGGGCAGCGGTCCCAGCCACTCGCCCTGCATGGGCGCCGTCGATGTGCCCGGCGCAGTCAGTGAGATCGTTCCCGGTGGCAACGGCGGGCCGCTGCCGGCTCCGGGAGGTGCACCGGGTGCCGGTACCGGCGGCGCGGTGAGTGCCCCCATCGGATTCTCGGTGTGGAAGGTCTGCCACATGTCGCCCAGATAACCCACCGGCTCCTGCATGGAGCCCGGGCCGTAGACCGGGTTCGGTATCGGGGGCACCGGTGGAGGTCCGGGTTCGGCGCTCGCGGTCCCGGCCGTCAACGCACCGAACGCGACGCAGGCGCCACCTACCAGGAGTCTGACCGTCATAGCGCCAGGCTACCGGGCCAGTCCGCGCAACAGCACCGCCAAACCCCATTCGAAGGCGTCGTCGGCCCTGGTCGGCTTGGGTGCTCCAGTGGCCAGCGCGGCAGCCAGGTCCGGGCCCACATCGGCACTCGCCGTCCACGGTTCATCCGGTGCGGCCAGGTCCAGGGCGGACCCCAGCACATAGTTGTCGATCAGCGTGATGGTCCGCAGAGTGTCCGCGGCGGTGAAGCCGGCGCGCGCCAGCGTCACCGCCACCGCGTTGTACATGATTAATGCCTGGGTGCTGTTCACCGCATGGATGGTCAGCAGGGGGATCAGCCGCGGATAGCGGGCGAAGCTGTCGCGGTAGGACCGCATGATGTCGGCAAGGGTGTCGGCCCACGGCCGCTCCGGGTCGTCGGCGGGCAGTTTTACCCCCGACATGGCGCGTTCGCGCAGCAGTTCGACGATCTGATCGCGCCCGGACACGTGGTTGTACAGCGAGGACGGCCGTACGCCCAGCTTGTGGGCGAGCGCGGGGATGGTGAATCCGCCCGTCGAATTGACCAGCTCCAGTGCCACGACGGCGATGCGGTCCGCGGAGAGCAGCGGTACCGGGGGTCTACCCATGTCACGTCCCTTGCGCTCGGCTGTGGTTGGTATCACACTAAACGAAACTCATTCGTTTTAGGAGATGGATGCTCACTGTCATGGCCGCTGCGCCCGATCCACTGTCACGGACCACCACGTCCGACCGGCCGCCGCTTCGGGTGGCATTGGTGCAGCACCGGTGGCGCCCGGACCGCGCCGAGCTGCTCGATGTCCTGCGCGGCGGCATCGCGCAAGCTGCCGCCGAGGGTGCACGGGTGGTGTTCCTGCCGGAGATCACGCTGCTGCGGTATCCGGCGGACGTGGCGGCGGGGGTGAATGCCGGTGCCCTCGCCGAGCCGCTCATCGGCGGGCCGACATGGCAGTTCGCCGTCGAGGCCGCCGCCGCCCACGGGATCTACGTGCACGCCTCGCTGTACGAGCGGGCCGACGGCGGCGACGGGCTGGGCTTCAACACCGCCATCCTGGTTTCGCCGGCGGGTGAACTGGTGGGGCGCACCCGCAAGATGCACATCCCGATCTCGGCGGGCTACTACGAAGACACCTACTTCCGGGCCGGGCCGGCGGTCGACGACGCCTATCCGGTGTACCAACCGAACGGCTTGGACGCGCGCATCGGGATGCCGACCTGCTGGGACGAATGGTTTCCCGAGGTGGCGCGCGCCTACTCCCTCGGCGGGGCCGAGATCGTCGTGTACCCCACAGCCATCGGATCCGAGCCGAAGTTCCCTGCCTTCGACACTCAGCCGCTGTGGCAGCAGGTGATCGTTGCCAACGGCATCAACAGCGGACTGTTCATGGTGGTGCCCAACCGCACCGGCGACGAAGGCACTCTGTCGTTCTACGGCTCGTCATTCATCTCCGACCCCTATGGCAGGGTGCTGGTGCAGGCTCCCCGCGACGAGGAGGCGGTCCTGGTGGCCGACCTGGACCTCGACCAGCGCCGGGACTGGCTGGAGCTGTTCCCCTTCCTGTTGACCAGGCGGCCGGACTCCTACGGCGCACTCACCGAACCCGTTGACACCCAACATCCTTACGGTGCCGGCCACGCCGCGACGGCGGTCGTCAAGTGAGCGCCACACTGTTCACCAACGGGGTGATCTGGACGGGTCCGGCAGGGGAGACCGACGCCCTGCTGGTCGCCGATGGAGTGGTGCAGGCCCTCGGGGACGCCGCCCGGGCCGGCGCGGGTGACGCCGAGGTGGTGGACCTGGCCGGCGGCTTCCTGATGCCGTCCTTCGGTGACGGCCACGCACACCCGCTCTACGGTGGGCTGGAAGCGGCGGGGCCGTTGGTGCGGCCTTGCCGCTCGGTTGACGAGATCGTCGAGACGGTCGGAAAGTACGCCGCCGAACACCCCGACCAGGAGTGGATCCTGGGCGCGTCCTACGACTCGAGCCTGGCGCCCGACGGCCTGTTCGACGCCCGCTGGCTGGATGCGGCCGTGCCCGACCGTCCGGTGGTGCTGCGGGCCTGGGACTACCACACGGTGTGGTGCAACTCGGTGGCCTTGGAGCGTGCCGGCATCACCGCCGACACCCCGGACCCGCAGATGGGTGAGATTCCGCACCGTGCAGACGGTTCCGTGTTGGGCACACTGCGCGAATGGGGAGCCGTCGACCTGGTGATGGCGGCCGCACCTCCTCGCGACGAGGAGGTGCGGGTGGCCGCGCTGCGCACCGCCGCGGACTACTACACCGCCCGGGGCGTCACGTGGGTGCAGGACGCCTGGGTGGAGCCCGCCGACGTCGACACCTACCTCGAAGCGGCGCGGCGCGGCGAACTGGGGGTTCGGTTCAACCTCGCGCTCTACGCGGATCCGCGGCACTTCGACGCGCAGATCGAACGGTTCGCCGAGTCCCGCCGCCGTGTCGACGAACTCGATTCCCCGTATCTGACCTGTCAGACGGTCAAGTTCTTCGCCGACGGTGTGGTGGAGAACGAGACAGGTGCGCTGCTGCAGCCCTACTGCTCGGGTCTGCACAGCCACGGGATGACGGTGTGGGAGAACGATTCGCTGGCCGAGGCCGCCCGCCGAGTCGACGAGCTCGGCCTGCAGATCCACATTCACGCCATCGGCGACGCCGCCGTCCGCCAGGCGCTGGACGCCATCGAATACGTGGTGCGAAACAACGGAGTTCGGGATCGCCGTCCGGTGATCGCGCACAACCAACTGGTCGATGACGCCGACATCAGCCGCTACGCGCAGTTGGGTGTCATTCCCAACATGCAGCCGTTGTGGGCGCAGCTCGACGACCTGATGACCGAACTGACGATCCCGCGGCTGGGCACTGAGCGGGCCGACAAGCAGTACCGGATGAACACGCTGTCGGGAACGGGTGCCGCCCTGGCGTTCGGTTCGGATTGGCCGGTGTCCTCGGGGGCTCCGCTGGACGGCATCGCCGTCGCGGTGTCGCGGCGCACGGTGGACGGTGAGCCGGCGGATGGGTGGACGGCGCAAGAGATTCTGCCCATCGAGGCCGCGTTGCTGGCCGGCACCGCCGGGGTGGCCTACCAGGCATTCGCCGAAACAAGTTGGGGCCGAATAGAACCGGGCGCCAGCGTGGATGTGGTGTGGCTGGATCGCGACCCTCGCACCGCAACGCCTCTGGACATTCCGGCCATCCGGATCTTGCGCACCTATCTGCGCCACCAACTCGTCTTCACAGCAACACACTGAAGGGATTCCCATGTCATCAACAGCGCCCGCGAATTCCGCGGCCGGCCAGCCTCTTCCGGGTGACAACGAGGGCAGGCTGCGTCGCGCACTCGGGTTCCCTCGCTGACGCTCTTCGGGTTGGTCTACATGGTGCCGCTCACCGTGTTCACCACCTACGGCATCGTCACGGTGGAATCCGGTGGCAGAGTGCCGCTGTCCTACGTCTTCACCCTTGCGGCGATGATCTTCACCGCCCGCTCGTATGCGCGCATGGCGGGGGCCTACCCCGTCGCCGGCTCGGCGTACACCTACACGCAGAAGACGTTCGGCGCCCCCGTCGGCTTCCTGGCCGGCTGGTCACTGCTGCTGGATTACCTGTTCCTGCCGATGCTCAACTACATGGTGATCGGGTTGTACCTGAACGCCGCTGTGCCCGCGATTCCGCAGTGGGCCATCATCATCGTCACCATCCTGGCGGTCACGGTGCTCAACATCGTCGGCATCGTCTCGGTGGCCCGAGCCAATGTGCTGATCATCGCGGTTCAGGCTGTCTTCATCGTGGTGTTCCTGGTGATGTCGGCAGTGGCGATCTCCGGTTCAGGCACCGTGGATGTCATGGCGCCGTTTGCCGGTGACGGTAGCGCCGGCGGACTGGCGCCGGTGCTGGCCGGTGCGGCCATCCTGTGTCTGTCGTTCCTCGGATTCGACGCGGTGTCAACACTTTCCGAGGAAGCCAAGGATGCCAAGCGTGATGTACCGAAGGCCATCATGCTGGCTACGCTCATCTGCGGTGTGCTGTTCATCGTCCTGGCGTACGTCGCCCAGCTGGTGTTTCCGTCCAACGCTTTCGCCGATGTCGACTCCGGCTCGCTGGATGTCATGACTGCCGCCGGAGGCGCGTTCCTGTCGGCGTTCTTCACCGCCGCCTACGTCGCCGGTGCCGCCGGCTCGGCGCTCACGTCCCAGGCTTCGGTGGCGCGAATCCTGTACGCCATGGGCCGTGACGGTGTGCTGCCGCGCAAGGTGTTCGGGCATGTCTCAGTCAAGTTCAGCACACCCACCTGGGCCATCCTGGTGGTCTCGGTGATTTCGTTGCTCGCGGTCGTGATCGACCTCGCGCTGCTGGCCTCGGTGGTGAGCTTCGGTGCGCTGGTGGCGTTCTCGGCGGTCAACCTGACGGTGATCAAGCACTACTTCGTCGACGCCGGTGAGAAGAACGTGCTGAACAACCTGGTGCTGCCCGGTATCGGCTTCGTGCTCACGGTGTGGCTGTGGACCAGTCTGTCGAGTTCCGCGCTGACCATCGGGTTGATCTGGCTGGGTCTGGGCTTCCTGTGGTTGGTAGCGGTCACCCGGGGGTTCCGGCGGCCCACCCCGGTGCTGGACATGCGCGAGTAGCCCCACGCAGAAGTGCTCGACGGCGCGGCGTCCCCAGGTACTCGGGGCGCCGCGCCGCCGTTGTGTGCGGGGCTGGCAGCGACCCTGGTTTGCTGCTAAATGGCTAACGTGTATTTACCTCGTCCGATTTGCGGTGCCGCCGCGTAGGTCCCGGATGTGGGACGCGCGACACGCCGATGGGACGGTCAAGGTGTTCCGCTCAACAGGCAAAACCCCTGTAGACGGTGGCGTCCGGTAACCGGATCGCCACTCCTTTGCAACGGTTCCATAAACCTGTGAATTGTCGCGCCGGCAAAGCAGCAAACCCTGGATACGTTCTGCCGCGAACACCGCTGTACGAGAAGCCGGGGAGAACATGTCAAAGACCACGAATCGCATCGCCATAGGCGCCGCTGCGACTGCAGGGTGTCTGTGGGCGGTTCAGCTCGTCACCCCGTTGACGATGATGCTCGCCGAGGCTCCTGCCAGTCCCGGCATCCCCTGTGTGGGAATTCTCAAGGACTTCGGTCCCGCGACTCCCGGCACGCCGGGCTCGGTGGAGAACATCACGACAGCAGTCCCCGGTGTCGGTTCACCCGGGATGGGCCCTGAGCAGCTTCTGCGGTCGACCACCAATTTGTTGCCAGGTTCGCCCGGGCTGCCCGTGACCGACGCAGCGGACTCGACCGCGCGGGTGACCCCGAACCTGCCTGGTTATCCCGGTGGGCCTGCCCCGACCTCGACCAGGGCTGCGCTGCCGGGCGTCCCCGGCGCCCCCGGCGGCCCCGCGGTCACCTCCACCTCCGGTGGAACTCCGCCACTCCCAGGCAGTCCCGGTTCCCCCGGGGTGGAGTCGACGACGGGTGTGTTGCCGGGTGGTCCCGGTACCCCGGGTGGCTCCGCCGCCGTTCCGACATCCGGTGCCATCCCGGGTGGCCCGGGCGGTCCCGGTGCTCCCGAGGTCGCGTCGACGACGGGTGTGTTACCGGGTGGTCCCGGTACCCCGGGTGGCCCTGGCGTCACCTCGACATCTGGTGCACTCCCTGGTGGTCCCGGCACACCCGGTGCGCCGCTGGTTGATTCCTCCGGCGCTGGGCTGCCTCCGGGCCCCGGCGGTCCGGCCTTGCCTGCCATCGACTCCTCCGCGGGCGTGCTTCCGCCGGCCCCCGGTGCTCCGGCGATCCCGACCGGCGGCGCCATCGACACCGCGCTGCCTCCCGGTGGTGCGCCGGTCCTCGACGCAGCAGGTGCCGGCGCCCCCGGCGCCGAGGGCGCCCCGATCGCTGATGCGGGTGCCCTGGGTGCCGGCGGAGGTGTCGGAGCGGGTGAAGGTCCGGGTGGCGGCGCCGGCGCTCCTGCCGCTGCCCCCGGCATCGAAGGCTTGCCTGTGATGGATGCCTCCGCCGGTATCGCCCCGGCCGCGGAGGGCGCGCCGCCGATCCCGACGGGTGGTGTCATCGACACGGGACCGCCTCCGGCTCCGCCGATCCCGGCCGCCCCCATCGTCGACAACGGTGGCGTCGTCGCACCTCCGGGACCCGGCGTTCCCGGCGCCCCCATCGTCGACAACGGTGGTGTTGTCGCACCTCCGGGACCCGGCATTCCTGGCGCGCCGATCGTCGACAACGGTGATGTGGTGGCTCCGCCCGCTCCGGGCGGTCCCGGTGTTCCGTTGGCTGACAACGGTTCTGGTGCTACACCGCCCGCCCCGGGTGCTCCCGGTGTTCCGGTGGTCGACAACGGTGGGGTGGTGGCCCCGCCCGCTCCGGGTGCTCCAGCTGTTCCGTTGGCTGACAACGGTTCTGGTGCCACGCCGCCGGCCCCGGGCGCGCCTGGCGCACCGGTGTTCGACAGCGGCGCTGTGGTCCATCCGCCTGCCCCGGGTGCTCCCGGCATCCCGGTGGTGGACGCCGGCAACATCGTGGCCCCGCCCGCTCCCGGCGTCCCCGGTGTACCGGTGGTCGAAACCGGAAACGTCGCGACACCTCCGACACCTCCGATGCCGGGTGGACCGGCCGGAGACAACGGGGTGGAGTTCACCCCCGGTACGCCGCCCACCCCGGGCGAGCCGCTGGTCGAGACGCACCAGATCGTCACCCCGGGTACTCCGGGCACGCCGGGTGAGCCGAGGATCACGCCCTACATCGGCTTGAACCCCGGCGAGCCCCCCACTCCCGAGCTGCGTACCGTCGAGCCGCCGAGCATCAACATCCCGCCGGGCGGCAGCTACCCGGCCACTCCGAGCTTGCAGCCCAACAATGTCTCGACCCCGCCTGTGCCGGGTGGTCCGGGCGCGCCGATCGTGGATTCCGGCAGTATCTCCACCCCGCCGCTGCCGGTCGACCCCGGTGTGCCGACGTTGGAGAACACCGGAATCTCGACACCGCCGGCTCCCGGTGTCCCGGGGGCTCCCGTGGTCGACAACGCCGGTGTGGTGACTCCGCCCGCTCCGGGTGCGCCCGGCGCGCCGGTGGTCGAGACCGGAAGCATCGACACTCCGCCCACCCCGGGAACCCTGGTGTTCCGGTGGTGGACGACGGTGGTGTGGTGACGCCGCCGGGACCCGGTACGCCTGGTGTTCCGGTGGTGGACGACGGTGGTGTGGTGACGCCGCCGGGACCGGGTACGCCTGGTGTTCCGGTGGTGGACAACGGTGGTGTGGTGACCCCGCCGGGACCGGGCACTCCAGGTATCCCGGTTGTCGACAACGGCGGCCTGGTGACCCCGCCCGGACCGCCTGCCCCGGCTGTGCCCGCCGGTCTGCCCGGTGGCGGCGCCGTCCCTCCGGGCGGTCTGCCCGCGGGTGCTCCCATCGCCGACGCCGGTGGTGCGCCGATCCCTCCGCCCGGTGCTCCGGGTGGCGCCCCGATCGCCGACGCCTCGGCGCTGGCCGCTCCGGCCGGAGGTGCCGGTGAGGGTGCTGGAGCTGGTGGCGGTGCCGGTGGCGCCGCGGGTCTGCCTGGTGTCCCGGGTGCGCCGATCTCGGATGCTTCCGGCGCGCCTATCGCTGATGCCGCCGGTGTCGGCCAGCCCGTTGGTGCTCCCGCGGTGGTCGGCGGACCGCCGGCGGGGATCCCGACCGGAATCGGAATCGGGAACCCGCCCACGCCGGGT
The DNA here is from genome assembly GCF_001984215.1 of Mycobacterium sp. MS1601. Taxonomy (NCBI): domain Bacteria; kingdom Bacillati; phylum Actinomycetota; class Actinomycetes; order Mycobacteriales; family Mycobacteriaceae; genus Mycobacterium; species Mycobacterium sp. MS1601. The sequence continues at coordinate 5,101,824 of NZ_CP019420.1, forward strand.
GTGCCCGGTGGTGGTGTGCCGACGGGTGTGCCGGGTGTGACTCCGCCGGGGCCGGGTGTGCCGGGCGGTGGTGTGCCGACGGGTGTGCCGGGTGTGACTCCGCCGGGGCCGGGTGTGCCCGGTGGTGGTGTGCCGACGGGTGTGCCGGGTGTGACTCCGCCGGGGCCGGGTGTGCCCGGTGGTGGTGTGCCGACCGGTGGGCCTGCCGCGGTTCCTCCGAGCCCGGGTGGTCCCGGCACCAGCATTCCGACCGGTATCCAGATCAACACGCCCCCAACGGGTCCGGTCTCCGGGACATCGGCTGCCACCGACCTGGGTCTGACGACGCCGCCGGCACCGGGAACTCCCGGCGCGCAGGTGTTCGATCAGGCGTCGCAGATGCCTCCGGGTGTGCTGCCGGTGCTGGGTACCACGTCGTCGTGGGTCACCAGCCTGATCCCGCAGCCGACTCTGGGTGCTCCGCCGGCGAATGCCTCCGGATTCGCGAGCCTGTTCCCGCAGCCGGGTCTGGACCTGCCTGAGATCCCAGGCATTCCGGTGCCGCTGCCCGACAACATCCCGCTGAATCCCACCAGCTTCATCTGTGAGGGCACCAGCTGGTCGGCGACCGCCACGGACGCTGATGGCGTGACCCTGCCGGGTACCCCGCCGGCGGACCGCCGCGAGGGTTGGGGCTGAGCTCGGATGATGCCGCCCGCAGCTGTAGCAGTCAGCTGCGGGTGGTGTCCGGGATCAGAAGCGACAGAAGCCAACTGACGATGGACAGCACGATCGCGCCCCAGATCGCGGTCCACCAGAACTCGTCGACGTCCAGGCCCCAGTGGGTGGTGTTGCGGGTGATCCAGGAGGTGACCCACAGCATCCACGCATTGATGACGATGTGGATGAGGCCGAGCGTCAGGATGTAGAGCGGGATGGCGATGAACTGGACGATGGGCTTGATGATGGCGTTGACAAGCCCGAATATCACTGCCACCACGAAGATGATCCCGACGCGCGCTGCGGTGCTGTCCTCGCCACCCACGAAATAGATGCCGGGGACCAGCAGCGTGACGACCCACAGGGCGAATCCGGTGATCGCGGACCGAAGCAAGAACAGCGTCATGCAGTGATCTTGGCATGTGGGGAAACCGCTCGTGGCAACATCTTTCGCCCCCGACGGACAGGCCTCGAGTTGTGTTGTCCGCCAAGTGGTCCGGCTCACCGTGGGATCTCCACTGTGGTGGGGGCAACGTGGAGGCTGAGATGTTTGACACGTGTCGGCAAGCTCACCCGACTGGTTGGTGCACCGCTTTTTCTGCAGGTCGGGAACACAATCGGCGTGCGGATCCGGGCGTATGTGTCCGCCAAATGTGCCCGATGCCCACTGGTAACGGGTTACTGTTTCGGTTGGCGTTGTAACCGGAACGGTTGTGATCGAACTTCTTGGAGGGTATGGATGAGCGGCTACAAGACCGTGGTGGTCGGCACCGATGGCTCGGATTCTTCGCTGCGTGCCGTCGATCGGGCGGGAGCTCTGGCCTCGGATCCGGACGCGAAGGTCATCATCGCCACCGCTTACTTCCCGTCTGCCGAAGACTCCCGCGGCGCCGACATCCTCAAGGACGAGGGCTACAAGCTCTCGGGTAACGCGCCCATCTACGCGATCCTGCGTGAGGCCAAAGACCGTGCCAAAGCCGCAGGTGCGGCCAACATCGAGGAGCGGCCCATCGTGGGTGCTCCCGTCGACGCCCTCGTCGAACTGGCCGATGAGGTCAAGGCCGACCTGCTGGTGGTGGGCAATGTCGGGCTGAGCACCATCGCGGGTCGCCTGCTCGGTTCGGTGCCTGCCAATGTCGCACGGCGGTCCAAGACGGACGTTTTGATCGTGCACACCACCTAGGTCGCGGGTAGGTCGGCACCGCGGTCCAAAACGGACGTTTTGATCGTGCACACCACCTAGGTCAGAATCCTCGGTCGCGCCATTCGCCGAGGTGCGGGCGCTCCGTGCCCAGGGTGGTGTCGTCACCGTGACCCGGGTAGACCACCGTCGCGTCGTCGTAGACGTCGAACACCTTGGTGGAGACGTCGCCGAGCAGCGTCTCGAAATCTCCGGGCTGCCAGGTCTTGCCCACCCCGCCCGGGAACAGGCAGTCACCGGTGAACAGGTGGGTGACCCCGCCGGTGGCCTCGCCGCCGAGGGCCAGTGCCACCGAACCCGGAGTGTGGCCGCGCAGGGCGATCACGTCGAAGGACAGCTCACCGATGGTGAGAGTGTCCCCGTCGGCCAACACCCGGCTGGGCGGCACCGGCAGTTCCTTGCCGTCGACGGCGCTGGCCGCGGTGGGCGCACCGGTGGCCGAGGCCACCGCTTCCAGCGCCTGCCAGTGGTCGTGGTGCTGGTGGGTGGTGACGATCAGCGCCAACTTCGGGGCGTGGGCCTCGAGCACCTCGAGCAGGGTCTCGGCGTCGTTGGCAGCATCGATGAGTAGTGACTGCCCGGTCCGGGAACACGTCACCACGTAAGCGTTGTTGTCCATCGGGCCCACCGACACTTTGACCAGGGAGGCCGCAGGGAGTGAGCGCCGGGCTCCGGTGCCTGGTTCGACATGGCCGGTGTACTGGTCATCGATGACGGTCATGGTGGTCAGGTTACTGCCCACCGGAAACTTGTCGGTAGGGGCACATAGCATGGACGGCAACGTCTGTGACGGTTCCGGGGAACCGGTCACGAACTGCAGAAACAAGCTGAAAGGTACCGGGTGGCAGAGCGCCTGATCGTCAAAGGTGCGCGTGAGCACAACCTGCGCAGTATCGACCTCGACCTGCCCCGCGACGCCCTCATCGTCTTCACCGGGCTGTCGGGGTCGGGCAAGTCGTCGCTGGCGTTCGACACCATCTTCGCCGAAGGACAGCGCCGCTATGTGGAGTCGCTGTCGGCATACGCCAGGCAGTTCCTGGGCCAGATGGACAAGCCTGACGTGGATTTCATCGAGGGCCTGTCGCCCGCGGTGTCCATCGACCAGAAGTCGACCAACCGCAATCCGCGGTCCACCGTCGGCACCATCACCGAGGTGTATGACTACCTGCGTCTGCTCTATGCCCGCGCCGGCAGCCCGCACTGCCCGGTGTGCGGCGAGAAGATCGCCAAGCAGACTCCGCAGCAGATCGTCGACCAGGTGCTCGCCATGGAAGAGGGCACCCGCTTCCAGGTTCTGGCGCCGGTGGTCCGCACGCGCAAGGGTGAGTTCGTCGACCTGTTCGAGAAGCTCAACAGCCAGGGCTACAGCCGCGTCCGGGTGGACGGCACGGTGTATCCGCTGACCGATCCGCCGAAGCTGAAGAAGCAGGAGAAGCACGACATCGAGGTGGTCGTCGACCGCCTCACGGTCAAGGCGTCCTCCAAGCAGCGCCTCACCGACTCGGTGGAGACGGCTCTGGGCCTGGCCGACGGCATCGTGGTCCTGGAATTCGTGGACCAGGAGGAGGGCGCGGCACACCGCGAGCAGCGCTTCTCCGAAAAGCTGGCCTGTCCCAACGGGCACGCCCTGGCGGTCGACGATCTCGAACCTCGGTCGTTCTCGTTCAACTCGCCCTACGGCGCCTGCCCGGAGTGCACGGGTCTCGGTATCCGCAAAGAGGTGGACCCCGAACTGGTGGTCCCGGATCCGGAGATGACGCTGGCCGAGGGTGCGGTGGCGCCGTGGGCCATGGGTCAGACGGCCGAGTACTTCACCCGGATGATGTCCGGCCTGGGCGAAGAGCTGGGCTTCGACGTCGACACGCCGTGGAAGAAGCTGCCCGCCAAGGCACGCAAGGCCATCCTCGAGGGCTCGGATCACCAGGTCCACGTCCGGTACAAGAACCGCTACGGCCGCACCCGCTCGTACTACGCGGACTTCGAAGGGGTCATGGCGTTCCTGCAACGTCGCATGGAGCAGACCGACTCCGAGCAGATGAAGGAGCGCTACGAGGGCTTCATGCGCGATGTGCCGTGCCCTGTGTGCAACGGTACCCGCCTCAAGCCGGAGATCCTGGCCGTCACGCTGTCTGCGGGTGACCTCGGCGAGATGTCCATTGCCGAGGTGTGTGCGCTGTCCATCGCGGACTGCTCGGACTTCCTCAACGCGCTGACGCTCGGCGCCCGCGAGACCGCCATCGCCGGCCAGGTACTCAAAGAGGTGCAGTCCCGGCTGGGATTCCTGCTCGACGTGGGTCTGGACTACCTGTCGCTGGAGCGCGCCGCTGGCACCTTGTCAGGTGGTGAGGCGCAGCGCATCCGGCTGGCCACCCAGATCGGTTCCGGGCTGGTGGGCGTGCTCTACGTCCTCGATGAGCCGTCCATCGGTCTGCACCAACGCGACAACCGCCGCCTCATCGAAACCCTCACCCGCCTGCGGGATCTCGGCAACACGCTGATCGTCGTCGAACATGACGAGGACACCATCGCGCACTCGGACTGGGTGGTCGACATCGGCCCGGCCGCAGGTGAACACGGCGGCACCGTGGTGCACAGCGGGCCGTACCCAGACTTGCTGAAGAACTCGAAGTCCATCACCGGGGCCTACCTGTCGGGCCGAGAGAGCATCGAGGTGCCCGCCATCCGCCGCCCGGTGGATCGCAAGCGCCAGCTCACCGTGGTCGGCGCTCGCGAACACAACCTCAAAGAGATCGATGTGGCGTTCCCGCTGGGCGTGCTCACCTCGGTCACCGGGGTGTCGGGTTCGGGTAAGTCCACGCTGGTCAACGACATTCTGGCGACGGTGCTGGCCAACAAGCTCAACGGTGCCCGTCAGGTGCCGGGCAGGCACACCCGGATCAACGGGCTCGACCATCTCGACAAGTTGGTGCGAGTCGACCAGTCGCCCATCGGCCGCACACCGCGGTCCAACCCGGCCACCTACACCGGGGTGTTCGACAAGATCCGCACCCTGTTCGCGGCCACCACCGAGGCGAAAGTCCGCGGTTACCAGCCGGGGCGGTTCTCGTTCAACGTCAAAGGTGGTCGCTGCGAAGCATGTTCGGGTGACGGCACCATCAAGATCGAGATGAACTTCCTGCCGGACGTGTACGTGCCGTGCGAGGTGTGTCACGGCGCTCGGTACAACCGGGAAACCCTCGAGGTGCACTACAAGGGCAAGACCATCTCCGAGGTGCTGGACATGCCCATCGAGGAGGCCACCGAGTTCTTCGAGCCCATCAGCTCGATTCACCGGTACCTCAAGACCCTGGTCGACGTCGGCCTCGGCTACGTCCGATTGGGGCAGCCGGCGCCCACGCTGTCCGGTGGTGAGGCTCAGCGCGTCAAGCTGGCTGCCGAACTGCAGAAACGTTCCACCGGCCGCACCGTGTACATCCTCGACGAGCCCACCACGGGTCTGCACTTCGAGGACATCCGCAAGCTGCTGAGGGTGATCAACGGCCTTGTCGACAAGGGCAATTCGGTCATCGTGATCGAGCACAACCTCGATGTCATCAAGACCTCGGACTGGGTCATCGACATGGGCCCCGAGGGCGGGTCCGGCGGCGGAACCGTGGTGGCCGAAGGATCGCCGGAAGACGTCGCGTCGGTACCGGAGAGCTACACCGGCAAGTTCTTGCGGGAAGTGCTGGACGCGCCGGCGGCCAAACCCGCTCCGAAGAAGACGACCCGTAAGCGCAAAGTCAGCGCATAGCGATTGATTTGGACAGTGCGGACGGGAACCGGGGGTTCACCCTGGTTCCCGCCAGCCAGTCGGTGAGCTCGGCGGCTTTGCGGTCCAACGCTTTTCGAGCTCCGGACCCGGGGTCCTCGAGCAGGTGAAGTTGCACCCTGCCGCTGGTGTCCTGATTCCACGCGCCGATCGCGCGGCCGTCGTACCAGACGGTGGGCCCGGCGTTGCCGTTGGTGTCGAACAACTGGCCGCGGTGGCCGCCCAGATACCAGTCCCGTTCGAACCAGCCCATCACGGTGACGTCGAGGCTGGGCAGCAGCGCCACCCAGTGCTCCGGCGCGGTGTCCGGCTCTTCATCATCGGCCAGCACGTATCCGGGAGTGCCGTCCAGGTCGACCTCCACCGCCCCGATGGCGGCCAGCGCAGCGCGGCTCGCGGTCAGGGTGCTGCCGAACCACCACTTCAGGTCCGTGACAGTGGCGGGCCCGAAAGCTCGCAGCCAGGTCCGCACCAGCTCGGCGCGGGCCTCATCGGCGGGCAACCGGTCAACACGTCCCACCCACTGCTCGGCGCTGACCCAGCGTGGCCTCGAGGTGATCCAGGAACCGTCGTTGGGACCGCGGACGATGTCTCCGTGCACCGACATGACAGTCATGACGCGTGGTGCGATATGCCCGGCGCCGCCCCAGGTCTTTCCCGGGGCCGGATCGTAGGTTCCGGTGAGCTCCGGCAATGCTGTGCGCAGTTGTGTGGCGCTGGCCTCGCCGTGCTCGGCGAGGTGTGCGAGCACCGCCGTGGTCGCGGTCTTCAGCCAGGCGGCACCGTCGGCGGCCACGCCATTGGCTTCGACATCGGCGATGAGCCGCCGCCGCTCGTTGTCGGCCACCCGAGCGCTGGCGCCCGGCAGCACCATCGCAAGGTCAGGGGAGTTGACCAGCCACAGCGTTCGTCGCATCGCCAGCTGTTTGACCAGTCTGCGGTGCTGGTACATCTCGGCGTCCAGGGCGTCCACCGTGAATCCCGGCCGCCGGGCCCACAGTGACAGGTACGGCGTGGCCGGATCGGTAGCATGCCAGCCCACCAGCGCCGTCGTCATCTCCGGGATCGGGAGTTGTCCATCCGGTTCAGCGAGGAAATGGCGGTGCGCCAACCGGGCCCGGCGCTCGGCTTCGGTGAACGTCCTCAGCTGTCGTCCGACTTCATCTGCTCGCGGATCTGCGCCAGGCGTTCCGCCGCGGCCCGCTGTCGCGCCTCGTACTGCTCGTCGACACTGCGGCCTTCGGGAGTGGCAGCGTCCAGCTCGGCTGCGCCGATCGCGGTGCCGTATCGCGTCTCGATCTTCTCGCGCACCATGTCGAAGGTGGGTACACCGCCCGGGGTGTAGCCGGTCTCCTCAGGGGCCACCGGCACCGGTTCGGCTGGGGGCACCAACTCGGCGTCGATGATCGGCTGCTCGACAGGTTCGTCCGGCATGACCTCACCGTACCGCCGGCACCGCCGTGAGCTGACCTCACGACGCCCTAACGCCACGTCCGGGCACGATGGTCTGATGCGAGTTCTCGTGGTGGAAGACGAACAACTGCTGGCCGACGCGATCGCCTCCGGGTTGCGGCGGCACGCCTTGGCGGTCGACGTCGTCTATGACGGCGAGGCTGCCCTGGAGCGTGCCACGGTCAACGACTACGACGTGATCGTGCTCGACCGTGATCTGCCGCGCCGCTCCGGAGACGACGTCTGTGTGGAGCTGGCTCGGACCGGCGCCGCCGCCAGGGTTCTGATGTTGACCGCCGCCACCCGCGTCGAGGAACGGGTGGCCGGACTGGGGCTGGGGGCCGACGACTACCTGACCAAACCGTTCGCCTTCGCCGAGTTGGTGGCCCGGGTGCAGGCATTGTCGCGACGTGCCCGTCCGGCGGCGCCGACGGTGTTGGAGCGCGCTGGGATCCGGCTGGACCCACACAGCCACGCGGTGTCGCGTAACGGGACGCCGATCACGTTGTCACGCAAGGAGTTCGCGGTGCTCGAAGAGTTGCTCAGGGCCAACGGCGGGGTGGTGTCCGCCGAGCAGCTGCTGGAGAAGGCCTGGGATGAGAACGTCGATCCGTTCACCGGCGTGGTGCGCTACACCATCATGATGGTCCGCAGAAAACTCGGAGATCCTTCGGTGATCGACACCGAACCTGGTGTGGGATACCGGCTTTCATGAAACGGTCGACCATCCGCTGGCGACTGGCCCTGCTCTACGGAGGCGCCTTCTTCCTCGCCGGGGCAGTACTGGTGGCGCTGATGTACTTCAACCTTGCGCAGTCGATGGACCGCCGTCCCGGCGCCGCCGTCCAGGGATTGGTGCGCCAGTTCCTCAGCCGTAATGAGCTTCCCGACAAACCATTGGCCAATGACTTGTTCTCGGCCATCGTCGCGCAGGCAGAGCAGGAGCGCCGCGAGACCCTGCGCACCATGCTGGTGTGGTCGCTGGTGTCGCTGGGCGCCACCGGCATCGCCGCCGTCGGATTCGGCTGGCTGATGGCCGGGCGCGCGTTGGCACCGCTGCAGGACATCACGGCCACCGCCCGGCGAGTCGCTGACCGCAACCTTCACGAACGCATCGCCCTGAGGGGGCCTGATGACGAGATCAAGGACTTGGCGGACACTTTCGACGCCATGCTGGAACGGCTGGATCGTGCCTTCGACGGTCAACGTCGTTTTGTGGCCAATGCCTCCCATGAGCTGCGTACGCCGTTGACCATCAACCGGACATTGATCGAGGTGGCTCTCGACGACCCCGACGTCTCGGAGGACACCCGCCGCCTGGGTGCAACCCTGCTGCAGGTCAACCAACGCAACGAACGCCTGATCGACGGCTTGATCACGTTGGCGAGCAGTGAGGAGGGGTTGGCCCAGCGGGTGCCGGTGGATCTTGCGGAGGTGGTGCAGCGCGCCGTTGCCATTGCTCAGCCGGAAGCCGACCGAGTGGGCGTCGAGGTGTCGGTGTCGACATCGGATGTCACCGCCCTCGGCGACCCCGTGCTGCTCGAACGGCTGGCGCAGAACCTGGTGGACAACGCGATCCGGCACAACACATCCAGGTCGGGATGGGTGAGGGTGACGGTGCGTGACGGTGCACAGTTGACGGTCGAGAACTCCGGGCCCGTCATCCCGGCTGCCGCGGTCGACGGACTGCTTGAACCTTTCCGCCGCTGGGGCGGCGATCGGATAGCCGAATCGGGGGACAACAGCACCGCCCGAGGCGCGGGCCTCGGGCTGTCGATCGTGCGCTCCATCGTGCGCGCGCACCAAGGCAGTCTGCGGGTGACGGCCCGCGCCGAGGGTGGTCTGGCGGTGTCGGTGGCCCTGCCTGCTCAGTAGCTCGGGCAGGTTTCGGCAACTCGCGCCATGCGCGCCATCATCTGCTGACCGGCAGGTGTGGCCCGCCTCTCCTCGGCGATTCTGGCCATATCGGGGTTGCGGTCCAGGAATCCCTGGATGCGAGCCTGCCGTTGATCCACCGGCAGGCTGAGCAGTTCCTGGATCCGGTTCTGGGCGTTGGTATTACCGGCAAGTCGATCAGCGGCCTGCGGTGCTTCGACTCGCAGAGCCGCCTCGATCTGTGCGTAGCTGCAGGTGGTCTGGATCAGCGGACCGTCCAGTGGCAGCGCCTGGGCCGTCGGCGTCGCCACCGTCGCAGCGGCAGCCAGCGCGACCAGACTTGTCATGGCGATCCGGCTGGGTCTGGGCATTGGGTTCTCCTTGAACTGTGGGGATCACCAGTTCACCAAACCTGCTGTTGGAGCGGCGTTAGGACGCCAACGTGCCTGCTCCGGACGGGGTGTGCACGGCATCGGCCAGCCACGGCAAGGTCTGGGAGAACGCTGCGGTGGCGAAGGTCCAGTCATGGTTGCCCGGCATCGTGACCACCGAGCAGGTGATGTTTTCGGTGCGCGCCACGGTGCTCAAGGCCTGTGCGGCCTGTGCTTGGGTTGCCTGGCCGAATTGGGCCAGCGGGCTGACGAACAGTCCGGCCTCCGATGTGTACGGTCCGTGACGTGTCATCACCGTCGTGGGGTCGAAGCTCGCCTGTGCCGCGGAATCGCCGCCGTACAGTCGGGCCAAGGTCTGCTCCGGCGTGCCCGCATTGGGCGCCAGGTCGCCGGCTATGTCTTCGAACACACTGAACTGATCGGGGTGCATGGTTGCCAGGTCCACGGCACAGGTACCGCCCATCGACCAACCGGCGACGGCCCAGCCGGTCCGGTCGGGGCTGACTCCGAAGTGTGAAACAACATACGGAACAACGTCTTTGGTGATGTGGTCGGCCGCATTGCCCCGTGGTCCGTTCACGCATTCGGTGTCATTGTGGAAGGTGCCGACGGCGTCGACGAACAGCACCACCGGCGCATTGCCGTGGTGGGCGGCGGCGAAGGTGTCCAGTGTGGTGATCGCGTTTCCGGCACGCATCCAGTCGGCCGGGGTGTTGAACTCGCCGCCGATCATCACCACGGTCGGAAGCTGCGGCGGGGGACTGGTGGCGAACCACGCCGGCGGCAGGTACACGAACTCGTCGCGGTGGGCGAAGTGCGAGGCGTCGCCGGGGATACTCACCTCGACCACGCTGCCCTTTGCCGGAAGTCGATGCTGTTCGCGCGTATTGGCAACCAGTGCACTGACTCCCGTCGCGTCGATCTGGTCCGGCAGCGGCCCGGCGGTGAGCTGGTTCCATCCGGCCTGCACGTCCGGCACGTAACCCACCCAGAGGTTCACGCTCAGTGCTGCACTCACGACGCAGAGCAGGACCGCTGACACCGATGCCGCGCGGCGCCACCCTCGTGCGCTTCGCCAACCCAGTACCAGCACGCCGATAGCCACGCCGGTCAACCCGACCCAGGCCCAGAGACCGCCCGGCGGGGGTGTGCCACCCCAGCCTTCGTCAGCGATGTACCAGTACAGCCACAGCGTCAACGCGGCGCCGGCGAGCACACTCAACGGCACGAACACCCGACGCCAGCGTCGGGTCCGCCAGCCGACGGCAGCCACCAGCGTCGCGGCGGCCACCGCCTGTGTCACAAACGGCACTACACCGTGCAGCAGCGAAATGGGCACGTAACAATCGTGACCCGCGATCCTGACGGGTCGCTGCGAGCCTGCTGTGAGCTAGCGAGGTTTTGCCAAGGGGAAGGGCAGTGTCTCGCGGATGCTCCGCCCGGTGATCATCATGACGATGCGGTCCACACCCATGCCCAGCCCACCGGTGGGCGGCATCGCGTATTCGAGGGCCTGTAGGAAGTCCTCGTCGAGCTCCATGGCCTCGGGGTCGCCGCCTGCGGCGAGCATGGACTGCTCGTGCAGCCGCTTGCGTTGCAGCACCGGATCGGTGAGTTCGCTGTAGGCGGTGCCCAGTTCGACACCCCAGGCCACCAGATCCCAGCGTTCGGCAACGCCCGGCTTGCTGCGGTGCGGACGTGTCAGCGGCGACACCGAGGCGGGGAAATCGGTGTAGAACGTCGGCGCCTCGGTGCGGTCCTCCACCAGGTGCTCGTACATCTCCAACACCACTGCGCCTGCATCCCAATGAGTTTGGTAGGCAATGCCGGCGGCGTCGCACAGCTTGCGCAGCGCGGGCACGTCGGTGTCGACGTCGACGTGCTCACCCAGAGCGTCGGACACCGCGTCGTGCACGGTCTTGACCGCCCACTGTCCGGAGATGTCCACCGGTTCCAGGCTGCCGTCCGGTCCGGGGCGCATGATGACGTGCTCGCCGTTGGCGGCCATGGCGGCGTTCTGGATCAGTTCGCGGCAGCCGTCTATCCACACCAGGTAGTCGGCGTGCGCTTGGTAGGCCTCCAGAAGGGTGAACTCGGGATTGTGGCTGAAGTCCACCCCCTCGTTGCGGAATGCGCGGCCCAGCTCGAACACCCGCTCCACCCCGCCGACACAGAGTCGTTTGAGGTACAGCTCGGGGGCGATCCGGAGATACAGATCCAGGTCGTAGGCGTTGATGTGGGTGGTGAACGGCCGGGCGTTGGCGCCGCCGTGGATCTGCTGCAGGATCGGTGTCTCGACCTCGAGGAATCCCTTGTCGAACAACGTCTCCCGGATGGCGTGCAGCACCTGGCTGCGGGCCCGGATCAAGTCGCGGGCCTCGGTGTTGATGGCCAGGTCCACGTAGCGGGCGCGCACGCGGGCCTCCTGGTCGGTCAGGCCCTTCCACTTGTCCGGCAGCGGGCGCAGGCACTTGCCGATGAGCCGCCACTTGCCCACCAGGATCGAACGGGTGCCGTTCTTGCTCACACCCATCGTCCCGCTGACCTCCACCAGGTCGCCCAGGTCGATGGCGGCGGTGAAATCGGCTGTGCTGAGCACCGATTGGTCCAGCAGCACCTGTGTTTCCCCGGACCAGTCACGCAACTGCGCGAACAGCACGCCGCCGTAGTCACGCAGTCGCAGGATGCGTCCGGCCACTGTGACACCGGTGCCGTCGGGCTCGGCCAGGGCCGACGCCACGCTGTGGCTGGGTTCCTGGCCCACCGGGTAGGCGTCGACACCGTTGTCCTGCAACCACTTCAGCTTCGCCATCCGGACCCGGACCTGCTCGGGCAATCGAGGTGTGCCGGTCTCCTGGGACGGATCCTCAGGCAGTGCGGCGGCGTCCGGGGTGCTGCCGTCCCCGTGTAGGGCACCCGTCTTCGCCAGCGCCTCGGGTACCGCCGAGTGCTGACCGGTGTGCTGTTTGTTGCGCCGACTGAACGGCAACACCAGGAAGCCCTCGGCGATCACCGACGCCACGCCGACGCGTGGGGCCAGCCGGGCGTCCTCGTAGCAGGCGAAGCGCGGCACCCATTCCGGTTGGTACTTCATGTTGGATCGGTACAGCGTCTCCAGCTGCCACCAGCGGGAGAAGAACACCAGCAGGGCTCGCCACAGCCGGGCCACCGGTCCGGCGCCCAGTTGTGCGCCTTCCTCGAACGCCGAGCGGAACATGGCGAAGTTCAGCGAGATCCGGGTGATGCCCTGGTTCTCACCCTGCAGGCAGAGCTCGCTGACCATCAGTTCGACGGTGCCGTTGGGGGACTGCCGTGAGCGCCGCATCAGATCGAGGGACACCCCGTTGCTGCCCCACGGCACCAGCGACAGCATGGCCACGACTTCTTCCTTGTCGCCCTCGTGACTGACTGCTTCGGCCAGCAGGCAATCCGCGTCGGCCGGATCACCCAGCCGGCCCAGCGCCATGGAGAACCCGCGCTCGGTCTCGGTGTCGCGCCAGGCGTCGGCGCGTTCGATCACCTGGGCCATTTCTTCGGCGGACAGTTCGCGGTGGCGGCGTATCCGGACGGTCAGCCCGGCACGACGGGCCCGGGTGACGGCCTGTCGCACCGGTTTCATGTCCGGCCCGGACAGCCTGAAGCGATCCGGGTACAGGATTGCTTCGTCACCGAGTTCCAGCGCGTGCAGTCCGGCATCGCGGAACGCCTGTGCCGCCTGCGCGCTGGCACCCATGACTCCGGGGGCCCAGCCGTAGGTTTCGCACAGTCGCAGCCACGTTTCGATGGCGCCCGGCCATGCCCGGGGATCACCCACCGGGTCACCGGAGGCCAGGCACACCCCAACTTCCACGCGGTACGTGATCGCCGCCCGGCCGTCGGGGGAGAACACCACCGACTTGTCGCGGCGAGTGGCGAAGTAGCCCAGGGAGTCGTTCTTGCCGAACACCTCCAGCAGCCCGCGGATCGCGGATTCGTCCTCGCCGGTCAAAGCGTTGTCGGCTTGTTGTGAACGAAACAGCACGATCGCGGCGACCATCAGCGCCAGCGCCCCGAACAGGCCGAGCAGTGCATTGACGACGCTGCTGGGATGCTGGCCGTCGAACGCCCCGCCGTCCACCCCGGCGAAGGCCACCACACGGTTGATCGAGTAGGCAAGCCGGTAGTCGCGCTCCAGGCTGCCGGGGAACAGTTCCAGCAGCCCCCAGCCCACCATGATGCCCAGTGCCATTCCGGCCAGCAGCGTCGCGACGGCCTTGAACAGCGCGGCGCGGCGCACCCGCGCCCAGAACTGCTTGTGGGCAATCACCAGGAAGGCGATGGCGGCAGCATGGAAGATCAAGCCGATGACCTCGCCGAGATCCTCGCGGATCGACTCGTCGCCGCTGACCAGATCGCCGATGTTCACGATGATCGCCGCCACCATGTACAGCAGCAGGATCCACCAGGCGATGCGTTTGCGCGCCGCCAATGCCGCAGCCAGCAGCGCCAGCACGAATGCCCACGCGAAGCTGGTGTCGGGGAAGTTGAAGATGTAGTCGTCGACGAACTCGCGGGGAATCCTGATCACGTGCCGCACCACCGGCGAGACGCTGGCCAACAGCGACAACGTGGCGATGACGCCGACGGTCCAACCGGCCGCCGCGGGGACCCAGTGGTAGCGGGAAGGTGTTCGGCTCACCGTACGGTCGACGAGGGTCATGGCCGGGAGGATATTCGCTGGCTCGACAAATAGTGCGGAGAAACCCTGGCCACGGCGCGGCCGGCTACCAGACCGGGCCGGTGTATTTCTCGCCCGGGCCCTTGCCCGGTTCGTCCGGGTGGGCGCTGGCTTCCCGGAACGCCAGTTGCAGGCTCTTGAGCCCGTCGCGCACGGGTCCGGCGTGCGGGCCCAGGTACTCGACCGACGCCGTCACCAACCCGGCCAGTGCGGTGATGAGCCGGCGGGCCTCGTCGAGGTCGCGGTAGGGGCTCTCGTCGGGGTCGGGATGGGAGAGCCCGAGCTTCTCGGCGGCGGCACTCATCAACATCACCGCTGATCTGGTGATCACCTCGACGGCGGGTACCTCGGCGAGTTCGCGAACCTCCTGAGCGTCCGCGGGTGCAGCGATTCTGGGATCTTCCGTCATGCCTGATAGACTTCCATGCGCGACCGTCCCGGCTCACGCCAGGGACAGCAAGTGGAGTCCCACTCCCACCGTTCACCGCACAGGTGCAACGGTCCGGTCACCGACATCCTAGATGTCGCTTCTGCGTCATGCGCAGGCGGTTTGTTCCGCGACCGGTCGGCTTTGGGCCCTGCTACGTGCAGGGCTTTTTTGCTGATGATGTGGTGTTCCCGGCTGTTTTGCGGTCAAAGACAGTGGAACAACCAGGGAGGCCCCATCAGCACTGAGACCCGCATCAACGAGCGCATCCGCGTACCCGAAGTCCGTTTGATCGGACCGGGTGGCGAGCAGGTCGGCATCGTGCGCATCGAAGATGCTCTGCGCGTCGCCGCCGATGCCGATCTCGATCTTGTCGAAGTGGCGCCAGACGCCAAGCCGCCGGTCTGCAAGATCATGGACTACGGCAAGTTCAAGTACGAGACGGCACTCAAAGAGCGTGAATCTCGCAAGAACCAGCAGCAGACCGTCGTCAAGGAACAGAAGCTGCGTCCCAAGATCGACCCGCACGACTACGAGACCAAAAAGGGTCACGTCGTCCGCTTCCTGGAAGCAGGGTCCAAGGTCAAGGTGACCATCATGTTCCGCGGACGTGAGCAGTCCCGGCCCGAGTTGGGTTTCCGACTGCTGCAGCGCCTGGGCGCCGACGTCGCCGACTATGGCTTCGTCGAGACGTCCGCCAAGCAGGACGGCCGAAACATGACGATGGTGCTGGCACCGCACCGCGGTGCGAAGACTCGCGCCAAGGCAGCTCAGGACGCGGACACCACTCCCGCTCCTCGCTCTGGCGGCGCGGAGGCACAGCCCACCGATAACCCAGACACCACCCAGCAGAACTGAGGACCACATGCCCAAGGCAAAGACCCACAGCGGCGCTTCCAAGCGTTTCCGCACCACCGGCACCGGCAAGGTCGTGCGGCAGAAGGCCAACAAGCGCCACCTGCTCGAGCACAAGGCCACCAAGCGCACCCGTCGTCTCGACGGCCGCACCGTGGTTGCGGCCACCGACACCAAGCGTGTCAAAGCGATGCTCAACGGCTAGACCCACTGACCTTCTGACCGATTTTTAGATAGAACGAGGAACATCCATGGCACGCGTCAAGCGCGCAGTCAACGCCCAGAAGAAGCGGCGCACAGTACTCAAGGCGTCGAAGGGTTACCGCGGGCAGCGGTCACGCCTCTACCGCAAGGCCAAAGAGCAGCAGCTGCACTCACTGACCTACGCCTACCGGGATCGCCGGGCGCGCAAGGGTGAGTTCCGCAAGCTGTGGATCTCGCGGATCAACGCCGCGGCCCGTGCCAACGACATCACCTACAACCGGCTGATCCAAGGTCTGAACCTGGCCGGTGTCGAGGTTGACCGCAAGAACCTGTCGGAGATCGCCATCAGCGATCCGGCCGCGTTCACCGCACTGGTCGAGGTCGCCAAGGCCGCTCTGCCCGCTGACGTCAACGCGCCCGCTGGAGAGGCTGCCTGACGCTCACCGAGCGCTCCAACCGGGTGGCTGCCGCGCTGAAGCTGCAGAAACCTTCCGGACGTCGCCACGCCGCACGTTTCCTCGCTGAAGGTCCCAACCTCGTCGAGGCAGCGCTGCGGCGTGGTCTCGTTGAGGAGGTGTACGTCACCGAGGCCGCGTTGGAGCGCTTCGCTGCGCTGCTGGATGGTGTGTCCGTCCAGCTGGTCACCGAGCGCGCCGCGAAGGCGTTGTCGGACACGGTGACTCCCGTCGGCTTGGTGGCGGTATGCCGCCTGCCGTCGGTGTCGCTCGCCGACGTGCTCCAGGGCTCGCCCCGTCTGGTGGCGGTGGCCGTAGAGACCTCCGATCCCGGTAATGCCGGCACCTTGATCCGGCTGGCCGACGCCATGGGCGCTTCGGCCTTGGTGTTGGCCGGCAACAGCGTCGACCCGTACAACCCGAAGTGCCTGCGATCCTCGGCGGGCAGCATCTTCTCGATTCCCGTGGTCGAAGCCCCTGACACGCTGGGTCTGATCAACGATCTGGTGGGCGCCGAGTTGGTGGTGATGGCGACGACGTTGGACGGAGAACGATCCTTGGACGACGTCGATCTCGGCGTGCCGACGGCCTGGCTGTTCGGTTCGGAGGCGCACGGATTACCTGTCGAGGTGGCTGCCGCTGCCGATGTCCGGGTGAGCATTCCGATGTCCGGTGGCGCTGAGAGTTTGAATGTGGCTGCGGCCGCGGCAATCTGCCTGTATCAGAGTGCGGCCGCGCACCGGGCCGCTCAGTAGTCACATCCGCCCGCGGGCGGAGTGCTTTTCAGAATGCCCGCCTCTGAGCGACATCTCAGCGACAACCGACTACGCCGCTTCGCGCCACCCGGTAGTGGCGCATCTCCCAGCGCAACGCATCCGAGACCGCCTTCGACGGCCGGCCGACAATGTCGAAGCCCTGACAGGCCAGCCCGGCAACGAGTTCATCAACGGTTGACGGTCCATGGTCGAACAGATACGTCGTCAGTAGGTACCGCAACTCGATGCCCCGCACCGGTACGCCGTTGGTCATGTCAGCGCCCTGGCACGGGCGCCCGACATTTCGGTTTGTCGCTGATTTGTCGCTCAGAGCCGGGCATTTTCAAAGCGTTCGACCTGCAGGCCGCTCTCAGTGCTCCCGCAGAAGGCCCTTGGCGACGTGGGTGATCTGCACTTCGTTGCTGCCTGCATAGATCATCAGCGACTTGGCGTCACGGGCCAGCTGCTCCACCCGGTACTCGGTCATATAGCCGTTGCCACCGAAGAGCTGCACCGCCTCCATCGCCACGTCGGTGGCCGCTTGAGAGCAGTAGTACTTGATGGCCGATGCCTCCGCCAGTGAGATAGCCGCTCCCGTTTGCCCGGCCTCGATGACGCGGAACAACATGTTGCGCACGTTCATCCGGGCCACTTCCATGTTGGCCAGCTTCAGCTGGATCAGTTGGAACTGGCCGATCTCCTTGCCCCACAGGGTGCGGGTGCGGGCGTAGTCGACCGACAGGCGAAGGCACTCTTCGATGACGCCCAGCGCCATCGCTGCCACACCGATGCGTTCGGCGGAGAAGCTGGAGCGGGCGCTGTCGCGGCCGTCTCCGGAGGCGTTGTTCTCGGTTTCGCCGAGCAGCCTGTCACGACCGAGGCGGACGTTGTTGAAGAACAGCTCGCCGGTGCGGGATGAGTGAATACCCATCTTGCGCAACGGTTTCGACTGGACAAACCCCTCCATGCCCCTGTCCAGGACGAAGGTCAGAACCTTGCGGTCTCGTTTGTCGATACTCGGGTCGCCCTCGTCCAGCTTTGCGTACACGACGACGACGTCGGCGTCAGGACCGTTGGTGATGAATGTCTTCTGGCCGTTGAGGATGTAGTCGTCACCGTCACGCACCACATACGATTTCATGCCGCCGAAGGCGTCGGATCCCGAATCGGGTTCGGTGATGGCCCAGGCACCCACCTTCTCGTAAGTGACCAGCTCGGGTAGCCAGCGTTCCTGCTGTGCCAACGTTCCGCGGCTCTGGATGGTCGGAACGGTGAGGCCGAGGCTGACACCCATGCCGGTCACCACGCCCATCGACACCCGGCAGAGTTCGCTGATCACGACAAAGCCCATGCCGCCCTGCTCGCCACCGAACATCCCGCCACCACCGCCGGACTTGGACTCGCCGCCGTCGCGCAACCTGGTCAGCCGTTTTTCCAAGGACTCGCGTGCCATCACGTCGATTCCGAAGGAGGTGAACAGTTTCCGGATGATCGGGTAGGGCTCCATCTCGCCGCTTTCCAGGGCGTCGACGTGCGGTCGGATCTCCTTGTCGACAAACTGGCGCACGGCGTCACGCACCGCGAGGTCAACGTCGGACCACTCGATCATTGAAGGTGTCTCGATTCGGTTGTGTTGTATCGGTCAGATCATGCTGCCGAACGTCGGCCCCTGGCGGGGCGGAATCCGGCCAACGAGAACGTCGTGTGCACGAAGGTGCCTGCGGTCTCGGTCAGCACCTTCGGGATGGGGGAGCGGCGTTTGGGCACATAGTGCATCGGCATGCCCTTGCGGTCGCGCGGCGGGTCCATGAAGAACGGCGCCTCGACCAACGGCGCGTCGGGGCTGTCCTGACCGGAGGCCCGGCGATACGCCGCCAGTGCTCGGGGATGCAATCGGATCTCGTCGGGCACCACCAGGAACGCCACCTGCACTGCCTTGCCGAACAGCCGCAGCAGCACCTCGTCGCTCGGGGTCCAGCGCATGCCGGCCTTCTCGCGCAGACTCTC
Source organism: Mycobacterium sp. MS1601 (assembly GCF_001984215.1). Classification (NCBI taxonomy): domain Bacteria; kingdom Bacillati; phylum Actinomycetota; class Actinomycetes; order Mycobacteriales; family Mycobacteriaceae; genus Mycobacterium; species Mycobacterium sp. MS1601. The sequence continues at coordinate 5,120,635 of NZ_CP019420.1, forward strand.
GTCGAACAGTCCGGCGGCGATCCACCGTTGCCCGGCCACCATCGGTTTGAACAGCTGATCCCACACCGGGGTGGGCATCAGCACGAACTTCGGCTTCGGGATTCGGATGGTGAAGATGTCGCGCGTCGCCCGGTTGATCTCCAGCTCGTCGCGGCAGGTGCGCTCCCAGTACTCGCAGAAGTCCTCCCACGTCTGCGGCACCGGTCGCATGCTCATGCCGTACTGCCGGTACCACTGGATGTGCTCGTCGAACAGCTGCCGCTTCTCCGCCTCGGTGAGCCCGCCGCAGAAGTACTCTGCCGTCTTGAGGATCAGCACGAAAAATGTGGCGTGGGCCCAGTAGAAGGTCTCCGGGTTGAGCGCGTGGTAGCGGCGACCATGGGTGTCGACACCTTTGATGGTGGTGTGGAAGTTCTTGATCTGCGCTCCGGTCTGGCTGGCCCGGTCACCGTCGTAGACGACGCCCATGATCGGGTAGACCGACCGTGCCACGCGCTGCAGGGGCTCACGCAGCAGGATCGAATGGTCTTCGACACCGGCGCCCAGTGATGGGTACATGTTCTGGATCGCCCCGATCCACACCCCGAGCAGCCCGGTGCGCAAGTCGCCGAAGTACTTCCAGGTCAACGAATCTGGGCCCAGCGGATCAGCCGGGTTGTGTTGGGTCATCCTGCCTCCCGTCTGTGCGAGGTGCAGATGACGATAGTGCTGACAACCGGGGTTGTCCATGGTTGGCGGGGTTTGCTGATCAGGCTGTTACTGAGGTGATACCGAGGGCGGATGATGATCTTGATGAATAGCGCTGGTTGCGCGTGGTTTTTACTTGCGTGCCGTGGCTGACGGTGATGTAACAAGAGCTCTGAGCCTGGAATCGCCGAGCCGACCTCGGTGTAAATCCTCACCGATGACGTTCTGCGGCAACAACTTCAGCGAAGCGCTGTTCGAGTCCAGCCCTAGAGGTTCATGCAGAGACGACGCGCGTCGTAGATGGCCGAATGGACGCCTCGATGCGATACGGCGTCGCCAATCCGGAACAACTGAAATCCACTACCAGCAGAGGCCTGGGCAATACCTGTCTTGAACAGTTCGAGATCAACCTCACCTCGGTTCGTCGATTTCTCGCGTAGCTGTTCGTAAACGTCGGTGTTGGGTTCGGTGCCTTGCTCCACCACTACGACGTCTGCGACGAGCGTCGAGGTTTGATCGGTGTAGATGTGCATCAGGCTGACCGAAAGCTTGCCGTCAGTTTTGGTGACTGACCGCACCTCGTTGTTGGGAACAACCGTGGCGCCCGCTGCGAAGAGAATCCGCTTGAAATCGGGGATGATGGTGTGCCCTACCTCGAAACCGATGTCTCCGTCGACAGTGACGATTTCGACGGTGTTGCCTTCGCCACTCAACAAGTGCTCGGCCGCCGTGAGCGCCTGTTCGCCACCGTGGTCGTCATAAACAAGGTATGCCGTATTCGATCCCGGCCCGCGGCTCAAGACGTCCACCGTCGTCTGTACGAGATGACCACCGCCGTCGGGGAGATCGGTTCTGTGCAACCCGCCCGTAGCGACGATGACGACGTCCGGCTCGAGCGCCAGAACATCCTCTCCGTCGACATAGTGGTCTACCTTCAGTTCGGCTCCGGCATGGCGGGCTTCGGCGGCGAGCCACTCCGTGATAGACCGCTTCTCCGATTGTCGGTGGGTCCTAGACATGGGAAGCACCTGTCCACCGAGCTGAGAGGATGCTTCGAACAGCGTCACGCGGTGACCGCGTTCGGCGCTGACGCGCGCCGCTTCCAGGCCACCGGGGCCTCCGCCGACCACGACGACGCGCAACGACACAGTTGACGGTGTCGTCAGGTGGGGGATCGTCTCCTCACGACCGGTGGCGGGGTTGTGGATGCACAGCGTCTCCGCGCTCAGGCATTGGCTGGCTCCGACGCATGGCCGTATACGTTCTTCCTGACCTGACTCGAGCTTGCGAACGATGTGCGGATCGGCGATGTGCGCGCGAGTCATACCAACCATGTCCACGAGATTCTCGCGGATGGCGTAGCGAGCGGTTGCCAGGTCGGCGATTCGGCCCGCATGGATCACGGGTATGTCGACGGACGCCCGGATGCGAGCGGCGACCGGCAGGTGACCCCCTAGCTCACGGCCAGTCGGGGGGATGAGGTCGGCGAGCTCGCGGTGGGTGAAGCCACTGCCGTAGACCACTGAGAAGTAGTCGACCTGACCGGTGCTTGCGAATCGCTGCGCAATCCGGACGCAGTCGTCGGGGCTGATGCCGGTGGCTGAACCCTCGTCGCCAGGAATGCGCAGGCCGACGACGAATTCGGTTCCGACCGCCGCTCTTACCGCGGCGAGCACCTCCAGGGCGAATCTCATCCTGGATTCGAGATCACGGGTGCCGTACTCGTCATCGCGGTAGTTGGTTCGATCGGCGAAGAATTGGTCCAGTAGATGACCTGCGTGTGCAGAGATCTCCACTCCGTCGAGGCCGCCGGCCTGCGCGCGCAGTGCTGCTTCGACGAATTTTCGCTGTACGCGTTTGAAGTCGAAGTCTTCCATCGTCTTGGGGTAGCTGCGGTGCGCCCGTTCCCGCACTCCGGATGGACTGATCGTCGGTAGCCACGAACCGGACTTGTCATCGCCACGACGCCCGAGGTGCGTTATTTGCACGAAAGTCTTCGCCCCGTGGCGATGGAGACGATCTGCGAGGTCTTGGTAGAACGGCACGATCTCGTCCGAACTGGCATCGAAGGCTCCGAAGTGACTGCGGGAGTCGGCATCGACGTAGCTGGAACCGCCGAACATGACGAGGCCCGCACCGCCGCGAGCCTTTTCCTCTTGGTAGAGCGCGTAGCGGAGGCCAGGCTGGTCGTTGATGTCCAGATAGCCGGCGGGAGCGTGCCCGCTACTGAAGATGCGGTTCTTGATCGTGACCGAGCCGATCGTCAGCGGCTCGAGCAGTGGGTCGGGCATGAGCGTCCTAAGGAAGGCGGAGTGCATTACCGTTCGATGTCCTATTGTAGGACAGTAGATCGTCCCTGTCTTTCTGGAGCGCCTTCGGCGGTAGCTGTTCCTCGAACCCGCTGATCGGTGCAGTCTCTTCGACTTCCTGCGCTTCGGGGCGGTTGCGACGAATAGTTCAACTGTCATACAGTCGTACGGTGAGCAGGGGCGTCCTGTGGCATGGCAAGGGAGCGGCAGGCTCGTAGCCGTCACGGCCAGGTCGGCCGTCGCTGGCGGCTTCGGTCGTCGGCCCCAGATCTCCTGTGTCTCGGGTGGTCAACATCGCATCACTCGACCCGACCAAGGAGGCATGTCATGACCACCCTTGACCAACCGCAGAAGAACGCGGCGGCGCTCGCCGCGGTACCGACCGGTCTGCTCATCGACGGCAGCTGGCGACCTGCCCGCGACGGCGCCCGCATGGACGTCGTCAACCCAGCCACCGAGCACGTCATCGCCCAGGTGGCCGATGCGGGTCTCGACGACGCGCTGGAAGCGGTGGATGCTGCGGTCCGCGCACAAACCCTCTGGGGCACCACGGCGCCTCGCGTGCGTTCCGAGCTGTTGTACCGCGCATATGAGGAGGTCATGCGGCGGCAGAACGACCTCGCATTCATCATGACCTCTGAGATGGGCAAGCCGTTCGCCGAGGCATGCGGGGAAGTCGCGTATGCGGCCGAGTTCTTCCGATGGTTCGCAGAGGAGGCGGTGCGCGTTGGCGGTGACTTCACGCAGCGTCCCGACGGTTCGGCGCGCACCATAGTGATGCGTCAACCGGTCGGGCCGTGCTTGCTGATCACTCCGTGGAACTTTCCGATCGCGATGGGTGCGCGGAAGATCGGTCCAGCCCTCGCTGCCGGCTGTACCGTTGTGCTGAAGCCGGCTCCGCAGACTCCGCTGACGAGTCTCGCGCTTGCGCAAATTCTGCAGGACGTCGGTCTACCGGACGGTGTGGTAAACGTCATCACGACCTCGCGGGCGGCTGAGGTCGTCGAGCCGATACTCACCGGCGGGTCGATTCGCAAGCTGTCTTTCACCGGCTCGACCGCCGTGGGCAAACTGCTGCTGGAACAGGCGGCCAAGCAAGTTGTCCGCACGTCGCTCGAACTCGGCGGAAACGCTCCCTTCATCGTGTTGCCCGATGCCAACCTCGAGGTGGCCGTGGAGGCCGCTGTGCAGGCGAAGATGCGCAACATGGGGGAAGCCTGCACCGCCGCCAACCGGATGTTCGTGCACTCCTCATTCGTCGACGAATTCGCGCGGGCTCTCGCGGATCGGATGACCGCCATGCCGGTGGGTAACGGAATGACCGACGGCGTTCAGGTCGGCCCCATGATCGATGCGGTCAGCCGCGACAAAGTCCTTCGCCTGATGACAGACGCGATCGCACGCGGCGCGACGGTGGTCGGTGGCGGTCACGTCCCGGGCGGCATCGGTTACTTCATCGAGCCGACGGTGTTGACCAATGTCCACCCCGACTCTGACCTGACCTCCACCGAGATCTTCGGGCCCGTTGCCGCGATTCAGAGTTTCGAGACGGTCGAGGAGGTCATCGCCAAGGCCAATGCCACCGAATGGGGGCTTGTCGGTTACGTGATCACCCAGGACGTCGACCTTGCTCTCGAAGTCGGCGAACGCTTGCAGGTCGGCATGGTCGGCCTGAACACGGGCCTCGTGTCTACGCCCTCAGCCCCGTTTGGTGGTATCAAGCAGTCGGGCCTCGGTCGCGAGGGTGGCCGCCTCGGGATCGAGGAGTTCCTCGACGTGAAGTACATGGCGATGCCCATTCGGGCGCGAGGTCGCGCTTGAGCGTGCGCGCTACGGCGCCGCGCGGACCGACGTCCGCTCGCATGTCTGCGGCCACTGCCTGGTTCGCTTGCTCGGTCGGGGATGTCGCGAGTGTTTCGCTGCCGCAGGCGTCATGGGCACGCATGACGGTCCTGTTACGAGTCACTCCACTGGCCACGGATCGGTTGCGAGGGTCTTCTGCATGGGTTAGAACTGTTCTACAACTCAACAGTACGGCGAAAATGAGCAGTCTATTGAGGTACACCCCCAAAAGGAGCCAGAGCATGAAGAGAGCCACCGGGCCTCGCAACCGCATCGTCGGCGCAATCGCTGCTGTCACACTTGTGTCGGTCGTGACTGCATGCGGTGGCTCCACTGGGGACACCGCTGCCAGCAGCGCACCCTCGGAGAAGATCCAGGAGATCGCCGATCTCGTGCCGCCGTCGATAGCGGAGACCGGCACGCTGAAGATTGCCGCCGCCGCGTATGCACCGGCAGTCATCGCACCCTTGTCCGGATCCTCGATGCCCACCGGATTCGACGCCGACATGGCCACCGCCGTAGCGGGGATACTCGGCCTCAAGCCCGAGTACTCGATGATCCCGTTCGACGGCATCATCACTGGTCTACAGGCCCAGCGTTACGACCTCGCGGTCGGCGACATCGGTATCAACGACGAGCGACTCGAGACCGTCTCTTTCGTCCTCAATCACACCACCCGCGACCTTCTGGTGGTCCCCCCGGCCAGTACGCTGCCCGCCTCGATCAGCACGGAGGTGGAAGCGTGTGGACTCACCGTCGGCGCGGTGCGTGGATCCCAGGAGGCCGCGGTGCTCGACAAGATTCAGGCGGCGTGCGAAGCTGCCGGCAAGACCTTCACGGCCAAGACGTTCCAAGACCAGGCGACTGTGAATCTCGCTGTGCAGCAAGGTCGTATCGATGCCAACCTCACAGATGAGGGTACTGCTGGCCTTCTCGTCGAGCAGTCGCCCGATGAGTTCAAGGCGGTCGAAGTGGGCTTTGTTCCGTTGTTGCCGACAGGCTTTGCTCTTCCCAACAACGACAACACCGCTGCGATGACGGAAGCCATTTCCGAGGCCCTCGATCATCTGATCGAGTCCGGTGACTACGCCGAGATCACAGGCAAGTACTTCAAAGACGGCGACAAGGGCCAGGTGGAGGCAGCCGAGGTGTACTCGCGCATCGTGGACGGCGCGAAGAAGACCACCAAGTGAGTGTCTCCACGAGATCAATCGGCACGCGCCGCAACGCACACGAGCGGTTGCCGATCGATCAGCTTCCGCCCACCGAGGTGGTGCCCCTGAAGCACCCATTCAGGATCGCGTCGGCCGCTGTGGTGTTGCTCATTGGCGCATTGGGCCTGCACTCGGTGGTCACCAACGACAACTTCCAGTGGGGCCGCGTGTGGTTCTACCTCTTCGATCCACAGATCTTGTCCGGCTTACGGTCGACCTTGATCCTGACGGTGTGCTCTATGTCGATGGGTCTGGTTCTTGGGGTCATCCTCGCCGTCTTCCGCGTGTCGAAGAACCGTGTGTTGTCCTACCTGGCGGGCCTGTATCTGTGGTTCTTCCGCGGGACGCCTCTGCTCATCCAGCTCATCTTCTGGTTCAACTTCGCAGCGTTGTATCCTCGGCTCAGTATTGGTATACCGTTCGGCGGGCCAGAGTTCATCGGGGGCAGCACCAACGAAGTCCTCACGGTGTGGGTCGTCGCGCTTCTCGCCCTCAGCCTCAATGAGGCTGCCTATATGGCCGAGATCATCCGTGGCGGATTGCTCGCGGTGCCAAGTCAGCAGACCGAAGCCGCGCAAGCCCTTGGCATGAGTCAAACGCTGGTGTTCCGCCGCATCATCCTGCCGCAGGCCCTGCGTGTGATCATCCCCCGACGGGCAACCAGGTCATCGGAATGCTCAAGTACAGCTCGCTGGTCAGCATCATTGCGCTTACCGACCTGCTCTACTCGGCGCAGCTCATCTACTCGCAGAACTTCGAAACGATTCCGCTGCTCATCGTGGTGTCGATTTGGTACTTGTTGTGTACCAGCGTCCTGACGGTCGCTCAACGGCGCATCGAGCGGTACTACGGCCGTAGCGCGACTGGCGCACCCGTTCCGAAGCTGGCCAAGCCGGGTCGTCCCCAGAACCGCGTCACGGCTGCGGAGGCTCCGGCGTGATCAACAGTCTGCGCCCAAGCGCCACCACGACGATCGAGAGCCTCGATGTGCCTCGCATAGGAGTAGACGACGTGCCCGACTCGCCCTCCGGCAACGCCGGCGACGTCATCGTCCGAATCATCGATCTGAAGAAGAGTTTCAGCGGACTGGAGGTGCTCAAGGGGGTCAATCTCGAAGTCAATCGAGGAGAAGTGGTCTGCATTCTGGGCCGGTCAGGTTCGGGTAAGAGCACTTTGCTGCGTTGCATCAATCACCTTGAGCGACCCAACGCCGGCGCCGTCGTCGTTGATGGATTCGTCATGGGATACCGCGCCCGGCGGGGCAAACTGCACGAGATGCGGTCGCGTGACACCGCCGAGCAGCGCCAATCAGTCGGCATGGTGTTCCAGTCGTTCAACCTGTTTCCCCACATGACGGTGATGGAGAATCTCATCGAGGCCCCTCGCAAGGTGCAGCGTCGGGGGCGGAGCGAGCTCGTCGCGGAGGCACGTTCACTGCTCGCCGACGTCGGCCTCTCCGACAAGGAGAACGCCTATCCAAGCACGCTGTCGGGCGGGCAGCAGCAGCGGGTGGCCATTTCACGCGCGTTGATGATGAAACCGTCGGTGATGCTGTTCGACGAGCCGACGTCGGCGCTTGATCCCGAGCTCGTCGGGGAGGTGCTGGAAGCGATGAAACGGCTCGCCGCGACCGGCATGACGATGATCGTCGTCACCCACGAGGTCGGCTTCGCCCGCCACGTATCGGACCGAGTCATCTTCATGGCTGACGGGGTTGTCGTCGAGGACGGCCCCCCGTCCCGGGTGATCGACAATCCCCAAATGCCAGAAACCCGAACCTTCTTGAGCACCATTCTCTAGCCGTATTCGACGACGCCCCGCCCCGCTTCGTGGCTGCACCGGCCTGTTCGGCCAAGCCAGTGTTGCGACCGCGGGCCACCGACGTGCGCACACCACCGGTTCGAACGACCCAAGGATGCCAGTGAAGACCGTCCATATCCGCGGAGCACATGACGTTCGTGTGGAGAACGGTGCTGCTCCCACGTTGTTGACAGGCCCGAGTGCCAGCGGCCGTGACGCACTCGTTCGCGTCGTGGCCTCCTGCGTGTGCGGCTCCGATCTGTGGACCTACCGCGGCTTTCGTCCGCCCGCCCACGACCGCGGCATGGGGCACGAATTCGTCGGCATCGTCGAGCAAGTCGGTGCCAGTGTCCGCACGGTCTGCCCGGGAGACTTCGTCATCGCGCCGTTCTACATCGCCGATGGCACGTGCGTGCTTTGTCGCGCCGGGTTTTCCGCTCATTGCCTGCATGGCAGCCTTTGGGGCGCAGACATCGAGAACGAAGGCGCTTCCGCTGGTACCCAAACAGAGCTTGTTCGGGTGCCGCTGGCGGACGGGACGTTGTTTCCCGTGCCCGCCGATGCGGTGAACGACGATCTTCTCCCCGGACTGCTAACCCTGTCCGACGTGATGGGCACCGGTCACCACGCCGCGATCTGCGCGGGAGTGACGCCCGGATCCACCGTCGCCGTCGTGGGGGATGGGGCAGTGGGTTTGTGCGCGATCATCGCGGCCAAGCGACTCGGGGCCGAGCGCATCGTGGCGATGTCGCGCCATCCCAACCGGCAGGCGTTGGCCGCCAAATTCGGCGCCACCGACATCATCCCCGAGCGCGGGGACGACGGTATCGCACGGCTGAAGGACATGTTCGAGGGCGTCGGCCCGCAGTTCGCCTTGGAGTGCGTTGGGACGAAAGAGTCGATGTCGCAGGCGATTCGAGCGGTTCGGCCGGGCGGCAACGTCGGCTTCGTCGGCGTGCCCGTCACCGGTGGAGAAATCTCGGTGCGCGAACTGTTCGTGTCCAATGTCGGCATCCGTGGCGGTATTGCCACGGTCCGCGACTACATGGCCGAACTCCTGCCCGAGGTGCTCGACGGACGCATCGAACCCGGACGCGTCTTCGATCAGGAGCTACCGCTGACCGAGGCTCCACGGGCCTACGCCCTGATGGACCAACGTCAGGCCATCAAGGTCATGCTGCGAGCGTGAGACGGCCAGTTGTTCGTCGGACTTGTGGCGTGTCTGCGGCAAATGTCAACTGCTCCAGAACCCCTATGGATTCGACGCCGACGGTCTTCGGCAAATTCGATCGCTCCTGCTCGACAGGGACTACGTGGTTCAGTGGATTCTTTGATTGCCGTACGCGGGCAACGTTGTTCGCCGACGACAAGTCGATTGCTGAAGCTGCAAGTCGTGTCGGCACTCGCGGATGAGCGGCCTTGCCGAGTCATAGGAATGAGGTACTGTTCATCTGTGGAACAATCGAGCAGAAATGCGCGGTCACTATTTGGTGGTCCTAGCTGCCCTCAGTCGTGCGAATGATTGAAGACACCACATTCGGCGAGATCGTCAGCGAGTCCGGGATCGGCGCCTCGGACCGCCCCTCCATGGAGATGACCGTCGTGTCGAGCCTGTTGGCCGTGCACTTTGGGTTGATGGGAAGAATCGAACGAATTGCGACCGAGAAAGACGACACGTTCCGTCTTCGGGCACCCAGCGGCGATTTCCTGGTCAAGATCTCACCGCCGGATGAGGACCCGGACATCGTTTCACTGCAGACGGCCGCTGTGCTTCATTTGGAGGCGCATGCGCCCGACCTCCCCATCCAGCGCCTGGTGAGAACCCTCGAGGGACGCGAAAGCGTCCTGCTGCCGAAGCGCGACGGTCGTTTTCCACGGGTGATGCGTGTTTTGGAGTTCATGCAGGGTCAGCTACTCGCCGACGTGAGCCCCTCGCCTGTCCAGCTCGAAGATGTCGGCGCGATGCTGGCACGGGTCACCCAGGCACTAACGACCTTCGATCACCCGAGGGCAGAACGCCGCCTGATCTGGGATCTGCAGAACTTCACACAAATGCGCGTGATGTGCGACTACGTCCCCGACCCCGACCACCGTTCGGCGGCCGAACAGGTCTTCGACCGATTCGACGCTTTCGTCACCCCAGTGCTGTCGAGGCTGCCCAAACAAGTTGTCCACGGCGACTTCAGCCCCCACAACGTCGTGGTGGACATGGCGTCGACGAACGTCGTCAGCGGCGTCATCGACTTCGGCGATGTCGTGAGGTCGGCAGTCGTCTTCGACGTGAGCGTGCCGATGGCAAATCAATTGGGTGTCGATGCGTCGTCACCGTGGAGTCGTCCCCTCGATCTGCTGCGCGGCTACTTACGCGCGACGGCGTTGAGTGAGATCGAGATCGAAGTGCTTGCCGACAGCACTCCGGCACGTCTTTTATTGCGCGCATTGGTGGCGGCGTGGCAAGCCGAGCGATCACCCGACCGTCACCGTTATCTGCTGACCCATGCCACGCACGACTGGGCGCGCTTGCAGGGGGGCCTCACCGTCCCGCGAAACCGCGTCGTCGAGGAACTGCACCAGCTCGCCACATCCGTGCGGGACAAGTCTGAAGGAGTGAGGAACGCGTGACATCACACCGCTTGGCGGCGCCCGTACGCACCATGATCAACGGGTTCAACCCCGCCACCACCGGCGACCTGCCGCCGAAGATGCGTGAAAAGGTGCAGCGGCGCGACAACGTTCTAGGACCCGGCTACCGGCTCTTCTACGAAGAGCCGGTAGAAATCGTCCGCGGTAGGGGAGCTCACCTGTTCGACGCCGACGGGGTCGATTACCTCGACGTCTACAACAACGTTCCCGCAGTCGGACATTGCCACCCCAGGGTCGTCGAGGCGGTGAGTCGGCAGGCGGCAACCCTCAACACCAACACGCGGTATGTCCAGGATTCCCTGGCGGCTTACTCCGAACGCTTGCTTGCAACCTTCCCGCCGGAGCTGGACCGCGTCACATTCGCCTGCACCGGTAGCGAGGCCAACGATCTCGCAATGCGAGTGGCCCGTTACGCCACCGGTCAGGAAGGTGTGATCGTCACCTCGAACGCGTATCACGGCCTTACGGCCCAAATTGCGGCGATGTCACCATCGCTGGGCGCCGGCTCCCCGCTGGGTCCCCACGTTCGGGTCATCGACCCCCCTGATGCGCTCCGGTTCGGTGAGGATGACATCGCGTCGCACATGCGCACCCAGGTCCGAGCAGCGGTTGCTGACCTGCAGCGGCACGGATTCGGCATCGCCGCCTTCATCGCCGACAGCATCTTCTCCAGCGATGGCATCTTCGCCGATCCGCGTGGCGTGCTCGCTCCGATAATCGAGGAGATCCACAGTGTCGGGGGACTCTACATAGCCGATGAGGTCCAACCTGGATTCGTCCGCACAGGCGACAACTGGTGGGGGTTTCAACGACATGGGATCGTTCCCGACATCGTGACCCTGGGCAAGCCCATGGGTAATGGCATCCCCATTTCGGCGGCTGTGTTCCGTGGTGGGGTCACTGAAGAGTTCGGCGCAAACATCAGATACTTCAACACTTTCGGTGGAAACTCCGTCTCGATCGCCGCCGCGGCGGCTGTCCTCGATGTCATCGAGGACGAGCAACTCGCCGCGCACTCCCGCGCCGTCGGAGAGCTGCTGCGCAGCGGCTTGCAAGATCTGCTGGGTGGCTCTGACCGTGTTGCCGAGGTGCGCGGAGCGGGACTGTTCATCGGTGTCGACCTCGTCGTCGGCGGCGGCTCACTCGTCCCGGACGGGGAGCTTGCAGCAAGGATCGTCAACGAGATGCGCGCCCGTCATGTCTTGATCTCAGCGAGCGGCGCGGAGGGCAACGTACTGAAGGTACGCCCACCTATGGCATTCGATCGCGCCGACGCCGATCGATTCCTCACGACCGTCGCCGACGTCGGCAACCTGGTGCTCTGATACCGGGCTGGGTGGCCAAACCAGATCAGCCGGTCGCCTGTGCTGACCGCCGGATCTGCATGGATTGGCGAACGAGGTCGCGGTTTTCATTGATGATCGCCGCGATCTTGTTCTCCGCCACCGCCGCGTCGCGACTCTCGAGTGCCTCGACGATCGAAATGTGCTCCTGCTCGATCCCACTGACGTCCTCGTACTCGTGCTGATCGATGGAGAGCACCAGAAGGAAGTATCGCAATTGTGTACTCAAGTGCTTGTACACCCCACTGAGATAGGCGTTGCCGAGCAAATCGATCACCGTCTGATGGAGAGCAAGATCGGCCTCGACGATCCGGGTGGGGTCATGCGAGCCCAGCACCTCGCGGAAGTCCTCCAGGGCGCGTTTCACGGCGGACAAGTCCGTCTCCGGTCCGACAGCCCGGGCGGCGAGGCACTCCAGGTGGAGTCGAGCCGCATAGAGGTCCAAGATCTCCTCATCGGAGGGATCCCAGACGGCCATGCCGCGGCGCTGATGCTGACGGATCAATCCGCCGGCCTCCAACAGGCGAACGGCCTCACGAACTGTGTTGCGGGAGATGCCGAGCGACGTCGACATCGTGCTCTCGTTGATGCGTTCGCCTGGGAGCAGGGCACCGCTCAGAATCATGTCTCGAATACCGTCGGCGACCTGCTGGGACGTGGTGACGTGAGACAAGGTCACGAAGTCGGCAGCTTCCACGTGCCCCACTGTATAACTATGGAGCCCGCGGGCGCTAACACTGTGCATTCTGACGCTGCCCTGGCCCCGGGAAGTCCGCAACTGAATTCCCGCTTGCATCATCGATTGTCTAACTGTAGAACAGATGAACGGGTCGCCGACGGTGTCGGCCTCGATTCAGTGGACTACACGGAGGCACGCATGACCGCCCAACAAACAGCCCCTATCAACCTGCTCAACTACGACGCGCTCAGTTTCGACTGCTACGGCACGTTGATCGACTGGGAGACCGGGATTCGCGCCACCCTCGAACCATGGGCTTCGAAGGCTGGGCTCGACATGACGGGCGAGGACCTTCTGCTGGCATACGCGGACTGCGAGGCGACGGCTGAGCGTGAGACGCCAACGGCGCTGTACCCAGAAATCCTTGCGAACAGCTTTCGACGCCTGGGCACAGTCTTGAACACGCCGGTGACAGACGAGGAGGCACAGCGTTTCGGAGCCTCCGTCGGCGACTGGCCCGCATTCCCTGACTCTCACGAGGCCTTGGTGTCGCTCGCGGAGACGTACCAGCTGATAATCCTGTCCAACGTCGACCGAGCGTCGTTCGCGGCGAGCAACGCTCGACTGGACGTCGACTTCGACTTGATCCTGACTGCACAGGATATTGGCTCCTACAAGCCGAGTCCTCGCAACTTCGAGCACCTCCTTGAGGCCGCAGGCGAACGAAACATTGCCCCCGAGCGAGTGCTGGTCGTCGCGCAGAGCCTTTTCCACGATCACGTTCCCGCCAAAGCGGCTGGGCTGGACTCGGTTTGGATTAACCGCCGCCACGATAACGAAGGCTGGGGAGCTACCCCGCCGCCTCCCGCGCCCGTGACGCCGGACCTGGAGTTCCCGTCCATGCAGGCTTTCGCGGACGCCGTGAAAGTCGCCAAGTCTGCCTAGACGTCCTCACTCAGGTGGAGGTGTCGCGTGCCGCGGGTTCGATGTCGATGAGAGTGCGCCGGGCGCTCCTGGGATGTCCAGTGTTGCTGATCAGGACTTCGGGTGCGGTGCGCCGCATGGTGGCCGGCTGCAGCCGCCGCAACCCTGCGTCCGGATCGGGGACGACAACGGTGGAACCGCTGGTGGGGCAACGGGTTCGGCGGCAGTTGTCGGTGGCGCCCTGTTCACGGGATCACCCCCCGTCGGCCACGACTGGGGGTGAACCGTTCATCAGGGATCTACTGGATCTCCGAGTGAGTCGCGGCGTTCACCTCACCGCACCAGGGCTGCGGCGTCAGCGGGCTTCGGTCAACAGAGTCACGTCCAGACCGTCCTGGGCGTATCCGCACACGTTGTCCTCGATGCGCTTCGACTGCGGGTCATCTCAGACAGCCTTCGCCCCAGAGGCCGCTGTAAATGATGTCACTTCAATCCCTCCGGCGCGAAGGTGACGTCGACGTTGCCCACAGTCATCGTGACCTGACCTTCGATCACCATCACGTGCGCCGAGACCCTTCGGTCGACACTCTGGGCCAGTTGCTGCACTTGCGCGTGCGGTATCTGCACCACCGACAGGTTCGATATCCCCGCGACTTTGGGTCCCACGGTGCGCCACCAAGTGGCTACGCCGGCGGCGAAGGGGAACAGCAGCACCTGGTCGGCCTGGCTGGCCGCCTTGCCCAAGGCGCGCTCATCGGGCTGGCCGACGTTGATCCACTCCAGGATCCGGCCCGTGTAGTCCGCCAGCCGCAAGTCCGGTACGCCAGGGGTGGACAGTCCCGCCCCGAACGCCAACTCGCCGTCGACGTCGCTGAGCCGGTGTGCGCGCAACCCAAAAGCCAACAAGCGCACCACCATCCGCTCATCGGTCTCGCTGGGATGACGGGCAACTGTCAGAGTGTGATCAGCGTAGTAACCGTGATCGACATCGGCGACGCCGAGATCGACTTTGAACACTGTTGCTGAAAGGGCCACGTCCTAGTGTCCACCCTGGTGGTGTTCTCCGAGGAGTCGGGTCGCCTCGAGCGCTGAGTTTGGGTGGCAGGAATCAACACATCGGGCAAGCCAACTGAATTCGAAGCACGGGTGTCGGTGAACGTCGCTGTTCAGGGCGTACGTACTGCCAGAATGAGACATGGCCCAGGTGAGTCTTGATCGCAGTACCTTGGAGCGGTTGATGGGCATCATCCAACAACTGGGGATCGGCGCAGATCTCGACGATATTCTCGAGCAGATCTGCGTCGCGGTAGTGGACATCATCGGATTCCAAGCTGTCGCCATCAATGTTGTGACCGGATCCGGGGAACTCCGGGTTCGTACCGTCCTGGGTCCGCCGGAGTTGGAGAGTCTGGTTGGCGGCACTTTGTCTCAGGAAGGCTGGCTGTCGCTGCTGGACGACAGCGAGCCGTGGGGGGAGCTCCGCTTCCGTAGGTCGCCAGAGTTGGATGAGTCGGTCCCTCACGTCGATCCGTGGCAGCAGCGCTTGGCTGCCCACCCGCCCAGCAGTGTGCCCGCCGAGGTTGAGCCGTGGCGGCCGGAGTTTGCGCTGCTGGTTCCGCTGTGGCGCAGTGGCCACCTACGGGACCTCCTGGGTGTGATCAGTGTGGATCTTCCCAGATCGGGACTCACCCCCGATTTTCAACAGCGTGCCCTTCTGGAATTGTTCGGAAAACAGGCCGCCGCAGCCATCTCACGCGTTCATGCCTTCGATCTGGCCACTGACAAAGCTAATCTGTACCGGGAAGCCTTTGTCGCATCACCGGCGCCGATGTTGGTGCTCGACTCGGACTTGTGTGTCACCGACGCCAACACCGCGTTCACGGACATGTCCGACGCCATCTCCGACGAGGTTCTCGGTCACTCGATCGCCGACCTCGTTGCCTTGCATGACTTCAACCAGACCAAGGCGTCCCTGCAAACCCTCGGTATCCACGACGAGGCCCTCGTGGCCGACGAGTGCGCACTGCTCCACCCCCGAGGCCACGCCTGGGATCGGTGGGTTCAGGTGCAGGCACGCCGAGTAGACAGTGGTGAATCTGGGCGACACTATGTGTGTCTCATTGCCGATCGAACCAATGTGCGCCAGTCGATGAACGCGCTACGGCAGCGCGCCGACTACGACCAACTGACAGGGTTGTACCTGCGTGCGGTGGGGATGGACCACCTCAATGCCTGGTGCCTTTCAGTGGGGGAGGACCTCGCACAGCAGGACCCCCAGACCTCACTGGCCGTGCTGTACTGCGATCTGGACAACTTCAAGCATGTCAACGACACCGACGGGCACCGGGCGGGCGACGACGTGCTCGTGGAGGTCGCGCATCGGTTGCGGCAGTTCACCGATCCGAGCGATATCGTATGCCGTTGGGGTGGTGACGAATTCGTGCTCATCGTCAGGCGCCGCGGCATGAAGGCCATCGTTGACCTCGCCCATCGACTCGTTGCCGCAGTGCAGGCGTTGGCGGCGGCGGCCGCTACCGGCACAGCTACGAGGATCCTCGCCCTGTCCATCGGTATTGCCGAGTTCACCCCTCCCGCTGACCCGGCCGCCGTGCTGGAAGCCGCTGACGGTGCCCTCTATCGAGCCAAGAACGATGCGCATCAACGGGTTCACCTGCACACGCAGTGATACTCCAGGCCGGTCGACCAAGGGCTTCCGGTGGATGCCCACTCCGCCTTCACCTGATTAGGAATACTCGAGGTGGAGATCAAGAGGCAATGAGCTGTAGTGCTTCTGGTGAAGGTCCAGAGCGTCGTGGAGACCGCCGAGAACCGACAATGCGGTGATGGTGGCGTGGCCGCACAACAATTCGGCAAAGTCGCTTCCCCGCTGTGCCAGGGCTTCCGGTTCGACGGCCCACATATCTGCGTGATAGCGACCGGGAGTGAGCGCCCGGGTCTCGACTCGCGCGCCGGTCCAGTCGCGGCGACCGACCGAGCACAGGACTACCCGACTGGAGTCATCGGAGTGGGGCAGGTTCAGGTTGAGCAGTCCGCCTGTGGGTAGTTCGTTCCGAAGAACCCAATGTACCAGTGTTACAACATAACCGATATGAGGGAAGGAATCGGGCGCACTGGCCAGGAACGGGATGTCGGGTTCGGATCCGTGTTGAGAGACCGCTATGGCAGGCACTCCCAGCAGCGCGGCTTCTGCGGCGGCGCCGACTGTGCCCGAGTAGTGGATGTCGTCGCCGGCATTGGCCCCGTGGTTTATTCCGGATACGACGAGATCGAAGTCGGGCAACAGATCAGCCAGGATTGCGGCGCGCACACAGTCGACCGGGCTACCCGAACACGACCACGACGTCTCGGGAAGGGGGATCGCACGGCGAGTGAGACGCAACGGCACAGCAGATGTGTGGACAGAATGACTTCGACCACTGTGGTTTCTGTCGGGAGCGAGCACTGTGACTTGGCATCCAGAACGTGTCAATGCCTCGGCCAGCAGGGCGAGTCCGCCTGCGTCGTATCCGTCGTCATTGGTCAGCAGTATCTTCGGGGCAGCACCGATGCGAGCGGTCACGTTCAGGTGACCTGGCGTTTGATGTGTGCGGGGCTCGACGTGTGCACCGTGATAGCCATACGGTCGAAGCGGTAGTACTCCAGGCTGGTTTCGAAAGGCTCGCCGGACTCCAGGAGCGCGGTCCGCTGGACGACGAGGACGGGGGATCCCGGTGAAAGTTGCAATGTCTGCGCCTGTTTGGAGTCAGCGGGCGCTGCGGTGATGGTTTCGGTGGCTTCACCACGTTTGATGGCATACCGTGATTCCAGAAGTTCGTACAGTGATCCCACCAGTGACTGATCGAGAAGTCCGGGGAACAATTCAGCTGGGACATAGACTGTCTCGACACTGAGCGGAAGGCCTCCGGCGAAACGGGCGCGTTCGATCTTGTAGACATGAGCGTCACCGGTGATCTTGAGGCGCTTGGCTACGTCGCTGTCGGGACGGATCACTCCTGTCCCGAGAATAGTGGTGCCGGTCTCGAGGCCTTGTGCCCGCAGATAGGCGGGGAGTCCGACCAGCTGATCCAGGTCGCGCACCAGCTTCTTGGATGCGACGAACACTCCGCCGCTGCGACCGTGCGTTCTGATGATGAGGTTGTCTGTCTCCAGCTCTTCCAGCGCCTTGCGCACCACCCACCTCGTGACGCCATGGAGCGCGGCCAGTTCCCGTTCGGCACCGATTCGAGCGCCGGGCTCAAGGGCTCCTGTGCTGATAGCGGTTCGAATTTCCGTGGCCAACTTGGAGACCGCGGCGTCTCTGTTCTCTTGCTCTGGCCCAGAAGACTCTCGTGCTGGCATTGTTGCTGACCTCCGATACTCGTCATCCAACCATAGCCGATTCGGTTGGATAAATGGTCGAGCAGTCGGCGAAGCTCAACTCGGGTACGGCAACCTGACCGAAACCGAACCGACGTATTCTGCACTGCGCCAAGGGCTCCGCCACCTTCGCCCTTGCGCGGAGATCACGGAGCCCTGTTGCCAGTGCCTGGTGGACGCGGTGATTCCCTTGATTAGTTGTTGATCCCGGGTAGGAAGGTGCCGGCCAAGTACCGCTCCGCCACTTCGCACGTTCCGGCGGCGTAGTCGTCTCCGAGTTCATGGGCCAGGTCGGCCTCGGGATGGGTTCCCAACCATGCGAGAAGATGAAGGCGGCGCAGGAAAACCAAGTGCGGGATGGCTTGGAAGTCTTCGGCGGAGAGCTGCCTGACCTCGGTGTATCCCGCCAGCCAGGCGGTGACAACCTTGTCGACGTCAGGTTGGTGCTCGATGAGTGTCGTTGAGCTACAGAGGTCCCACAGGTACCAACTGAATCCTGAGTCATCGAAGTCGATGACCCAGACGTCGCCGTCGGCGCTCTTGAGGAGATTGGCCGCACGCAGGTCGCAATGCACCAGACCCCCGCGGGCATCGTCGGCTCGATAGTCCTGCAGATTGCGCCGCACTTCGGCCTCGGCGCGCCGCAACAACTCGGCGCGCTCATCGGTCACGCCCGGGCCGTCGATCCATTGACCCCAGACCGCATCGGCGCCCAGCACTCCATCGAGATCCCAGCGTGGCCGGGTGAACCATGATGGTCTGGACCAGTTTTCGACATGGTGGTGCAGCAGCGCAGCTGTGCGGCCCACCAGGCTGAACGTCGCTAAGTCGTCGGACTGCGGCTCGCTGCCCGGAACGTGTTCGAACAGCGCACATGCCCGCACCTCGTCACCGGATTGCACCCAGACGAAGAGTTCGCCGTCAAGGGTCCGCCGGATGCCTGGGGTCTTGATAACACCGTCTTCGCGCAGTGACTCGATCCAGGCGAGTTCGGAGCGTACGGCGTCGGTACTCTGGTTGTCTTTTCGGTAGACCCGCAGCACGCCGAGCGGTCCGCCGTCCTCGACCAGAAACGTGGAATTCTCCGAAGTGCTGATCAGGCGCGGCTTGGCAGCGGGTGGTAGTTCATACCTCTCGAGGGCCAGCCGCGCAAACATCTCATCGTTGCTCAAAGCGGGCATTGCCTACCTACCTTCCAATGATTGGAGCACGGCGATGATTTCCTCGCCGGCGATACGCACTTCCTCGGGCGGGCCCGCGATGAAGACTCGTCCCGACGCACCGATCATCTGAACATCGACGAGAGTCAACTTGGCGGAAGCTCGTTCGGCGCTGTTTGCTGCTACTGCGGCAAACAACGCCGGTGCCATTTCGACCACCAGCATCGACATGCCGGGCAACAGCATCGATGCATCGCGGTTGCGGTTCTGGATCACCGCGTGTTGGTCCCCGATATCGTCGATCACGTCGTAGTAAAGCACCGTGGGTTTGAGCTGATCGCCTGGTGCTGCACCGATGCTACGAAGAATGGCTTCACCGGCCCGACGGACATGCTCGACCTGTTTGCTGTGCACCTCGAGAATGCCGTATTGCCGTTCGACATACAGCAGGCCGGGGTCCACCTCGGGGGCGGCGCGTAGTGCCACGTCGATGACGCGGTGAATAGCCAAGGCCGGTGCAATCTCGACGATCAACGCGAAGTCGCCTCGTTGCGGAGGATAACCGCGTGCACGCGTCGGCGTTGCGAGGTAGGCGGCGAATTGGCTCTGCAGGCCGTCGATGGGTAGGTACACCCGCAACTCGGTGCGATGCACGGAGCCGCTGGCGCCATTCGACGTCGGTTTGTCTGCGACGGACTTCACGTCCGCCGCAGGCTTGGTGGCGATCTCTTTGGGCTGGGCTGTCATCAGTCGTTGCCGCTTACCGAGAAGTACTTGCCGAGATCCTGGTGGGGCCGGGGGATCACGTGAACAGACACCAGTTCGCCGATGGACGAGGCGGTTTCGGCGCCCGCTTCAGTGGCCGCTTTCACTGCGCCGACGTCACCCTGGATGACGATTGCCACCAAACCATCGCCGACCTCTTGACGACCGACCAGTGTCACGTTGGCGGCCTTCACCATGGCGTCGGCGGCGGCCAGTGAAGCCACGTACCCACGGGTCTCGATCATTCCGATTGCATTGCTCATTGCTATCGCCCTTTCGTAATCTACTGCGGTGGAATGGCTTCGGCAGAGGTGCCGGAGCCGGCTGGAGGTTCGTCGATAACCCCGACGATCATGGCATCCAGCGGTGCCTTACCTGAAAAATGTTGTGCCACTGCTGATCCCTGTGTGACGAGAACGCGGTCGCCGGGTCCGCTGCCGAGGGTGTCCACAGCCACCAGGCGTTTCCCCGATCCGGCGCACTGCACTTCCAAGAGTGCAACGGGCGGAAAAGGGTCCACACGTTTGGTCGCCCAGACCGGGCCCACCACAGTGGCGACGAGCATCAGGTCTCCCTTACGATGTCGACGCCCAGTTTCCGAGCCTTCTCACGGGCCAGCGGTGTCAGAACTGCTCGTGGTGACACCACGATGGCTCGGTTGTCCGCCGCTGCGGCCGTGACGATCTTTTCGGTGACCGCACCGCGCTCGACGCGGACCGCCGCAGAGCTGTCGACTGATGCCGCAGCGGAGAGCGGGCGTTGGGCGTCCGGCGATGTCTGACTCAGACGGAAAGAGATGGTGCCGCGGCGGAGTCGCTGCGACTGGAGTGGATCATCGAGCATCGTGATGATGGTGTGTACGAAGTTGGATACATCACCGTCGGTAGCCAGCACCACGGTGCGGAACTCCGGAACTGTCGGGGAGCTTTGCTCCGGTTCGGCCGCAGCAGGAAGTGACTCGATGATGAGTTCACGAATCATGGCCCTGAGTTCTTGGGCACCTGGTTGGGCTGTCATGACAGACCTTCCAGCAGCGCTTCCGCGGCGTCGGCGGCGGCGCGGACGGCGTCATGTGGGCCGGACAGGTACACCCGCCCGGTCGCGCCCATCATGCGGTAGTCCACCACTTTGATCTGGCTGGCCTTCTCGGCCTCGTTGGTGACCAGGATCGCGTAGGACGACGGCTGCATCTCCATCACGAAGAGGGATTCACCCGGCAGGATCATCGATCCGGACTTGTTGCGATTGATCAGGAAGGCGTGTTCCTGGTCGATGTTGGTCACCAACCGCGATGCCAAGACTTCCGGTTTGCGGGCGTCTTGTTCGGTGACACCGAGTTCGGCCAGTACTGCGGCACCGGCTTGACGCACGGATTCAGGTGAGTGCGAGTGAATTTCGAGGTATCCGAACTGCCGCTCGACGACGAGCATGCCGGCGCGGACCTCGGAGTGTTTGAGTGCCACATCGGTGAGCGGTTCGATGTCCAGACCGGGTGCGATCTCGATGATCTGAGCTGCCATGTTGGTTCGTGGCAGGCTGCCACGGACAATGGTGCCGAGGTAGCACATCGTTTGCGGCTGCAGCTTGTCGATGAAGATGAAGGAGCGGAGGTCGGCCATCAGCGTGTACCAATCAGGTTTCGAAGCTCTTCGAACACAATCGCGCGAAGTTCATCTCGCAGTTCCGCTTTCTCGATTGTGGTGGGGTGGGATTCGGTGCGGGTAGCAGGGTGGGTGGGCTTTGTCGCCGTCTCGCCCAGGTTCGACGGCACCGGGTAGGCGGGAGCGGCAAGTTGGTGATTGGTGACCGTGGCGCGTAGCGCGTCGTCGAAATCGGGCAGGCGGACAGCGGTGCTCTGGCTGAAGGCGGTCACGCTCCACTGCACCAGGTGATCGGGGGTGAGATTGTCACCTGTCGAGCTTCCGCCACGGAAGCCGGTCCCGACGGACAGCGACATCGGCAGCGTGGTGCCCATCCCGGCGTTTCCCTTGCTGCCGGGCACGTTGACGGAGATCCGGTGTGCGGAAAGCGCTTTCGAGTACTCCAGGATAACGTTCGGGTTGTTGCTGTGGATCACCGCGGAGTGACCTGTGCCCGCGATGCGTAGCAGCGAACGTGCATCCCGGATTGCCCGAGCCACATCTGGGACCCGCAGCATCGCCAGGATGGGGGAGAGCTTTTCGTGCGTCAGAGGTTCTTCGTCGACCACGCTTTGGATCGGTGTGATCAGTACTTTCACCCGGGTGCCCACTCGGAAGCCGGCGCTCTCGGCAATGGCAGCCGCGGAACGCCCGACAACCTTGGTGTTGAAGCGGCCACCAGGGTAGACATAAGCCCGAATCTTCTCGGTCTCATCCGGGGTGCAGATGTAACCGCCGTTCCTGACCAGTTCTGCTTCGAGACGATCAGCGATCGAGTCGACAGCCAGCAACAGCGATTCGGCGGTACAGAGCACGGAGTTGTCGAACGACTTCGATTCGATGATGTCGGATGCAGCTTGCGGAACATCCGCAGTCGCATCCACCAGCACCGGCGGATTCCCCGGTCCGACTCCGATTGCGGGTGTCCCGGAGTGATAGGCCGCGCTGACGACTGCGCCTCCGCCGGTGGCCAGGATGAGGTTGACTCTCGAGTCGCCCATCAGGTTCTCGATCAAGGGGACGGTCGGTCTCTCGATCACTTGGATGGCCCCTTGCGGCGCACCGGCTTCCACTGCCGCCACAGCCAGAACATTGGCCGCTTCCACGCAGGTCCGGCGTACCGCCGGGTGGGGACTGATGACCACCGCGTTACGGGTGAGCATCGCGGAAAGCACTTTGAAGTACAGGGCTGCCACCGGGCTGGTCGAAGGGGTCACGGCGAAGATCACCCCGGCCGGTCGGGGAAGCGGACCTGTCGGCCCTCGATGTCGATCTGGGTGGTGCAAAGGTCCCGGCTGCCGTACTCGTGGATGAATCCTCGGGAGGCAGTGCGGTTCTTGGCCTCTTTGTCGTCCACCACGCCGAAGCCGCATTCGTCGACCGACATCTCGGCGAACCTGCGGGCGTTCTGGTAACCGGCCTCGGCGACGGCATTGACGATCTTCTGTACAGTAGCAAAGTTATACTGATCAAAAAGCGTTGATGCCCAACGTGCTTGGTCCAGCTTGGCCTGCGCCGCGGCCAGCTGCAGTAACGGGGTCCGGTCTTCCACTAGCTCGCCTTCCGGTGTGTCTTGGTGAACTCGTCATTGGCCTCGCTGACCGCGGTGTGGAGTCGGGACAGCACCTCTTCGGTGAGTGCCGGGTCGTACAGCACCCCGGGCTTGAGCTGGAGCACGCTGTTGTCCAGGGTGGCGAAAATGGCCCAGATGCCGTTGCGGTACAGGGTTTCCATCACGGCGTTGCCTCCTCTGGGATGGGCAAACTCCAGACCGATCACCAATCCGAGCTGTCGGACTCCCACGACGAATTCGGGGAAGTCGGCTTGGATGTCGGCGAGCCCCCTGCGGAAGGCTTCAGCAATGTAATGCGTGGTGGTGCGTGTCTCGGGACGGTTGAGGATGTTGAGCACCGACAGGGCTGCGACGCAGCCTAGTTCGGCACCGCCGAAGGTCGACATGTGGCCGAATCCATCTTCGTGCAGCCATTTGGAGCTGGTCTCGTTGGCGATCACGGCACCGAGGGGGTAGAGCCCTCCGCCTAGGCCTTTACCTGTCACGATCATGTCGGGCACGAAGTTCTCGCGCTGGATGGCCCACATTTCCCCTGTGCGCATGAGGCCGGTCTGGACTTCATCGGCAATGTACAGCGACCCGTGCTGCTCGCACAGTTTTTTCACCGTGCGGAGGTAGTCAGGCAGTGGTAGGGGAAAGCCGTATGTTGCCGGGACGGTCTCCAGGATGACGGCCGCGACGTCTCCGGCCCGCAACACCCGCTGCATCGCCTCGATGTCGTTGAAGGGTACCTGGACGAAGTCGTGGGGCTGATCGGAGAGGAACAGTTCGGAGAATCGGCGGTCGCCGGTTGCCACGGCGAGTCCGGTGTGACCGTGGTATGCGCGCTCGATGGAGACGATCTTGCGCCGTTGGGTAGCGTGCCTGGCAGATTTCAGGGCGATGTCGACGGCCTCGCCTCCACCACTGCCAAACATCACCTTCGACAATCCGGTTGGTGCCGAAGCCAGTAGGGCTTCCGCGCACGCGGTTCGCGCGAGTGCGGGGAAGTGGTGGTTGCCGACGTCGAAATGTTCGAGTGCGTCACGGACGGCGCCAACGATTTCGGGATTGCGATGTCCGAGGTTGTACGTCCCGCCATTGAGGTGCATGTCGATCAGGCGCTTGCCAGACATGTCGTGGAGGAAGTATCCCTCGCGCCTGTCGATCACCAGGTCGACATTCGAGTCCACCCAGAATTGTGTCTTGGCGGGGTTCCAGTACTCGGCTGATTTGTCGAGGACCTCGGCCTTCGACTCATACTGAAACAACCCGTACTGGTGGGCCATTGGTCGCGACTCCTTCTGTCATAGGTGCGCTCGTAGGGGGGAATGTGTGGGCGTCAGCGCGGTTGGCCGGGTAAGTCAGCCTTCTCGACGATCCGCGCCGACGCCGCTCACCAGATGTTCTGGTGGAAGCTGTCAGGATGTCGATTCGCCGACCGGCGGGTTTCGATCCGGTTCGCTGTCCCTGTCGATATGCAGTGCCCGTTCGACTTTGGCGGCGTCGTGATCGACGCGGCCGCGGGTCATTGCGTACTGCTCTTCCGGCGACAGGACCAGCCGCTTCCTGCCCACCAGTGCGAAGTACAGGATCGCCAGCAGATAGGCAATGGCGATGCCGACGACACCGGCACGGTTGGCTGGGTTCCAGAACAGTGCCACGCCCATGACGAGGGACAGGATGCACGAGATGATGGCACCGGGGGTTCCGAGCCGGCTCACGAAGGGCCGGTCCACATCAGGCATGGACCGTCGCAGGATGATGAACGAAACTGCTTGCATCACATAGGCAATTACGGCTCCGAAAACCGACATCGACAGCAGTGCAGCGCCAACCGACCCACTGCCGAAGTAGTAGAGGAGGGCGGCCAGTCCGTAGCCGACCACGGAGCCGGCGATCAAGCCCGCGTGCGGAGTGTGTCGCTTGCCATGCGTCACCGACAACACGGTGGGGTAGTAACCGGCACGAGACAGGGAGTAGATGTTACGGCCGTAGGCGAAGATGACGCCGTGGAAGCTCGAGATCAGACCAACCACGGCCAGCAGAGCCAACACCGGTGCGGCTATGGACCCGAAGATCGTAGTGAAACCCTCGTTGAGGGGCTCAGCTGATTCGCCCACCACTGCGGCACCTGGTGCGGTTCCCGCGCTCAAAATGACCGTGAGGAACGCCATTACGGTCAGCGTGAGCATTCCCAGCATCGTCGCCCTGGGAATCGCCCGGCCCGGCACATTGGACTCCTCGGCAGTCAGCGGCAGGCTCTCGATGGCCAGGAAAAGCCATGCGGCGAAAGGGATTGCGAAGAAGACACCTTCGACGCCGCTGGGGAACCAGGCGTTGCCTCCGGGTTGGACGGTGACGTTGAGGGCGTTCTGAAGGTCGAAGTGTGGCAATGCGCCGATCCAGAACACCACCAGGACTGCAAGGGACAAGAGGGCCATTGCCAGGGCGAATCGCATGGCTTGTTCCACACCGGCGATGTTGATCAACACGAAGAGTCCGTAGAAGATCAGCCACCACACCGGCTGCGGCAGTTCGAGTCCGATGGTGGACTCGGCAATGCCGCCCATGTAGCCGCCGATTCCCACGGCCACGGTGGCGGAGGCGCCCACGTAGACGATGGTCTCGGCGACTCCAGTGATGAACCCACCCCATGGACCCATGGCCGAGCGTCCGAAGCTGTACGCACCGCCGGTGTGTGGCATTGCCGCAGACATCTCGGCCACACACATGGTGAGCGTCATGTACAGGGCGAAGGCGACCAGCACGGCGACGAGCATGCCGCCGAAACCGCCTGCAGTGAGGCCGAAGTTCCAGCCAAAAAAGTTCCCGGAGATCACCGTGGCTATTGCCAGGCCCCACAGAGTACCTACGCCGGCATATCGCCGGAGTTGCCGCTTCTCGAAATATCCCTGCTCAGCATGGCGGTAGGTCACCCCCTGGGGGTCCTTCGCATCAGCCATGTCGGTTCTCCCTACTCTCAATCGTGGTCAGCCAACCCATTGACAACCAAATGACGACCTTATCCTGAATGGTCGAAGTGAACTGTGTCAAGGGACACTGTGTAATTGGGAGTCAAAGCTCTGATCAAGACTCCATGCACCGCCCCGCACGGTAGGGCCGCGCCGTACCCGGCAGTGGCGTGGTGCGCCCGTGTCCCGAATCGGAAGGCAGTCAGGAACTGCGCACGCTGGTGCCATAGCGCGTGATCAAGACACGAATCATGGTTATTTCCAGCATGTTTCTGCGCGAGTTACTCAGAGATGAGGAGGTTACACACTGAGATCTCCGCACTGCGCAGAGCAGAGGAAGTCCTCAGCTGCGTCCGCTGAGGATCATTGTTTGGTAGTCCGTGGTCGCTGGGGCCGGTGGTTCGATACAGGCAACGCCAACCATTAGTAATTGGTTGACGACGAGTGGTGGTCCCCCTGGCAATCGGTCAGCGGCAACTTGACCCGCGGCCACGACGACTTCGGGGCGAGGACCATCAGGGGGGTCATGCTGTGTGCGGTGCCACCGCACGCAGCTCCATACCCGATCGCGGTTCTAGACCAGGTTCTTGTCACCGATGAGTCCGAGAAGCTCTTCCTTGACGAATCGCCGGAGGTCCTCACGCAGGTAGCCACCAGCACTGTTGGCCGGCCGCGATGTGGAGATGGTCCTGGCGACAAACTCGAATTCGGTCAGATATCGGTCGACATCGGATTGGTCGAAAACCAACGGTGGACGCACTTTGATGACATTGCCGAACTGCCCCGCCATGCTGGTGATCACCTTGCGGTGACGTAGTTCGTTGACAAAAGCGGAGGCCGTTTGCGGATCCGGGGTCTTGGTTTCAAGGTCGCCGACAAACTCGACACCCATGTACATCCCGGCGCCACGGACGTCGGCCTGGACCCCGCTGTCAGCGATGATGCGACGCATGCCGTGCAGAAGCTGTGTGCCCTTGTCTTGGGCATTGGCGATCAGATTTTCGTCGCGGATGACTTCGAGGACGGCTCGGGCGGCTGCAACAGGTGCATTTTCCCCGCCAAAAGTGTTGAAGTACGCCACATTGTCGCCGAAAGACTCGACCACCGGCCGTCGGCAGACGACGCCACCGATAGGCATACCGTTGCCCATCGGTTTCCCCATCGTGATGATGTCGGGGACCACGTTACTGCGCTGGTATCCCCACATCGCTGCCCCGGTGCGGCCGAACCCCGTCTGTACCTCGTCGCTGATGAACAGACCTCCGGCTTGGTGCACAGCTTTGACAGCCGGCCCGAGTACGCCGGAGTCGGGGTAGATGCCATCCGAGGAGAAGAGGCTGTCGGCGACAAGAGCGGCAACCTTGACGCCGTGACGGCGCAGGTCGTCGATCTGGCGTTGGACTTGTGCGGTGAACCATTCGGCCAGCCCATGATCTGTACGGCGGAAGGTGTCCGGCGCGGGTACTGTACGCACCTCGGGACCGAGGATGGTGCCCACACCCGACGACGGAGACCACGACGCAACGTCGCGGGTGCAACCGTGATACGCGTACTCGGTGACGATAATGCCGGTGCCGCCAGTGGCTTGACGAGCCATGCGGGCAGCCAGATCGTTGGCCTCCGAGCCGGTGCAGGTGAACATGACGGTCTCCAAAGCTGAGTCATGCGTTGAGACCAAATTTTCGGCGTACTCGATGATGTCGCGCTGCAAGTACCGGGTATTGGTGTTGATCATGCGCAACTGACGGGCTACGGCATCCACTACACGGGGATGGTTGTGCCCAACACTAGCGACATTGTTGTAGGCATCGAGGTATTCGTCGCCGTGGACGTCGATGATCTTGGTGCCCTGAGCCCGTGCCGGTTGGAAGGGTACCGAATACGACAGTCGGTATGCAGGGCCCATCACCCGATCCCGACGTTCGACGAGGCTACGTGTCTCTGCGTCCAGCGCTGACTGGTCACTCGAAGACAAGGAATTGAGTGCAATGACCTCGACGGGCAACGGCGACGAGTCGAGACGGCGATCGATCATCAGGGGATACCCTCTCGTAGATGTGCCGACGGCGTTGCTCGGCCGGCGGCTCCTGGACGCGGACGCCGGACCTCCGGACAAACTTCGAACTATCGGGTGGAAGTGGTCCAAACCGGGCAACCAAATACTATCAAATGGTTGTTTTCGGTTGTAGCGACCGTATCGAGTCCAAAATTCACTGTCAAGCACGGTTTCCACGCCGAAACGTGCCGGAAGCGCTCAGGCAGGCATCCAGCCAATCGGTCGTGCAACCTGTTGAGGGTGCGCCGGTACCCGCGTGGTCGGCTTTCCCTTTCGGCGGGTTCCTGGCCTTGACTTGAGGTCGGTTCAGGCGCGCGGGCTCTCGGCCATCCGCGCCACCACTTCGGTGAGCACGTCCACCCCGGCCGTCAGGTCGGCATCGTGGGTGTACTCGGCTTCCGCATGCGACACCCCGTCCACACTGGGGATGAAGAGCATGACCGTGGGCACCAGGTCCTTCATGTTGGTCGAGTCGTGTCCGGCACGGGTCAGCACTTGCATGTGGCTCAGGCCCAGGTCGTCGATGGCGGCTTCGGCCAGTGCCACGCCCTCGGGCTGATAGGTGTGCCCCTTCCAGGTGTGGGCGAAGCGCCGTTCGATGCGCACGTCGGCAGCCACCTCGATTTCGGCGCAGGCCCGCCGCAGCTGTTCGTCGGCGGCCGCCAACAACGCATCGTCGGGCGATCTCAGGTCCAGGTGCATGTGCACCTCGCGGGCCACCACCACCGGTGAGTTCGGGTATACCGTCAGCTGACCGCACGAGGTGTGCAAGTGTTCGCCGTGCTGGTCGGCGATGTCCCGCAGCGCCACGATGATCTTGGCAGCGCCCAGGAGTGCGTCTTGGCGGTCGGCGATAGCCGTTGCGCCAGTGTGCGCTTGTGCCCCGACCACGGCGATCTCGTATTTGTTGGCCGCCCAGGTGGCCGGCACGACACCGAGTCGAATGCCCGCCTTGTCGAGTTCTCGGCCCTGTTCGATGTGGATCTCGGCATAGCCGCACACGCTCAGTCCGCCAGGAGAGTGATGGGAACCGGCCTCGAAAACATCGGTCTGGCCCCGCATTCCGAGGGCGTCCAAGGCTTCCCGGACAGTGACCCCGGCGGTGTCGGCGGTAGACAGCGCCGCGGCGAGATCGATCTTGCCGGTGAACACCCCGCTGCCCTGCATCGACGGTTTGAACCGAGAGCCTTCCTCGTTGAACCAGTTCACCACTGCGAGGTTCACCCACGCGCCGTCGGGCTGCTCGGTGTAGTGGCGTTGCAACCGGTCCACAGCATGCGCGGCGGCCAGCACACCATAGGCGCCGTCGAAGCGGCCACCCCGTGGCTGACTGTCCAGATGTGAGCCCACCAAGACGTAAGGGGCACCAGGCGCGAGCTCGCACAGACCGAACTGGTTGCCTATCCGGTCGTAGGCGACTCGAAAACCCCTGGAAGACAACCACTGCGCCAGCCACTGTCGGGTCTGTCCGTCGCCGGCGGTGCCGGCTTGGCGTTCGACCCCGCCGGCCGGGGTGGCGCCGAATCCCGACATGGTGGTGAAATCTTCGAGGAACCAATTGTCGGCCAAGCGATTCGGTGGGATTCGTACCGTGGTCATGGTGCTCCGATTCGACTTCGTATGGTGGTCATAGGCGTGCTGACAACTGGGGCTACAGTGTCGGTGTCACGCGGTCGCCGTAGGCTGCCAGTGTCGCATCGATGCTGTCGTGCTGCAGATAGGCGGCGAACTGGTCGACTTCGAGATCGCGGAGTTCCTGCAGCCGGGTCACGTGCTCATCGGGTGCGCCCAGCAGGCAGAAGCGGTCGATGATCTCGTCGGGGACGAAGTCGGCGTGGGTGTACCCGGCTTTGCGCAAGATATCCCGTATCGAATCGGTGACGGGGCCGATTCTGAGCGACCCCGAGCGCAGACTGACTGTCTTCGTCGCGCTGGCCGCGTTCTCGCTCGACAGTCAAACTGACAGCTGGCAAATCGCCTCGGATTGGAGAACTGGTGGCAGTCCCTGTGTTCGACTTACTGGCAACAGGTTCAGTCGGATTCCGATCCCACCGACGGTGTAGAGGAGTCACGTGTGAGTACACAGTCCGGCGGTGAGTCACCGGGAATCGGCGGTCTCAACTCCTATCAGGAGATCGCCAATCTGGAACATCGGTTCATCGAGTTGCTGGATCAGCGAGATACCGTCGCTATGGCGGCCCTGTTCCGGCACGGCACCTTCGAGTTGAACCATGCCCCCTCGGTCGTCTCGGCGTGGGGCGTCCGCGCTGGACAACCGGGACACTTCCGCGGACTGGGGCGACACTTCGCCGAGTTGGCGCGCAGTGACGGGAAGTGGCTTTTCAAGCGCCTCACGATCCACGCAGACGTCGACTACCCGTATCCGGCGAACTGACGTCGAATGCGCCAGTTCGTGCGCACGCATGTCGCCGGGCATTCTCTCGATTACGTCATTGTCACGTCATATTTGGTAGCCGGTCCCGCTGGTGATGGTCGCCGGGGCGCAGGGCTCGCGGGTTCAATCACACTTCCTTTGCGCCTCGTGCTCGCGACCTTTCTTCTACTCTATGAATTCATCGACGCGCTGGCCGGTGGCGCGCGTGCTGGCATCGAGGAGCCGAATTGAGGAAATCGGGGATCTCGGCGGCGGTGGCGCTGGTGGTGTTCTCGGCGTGGCTTCTTGCCGGCTGGGGTGGGCCAACTGCAGTACAGGCGGTCAGCAACCTTGGTTCGCTCTTGTTCGGCACGGTTGCCTTGTGCTGCACCGTGCTGGCAGCGAGGTCGAGCATGGGGCGTCAACGCCGTGGCTGGACGGCCTTGGCGGTGGGTTTGGCGTGTTGGGTGATCGGCGATGCGATCTGGACCTTTCATGAGTTGGTTCTGCACGTGGCGGTGCCGTTTCCGGGACCGGCGGACGCCGGATATCTTGCCTTTCCGATCGCCGCGTGCGTCGCCTTGGTCTCATTCCCGGTCGGGTACACGGGCCAGTCGCGGGCGCGCATCTTCCTGGACGGTGTTCTGGTCGCGGGTTCGCTTTTTGTGCTGTCCTGGGCCTTGGGCTTGGGAACGGTGTTCCGAGCCAGCGCCGAGTCTGTATGGACGTTCGTCGTCTCGTTGGCTTATCCGCTGTCAGATCTGGCGCTGTTGACCACGGCGACATTGGTGCTGGCTCGTGCACAGGCTGCGCAACGGACCGCTATGCTCTTGTTGACCGCCGGCCTGGCCTCAATGGCCGTGTCCGACAGTGCCTTTGTGTACTTGATCGCCGATAGCGACTACGCCTCCGGTAATCCCATCGACATCGGCTATGCCGCCGGCTTGGTGCTGATGGCACTGGCGGCACTCTCGGCATGGCGCGCACCAACTCTTTTGCACAGCCCGGCGGCGGCGCCGTCGTCGACGGCGCTGTGGCTTCCCTATCTCTTGCTGCCGTTGGCCATTGGTGTCGGTTTGGGCGCCAGTGTCGATGGACCGAACGACGTGCCCGCCTTTGTTGCCGTCGCGGTCTTGATAGCCGCGGTGTTGATCCGACAGTTCTTGGTGCTGAGCGAAAATCGCCGTCTGCTGGCGATCATGGCCCAACAGGCCCTCCATGACCCGCTGACCGGGTTGGCGAACCGCGTCTTGCTGCACCGCCGTCTGCACGAGGCCATAGCGCAACAACGCATTGATGGCAGCCGTGTCGCGGTGCTGTGCTTGGACCTGGACGACTTCAAACTCGTCAATGATTCTCTCGGCCACGCCGCTGGAGATGCAGTGCTGGTCGCGGTCGCCCAGCGCATCGTGGCGTGTGTACGCGCCACCGACACCGTGGCACGCCTGGGAGGTGACGAGTTCGCGGTGCTGCTCCAAGACGGTCCGGAGCCACCTGTCGCCGTTGCCCGACGGATTCGACGGGCATTCGAAGCCCCCTTCTATCTGGAACGGCAGCCCTGGACGCTGCTCCCGAGCATTGGCGTGGGCGTCAGCGACTCAGCGGGCGCAAGTCCTGATGCCATCGCAGACACCGTGTTACGTCATGCGGATGTTGCAATGTATGCGGCGAAACGCGGGCAGGTCGGTGGAGTGCAGACGTACTCCGCTGACATGGGTTTCATTGAGCCCGACGAGGGCGACTTCACCCGGCTGCGCAGTAGCCACGCCGCCTCCTCCGCATCGGGTTTGTCCGTCGATCTCTCTCGCGCACTCGAGCACGGTGACTTGACCGTCGTCTACCAACCAAAGTTCAGTTGCGCGAACGGAGTGATGGTCGGCGTCGAGGCGTTGGTGCGATGGTCACATCCGAGCCTGGGGCCACTGCGGCCGGAACGACCGGTGGCTCGCACCAACGGGCTGATGGACGCGCTGACTGACTTTGTGGTGACACGCGCAGCCGAAGACGCCGCCTCCTGGCGCGATCAGGGGCACCGAGTTCAGTTCGCGGTCAACGTATTCGCACCGACATTGACCGATAGCAGCTTCACGCAGCGGGTGCTGGCGATTCTGCACGCCCACGACATTCCGTTCAGCTGGCTCACAGTCGAGACCTCCGACGAGTTCTTGGCTGAAAACCACTCCAGGACCGTTCGGGTGATACACGATCTGCGAGCACACCACGTGCGCGTCGCCCTCGACAGCTTCGGTAGCGGACATGCCGCTCTGACCAAGCTGATGCACACCGAGGTTGACGAACTCAAACTCGACCGCGCGTTGATCGCCGGGATCGCCCATCAGCGCGCGCCCCGGGTGGTGGTGAAATCGATGGTGGAGATGGCGCATGCGCTTGACTTGGTGTGCGTCGGAAAGGGGGTGGAAGACGGTGATACGGCCCGGCTACTGAGCCATCTCGGCTGTGATGTGATGCAAGGGAACTATTGCAGCCCACCGATTCGCGCCTCGAAGGTCCTTGATGCCGCGCAGGCGCCGACGGGTGGCTGGGTCGGCGCCCGGTCGGAGTCGGCCCAGCCGCATCGGCCGCCTCGTGGGACACCGCCCCCCTAGGGCTATTGCTGCGAGGCGGGGTCTACGGAAATGCGACCAAGAAGCTTGCGCGCGGCCAAGGCGACCAAGCTGCGATCGAATGTCAACGTCATCTGAAATTGTCGACGCTCTTCCGGGGTGCCGGTTGTGCCCTGATCGTATTCGCGCGCGACAAGTACGGCGGCGATATCGGGACCCAGCGTCAGAATCGTCCACTCGCGGCAGAGCGGGTCGCCGGGTTCGACATGTACTCCCCGCACGCCGGGAGCGGGTTCGGGGCGAGCCCGGTGCCGAACACGGCGACAAGTGGGCTGCGTTGGCCGAGTTCGCGATACATCTGTTCGGTGACTCCGAAGAAGTAGCCCGCATGCTGCACAGTGGTCAGCACAATCGGAGGAGTGTCAGCAGCTGTGGCGAGTCGTTCCAGGTGTCGGGAGAAAGCCACCAAAGTGGGTTTTCGCACAGTCCGGACGGGCAGTTTGTCGGCGATGAGCTCGAAGATCGAGCCGCCGCGTGGAAGCGACGAGGTGGTAGGGATGGGTGGGCAAGACCAGGTTTGCGGCTCGGTGGCCAGTTCGCCGGGTCGGCCGAACCAGTAACCCTGACCCAGGGTGGCCCCGTAGGCCAACGACTGCTCGAAATGCTCCTCTGTCTCGATCCCTTCGGCCACGATGACGGTTCCGGCGCGTTCGTGGTGGGCCAGAATCGCGGTCAAGGCCCTGGCTTGCACTCGATCCGGTTGACGTTGAATAAGTCTCAAGTCCAACTTGATGATCTCAGGTGAGATGACGTCCAGGAGTGCAAGCGACTCCGGCTCTGCCCCAACATCATCGAGAGCTATGAGAAACCCGTCGGCGCGCAGAGCATTCACTTTGCGCAGTAACGTGTGCGGTTTGGCCAGTAGTCTACGTTCGGTCAATTCGAAGACAATCGTGAATTTCGACGCTGCCCGCCCCAACGCACCCGTCGTCCCTGAGCCGGGAACGTGCGCTGCGGTCGGCTCCGAATTGATGAACAACATCATTCCCGGGCTCGAGTTACCCTTCAGCGCACCCGAGGCCGCACCCTGGACGCAGAGGCGATCCAGGTCCTCGAGAACACCCATCTGTTCGGCTCGCTCGAACACGCGGGCTGGCGACATTCCGGACAGCAACGGCCATCGAGCCAATGCCTCGTAACCGATGACTGTTTGGTTCGGCAATGTGACGATCGGTTGGAAAGCCGGCAAGAGGCCGCTGCCCATGGCCGCAGCGTCGAGGTCCTCAGGCACTGGCAACCACGCTGTACCCGGCGCATCGGTGGCTATCGACATGAAACACCGTTTCGAGCAGCATCGGCGGCGCCCTTCGACTCGACTCAATTGACGTATGTTCTTCGATTAAACAGGGTGGTGGAGAACCCGTCGGTACTCCGTCCGCTGTCCAACTGGGTGGATTGCGACCGCTGTGTCGCGGGTATACCGCCGTCAACATCAGAAGGGAACCAGCCACATGAGCGAACGCGACAGCGGGCCTGAGTCAGGAATCAAGGGCATCGTGGAGGACGTCAAGGGAAAAGCGAAGGAAGTGGCCGGCATCGTCACCGACCAGGACGATCTCCGGGAAGAAGGTCGCGCCCAGCAAGACAAGGCCGAGGCGCAACGCGACGTCGCGAAGAAAGAAGCCGAGGCTGAAGCCGCGCGGGCTGCGGCTGGGGCGGCAGAGGCGCGTCAGAAGGCTGCCGAATAGGGTCGGGAATGGTCGGCCCCGTCGGGCCGCTGACTCGCCGGACTGGGCAGTTGGTCCAGCTGTGAGTCGTCTGCTCGGCGCAGCATCGTCTGCCAACACACGGGTAGTCTGTGCCGCCGCATCACCCGTGTGCCGGATGTTTTGTCAATCAACCCATTTGGCGCCAGTTTCTCATTAGCCTTCGAGGCCTCGTCGCGTTCTCGAGACCATCAGCGGCGTGGGAGTGCGAGGGCAGACCACTTGGTCAGTGTGGACGGTGAGTGATGTGGCGAGGGCGACAGCTTGAGCACTTCGAGTGGGTTACTGACTTTCTGGAAGCGCGAAACGCACTGTCGTTAACTCGTCTCTTTGTTGCTGCAACTGCGACGGCGATGAGTGTGGCATTGCTGGTCCTGCTCTTCGGATCGGGCGGACCGCGCACTCAACCCGCACAGACAATGATGTGGTTGGCTGTCGGTGGTGGCGTCGCGGGAACACTGCTGTGGCTGTGGCGCTGGCCGTCTCGGAGACAGTCTGCGGCGTTTGCTGCCATCACCACCGCGTCGATTGCATTGGCATGCTTGGCCTACCCCGACCCCTTGGCTGCGCTGCTGGGTTGCATCGCGTTCACCACCATCGCTGGGTACGTGGCGTTCTTTCATGCCGCTCCGGTGATCCGCGGGACGCTCGTCGTCGTTGTCGCGGTGGCAGCTACTCGCGCGGTGGAACTCGCCGGCGAGGGCCGTGCCGCGCTCGCAATCGTGGACCTGTTCCTGGTGCTGCAGGCAAACATCGCGATAACGCTTGCCATTCACGGTCTGTTGCGGACGGTCAAGGGCGACTTGACGGTAGCCAATCTCGACCCACTGACCGGACTGCTGAATCGGCGCGCGTTTCGACGTCAGGTGTCCGCCGAGGTCGCACAGCGCCACGATGCGGCCGGTGACGGGTACCTGTTGGTAGGGCTGATCGACCTCGATGGATTCAAATCTCTGAATGACTCTCTCGGACATGCCGCCGGTGACCGAGCCCTTATCGCTGTCGCGGACGCGTTGCGCGCCTCCGCCGCCTCGACAGCTGTGGTGGCGCGCATCGGGGGCGAAGAGTTTCTGATTGCCGATCTTGTGTCATCACACCGCGATGTTCTGATCTGTCAGCACATCTGCACCGCGATCGACGAACTGCCGATACCGACAACGGCCAGCGTGGGTACGGCGTGTATGAAATTGGACGCACTGGCGAGAGGCGACTTCGACGAGGCCATGGACAGCCTGATATCCGCGGCGGACATGGCTATGTACCGGGCCAAGAGAAATGGTGGCAATCAGTGCAATCATCACGGAACGTTACTCTGAGCGGTCGCTGAGCGTTGGCTTGGCGTCCGACCCGTCGGGCTTGATCATCGACCTCAGCGTCGCCGAGGTTTCGGCGTCAGCTGACTGCAGGACGCCTTGTCGGTGACCTGTGGCGGCCACCAGTGCGACGATGGATGCTGTGGACGACATGGTGAACAATGCCGCAATCGACGATGCGCATTTCCTCGAGACTGTGCAGTCGACGCTGGTCGAGGTGACGCGACAGTTTGCTCATCCGGTGAGCATGGATGAAACCTTGACGGCGATCACCACGGCCGCCACGCGGTTGATCGACGGTGTGGACAGCGCCGATGTCCTGTTGATCGACGACGCTGACCAATACCGATCAGCGGCTGCGACTTCTCCGCTGGCTGAGAATCTGAGCCGTATTCAGCAGCAGCACCAACAGGGTCCGTGTGTCGACGCCGCTGTGGGGGAAACGATGGTGTTGTCCCAAGACCTGCGGCACGACTCTCGCTGGCCGGAGTATTCGGCGAAGGCCATCGACGCCGGAGCCTTGGGGGTGTTGTCCTTTCAGCTCTACACCCATCAGAGCCGGCCCAGCTGTCGGGCGGCGTTGAACCTGTTCAGCTGCACATCTTTCGCCTTCGATTCGGATGCGCAGGCAGCTGCTGCAATGCTGGCCACCCACGCGGCGCTGGCATTCATTGCCCAGGACCGCCAAGCGCAATTTCAGTCCGCGTTGGCCAGCCGAGACGCCATCGGACAGGCCAAAGGGATGTTGATGGAGCGGTACAAAGTTGATGCTGTTCGCGCCTTTGAGCTGATGCGCAGATTGTCCCAGGATTCCAACATCCCGATCGTGACGATCGCCGCCCGCATTGTCAGCACCGGCTCAGGTCAGTACATCTAGTCAGGTTCAACGTGCCTGCGGGCGTGGGCGATGGCTTCGTCGAGGGAATCGATGAGGTGATTTTCGTGACTGAGGGAGTCGATGATGCCGACGTTGGTGAGCAGCGGACGGTGTTCGGGTTGTACGCCTTTGATGATGACGGTAATACCCCGAGATTCGAGATCGTGGGTGATCTGGGTCAAGGTGTGTGCCCCGGTGGCATCCAGCATGCCGAGGCGGGACAAGCGGATGATGACCACTTTTGTGTCCGGGTGGCTGGCTTTGGCAATGGCCGAGGACATGCGGTCGGCGGCACCGAAGAACATGGCACCGTCGAGGCGGAGTAGGACGATGTGTTCATCACCGGGTAATGGTGGGCCGGGCAGGTTCTCGCGGGTCACGCTGCTGCGTCGTGCCACGGTGTACAGGGCCAGAAGCGCGCTGATCGCGATGCCGATCTCGACAGCCTGGATCAGGTCGAAACACACGGTGATCACCGCTGTCAGCGTGAAGGTGGCCGCCCCTGAACGGCTGGACCGCAGTATCCGCGCAACCGTGTGCCGAGAGATCATGCGACACGAGGTGACCATCAATACTGCTGACAATGATGCGATCGGAATAGCTGCGACCGGACTGCTGACGACATAGACGACTGCCAACAGCAGAATCGAATGCACGATCGCAGACAGCCGGGTCTGTGCCCCGGATCGGACGTTGACCGCGGTGCGCGCGATCGCCCCGGTGGCGGGCATCCCCCCGAACACACCCGATGCCATGGAAGCCAGCCCCTGACCGACGAGTTCGCGGTCCGGGTCATACGGTCCGGTCGCCGACATCGAGGCGGCCACCCGCGCGGAGAGCAGCGACTCGATCGCGGCCAGTGCGGCAATCGTCAGTGCGGCACCGAGAAGCTGGTGCAGTGTGGCCAGGTCGGTGTGTGGCCAGACCGGGGCGGGCAGATGCGATGGCAATTCCCCGATCCGGGTTGTCGGCAACTGCACGGCGATGACGAGCACGGTGGCTGCGACGACGGCAAGAAGCGACGCGGGGAGTGCGGGGTGAAGTCGCGGCGCCGTCAGCATCATCAGCACCACGACCGCCACCACGACAAGTGCGGGCCACGCTGTGGTCCAATCGGCGTGCACGACAGTCGAGGCCGCGGCCATCACGGGGGATTGGCCTTGCGGGGTCGGTTGGCCGAGGGCCGCGGGAACCTGTTGCAGGAAGATGATGATCGCGATTCCGAGAGTGAACCCTTCGATGACCGGCCAAGGGATGAACGTCACGGCGCGGCCGATACCACTGATTCCGGCGGCGAGCACAACAACCCCGGCCAGTACCGTGACCAGGGCGACGCTGCTCAGGCCGTATTGGGTGACGATCGGTGCCAGCACGACGGCCATCGCGCCGGTGGGACCCGAGACCTGCACATGCGAACCGCCGAACACCGCGGCCACCACTCCTGCAATGACGGCGGTTATCAGCCCGGCCGCGGCGCCCACACCGGAGCTGATTCCGAACGCGAGGGCCAGTGGCAGTGCCACCACCCCGACGGTGACGCCGGCCACTGCATCACGACGCCAGGATCGCCGCAGCCCGGTGTAGTCACTCGGGCTGGGCAGGAGTCGAAGGGCACGATCGAGGAGCAGGTTCCTCATTCAGAGACGCCGATGGGTGGCAGTGAACTCAGCGCGTCAAGCTGATCACGCTGGGCGGCAAGCGTATCGGCGAGGAACGTTCGGGCAATCAGCAACAGTTCGGCGATCTTCGGGTGGGCGATCGTGTAGAACACGGCGTTGCCCACCCGGTGCGCACCAACCACGTGATGTCGTTTCAGGACAGCCAGATGCTGCGAGAGCAAGGTCGGTTCGATCTCGGTGGCGGCGAGGATCGCGCTGACCGGTGTCGGCTCCTCGTTGGCAGACAGAATCTCCAACACCCGGATGCGTGCCGGATGGGCCAGTGCTTTGAACAGGTTGGCCTTGATCTCATAGAGCGGTCGCCCAGGGCCGTACATGACGCTGTCGCTCATCGTCGCCTCCTTGGGTCACTGGATTCATGGATTGATGGAATTCGCAATCCATCATATAGGGGTCTATTGTCGTGCCATGACCCGCGATGACATCGCACGGACGACACCCGGCCCGTGGCAGTACTTCACCTACTGTTACGGGCGAGCGCTACCCGATTCGATGCGCTCGTGGGTGGCTCGGGATCTGGCTGGTCCCGGGGCGACGGTACGGATGATGGTTCGGGTTGCCATTCCTGCGGTTCTGGTCCTGGCGCCCATCTGGTTCATCCCCATGTCGCTGTATCTGCATGCCAGCATGACGCTGCCTATTCTGATCCCGTTCGTGTACTTCTCCCATGCCCTCAACAAGGTGTGGCGGCGTCACATGCTCGCCAAGCATGGGCTGCCCCCCGGTCTTCTCGACGAACGGGCGCGTCTGAAGAACGCTCATGTGCACCAGGCGTACGCCGACCGTTACGGCCCGCGCACCGGCCCGAGCAGCAGCCACGACATCTGATCGTTGCTCCGACGCAGACTCTCTGCTCCCGGATGCCCTCGACACCCTTGAGCCCCAGTCCTTTTGGTGGGGTTCGACGCGAACCCTTTGCCGTTCGGATGTGCGGGCCCGTTCCGTCACCACCGGAATCGTCGACTCGCCCGACGTCATCAACCACCGGCGAGGATGCGCCCCGGCCTGAAAAAGGGGTGCGCGGGGTCAAGGCCCGGTATTGTCCACGGCAACAACAAAAGGGGATTGTTATGGCACAAAAGTTTTCGGGTCGTCGTCTCGGTGCGGTGATCGGTGGTGGTGCGATCCTCGCGATGATCGGCTTCACCGCGGCGTGCAGCAGTGAGAGCAGCACCCCAGAGGAGTCGACCACGACCACCACCACCACCACGACAACGACGACCACGTCGGAGCCGACGGTGAGCCCCACGGAGAACATGCCCAACCCGAACGTCTCGGGTGTCTTCACGCCGCCGGTGGTGGCGCCGCAGCCGACGCTGCAGCATCCCTCTCCCGGCGACTAACCCATTGGTGAGGAGCAAGGTGATCAGTACGGGTGTCTCGTCGCTCGTTGATCGCCTTGGTTCTCGTCGAGAGCTGAACCACTCCTCTGTCAGAGGAGCTGGGTGGTCTTCTTCTCCCGCCGTCAAGGTGGGCAACGGTGCCTCGGCTGACCAATACAGACGTGCCCACGTTCCTCGTCCTCGGGCGGCACGCCCGGGGCTCTGTGCAACCCGCCACCGCGAGGTCGCGTAGATTTGAGGATCACTCCGAGCACCTGACACTGCATTCAACGAAGGCCATGATGTCCGAGGACCCGAACACAGACGTTCCACCGAATCACCTCTCCATCGATCCGACCAGTCCCTTTTTCAGCGAAGAGGTGCTGCGCCGCGACGTGGGTATTCGCTTCAACGGCGTCGAGAAAACCAATGTTCACGAATACAACGTCGCCGAGGGTTGGGTGCGTGTTGAAGTCCGCACCGCGAAGGATCGCCGGGGCAATCCTATGGTCGTCAAGCTCAGTGGCACGGTTGAGCCTTATTTTCGTTGAGCGGCATGGCGGGCGCGCTTGATCCCCAGCGCGGCTCTGAGCGCAAAGCGCGACTGGCCTGCGGCCTGAGCGGCCAGGCTGACGATCTCTAACCGTTTGGCGCGCAGTGTCATTGGAGGTAGGCGGTCGCGTTTGCGGTCCGTGTGGTTGAGGCTGCGCGCCGATCACACATGCGCGTCCCGCGTGGCGGCGACTCTGGTTTGCCGGACCCTCCCCGACGCGACTACTCAGGAACCGGCGAAGCGGAAATCGGAGTCCGTCTGCACCGCAGATGCCCGGTAAAATAGGCTGTTGGTTCCGCACCCGCGGATTACGGCCGGAGACCTGAGGGGGAGGATCGTTGTCGGATATCCGGATCAAGGATGCCGCCACGTTGTTGGGCGTCAGTGATGACACGGTCCGGCGGTGGATCGACAGTGGAAATCTCACGGCGCAGAGAGATTCCGCAGGTCGCAAGGTCATCGCCGGAGAAGTGCTGGCCGAATTTGCGCGCGAGCACGCGGCGCCCCCACCGGATCCGTTGGGGATCTCCAGTTCGGCGCGCAACCGCTTCGTAGGACTGGTGACCCGGGTCAATGCCGACGGGGTGATGGCCGAGGTGCAGATGCAGTGCGGGCCTTTCACCGTCGTCTCCCTGATGAGCAGCGAGTCGGCAAAGGGATTGGGTTTGCAGCCAGGTTCACTCGCCGTGGCCGTCGTCAAGGCAACCACCGTGATCGTCGAAACACCGGAAGGCAGTTCATGATGCGCGCGGTTCACTTCGCCCTCGCAGCACTCGGTGTCGCCACCCTCGTCGCCGGCTGTTCGGGCTCTGGGTCCGACTCCGTGTCCGCCACCGGTGATATCACTGTGTTTGCTGCCGCGTCGCTGAAAAGCACGTTCACCGAATTGGGTGCCCAACTCGAGGCCGCCAACCCCGGCACCACGGTGAGCTTCAACTTCGCCGGCTCGTCGGATCTTGTTGCCCAACTCGCCCAGGGCGCCCCCGCAGATGTGTTCGCCTCCGCCGACGAAAACAACATGGCCAAGGCAGTCGACGGCGGTCTTGTCGCCGGTGACCCGGTGGACTTCGCCACCAACACACTGACGATCGTGACACCGCCGGGAAACCCCAAGGGCATTGCCTCGTTTGCCGATCTCGCCAGACCGGAGATCACCGTCGTCGTGTGCGCTCCCCAGGTACCGTGCGGTTCCGCCACCGAGAAGATCGAGCAACAGACCGGGGTCACCTTGGCCCCGGTCAGCGAGGAGTCTGCCGTCACCGACGTACTCGGCAAGATCACCTCCGGGCAAGCCGATGCCGGCCTGGTCTACGTCACCGACGCCAAAGGCGCCGGCGACGCGGTGACCGAAGTTTCCTTCCCCGAATCCAGCGGTGCGGTCAATACGTACCCCATCGCAGTTCTGTCCGGGGCGGCCAACTCGGAAGCGGCGCAGGGTTTCGTGGACTTCGTCACCGGCCCCGAAGGTCAGAAGCTGCTGTCGCAGGCAGGTTTCGCCGCTCCATGAGGCTCCGGCAACAAGCCGGAAGGCTGATCCAGGTCGGTGTGCCGGTCTGGATCTATCTGCCGGCCATGGTCGGGGCGCTGTTCGTCGTTCTCCCGTTGATCGC
This sequence comes from Mycobacterium sp. MS1601, assembly GCF_001984215.1. Taxonomy (NCBI): domain Bacteria; kingdom Bacillati; phylum Actinomycetota; class Actinomycetes; order Mycobacteriales; family Mycobacteriaceae; genus Mycobacterium; species Mycobacterium sp. MS1601. Next base: position 5,162,659 of record NZ_CP019420.1, read on the forward strand.
GATTTTGCTGAAGATCGACTGGGCGAACTTCATCCCCCTGGTCGTCTCCGAATCATCGCGCTCGGCACTGCTGCTGAGTCTCAAGACCGCCACGGCAAGCACACTCGTGTGTACCTGCCTGGGCGTGCCGATGGCGGTGGTGCTGGCCCGCGGACAGTTCCCGGGACAGGCGGTGCTTCGCGCTCTGGTGTTGTTGCCCCTGGTCCTCCCACCGGTGGTGGGAGGTATCGCCCTGCTCTACACCTACGGCCGCCTCGGCCTGCTCGGTCAGCATCTCGAGGCGTTCGGTGTCCGGATCGCGTTCTCCACCACCGCGGTGGTCCTGGCCCAGTCCTTTGTGTCACTGCCGTTTCTGGTCGTCAGTCTCGAAGGCGCCATCCGGTCGGCCGGAAGCCAGTACGAGAACATCGCCGCGACACTCGGTGCTCGACCCACCACCGTGCTGTGGACGGTGACGTTGCCGTTGGTGCTGCCCGGTCTGATGTCGGGTGCGGTACTGGCATTCGCGCGGTCGCTGGGCGAGTTCGGCGCCACTTTGACTTTTGCCGGCTCCCTGCAGGGGGTGACGCGCACGCTGCCGCTGGAGATCTATCTGCAGCGCGAAACCGATCCTGATGCCGCAGTGGCACTCTCGCTGTTGTTGATCGTGGTCGCCGCGGTCATCGTCATTGCCTCGGCCTCGCGCCGACTGACAGGCCCGATATGAGTGGCCTTGACCTGCGCGCACGACTGGAACTCCGAGATGTCGAGTTCGACCTGGCACTCGATCACGGTGATGTGCTCGCCGTGCTGGGGCCCAACGGTGCGGGGAAATCCACTCTGCTGTCGCTGATCGCCGGTCTGCTTCGGCCGGATGAGGGCCGAATACTCCTGGGCGACACCGTGATCGTCGACACCACCGACGATACGTTCGTCCCCGCCCATCGCCGCGGCGTGGTGATGCTCGCCCAACAGGCGCTGCTGTTCCCGCACATGAGCGTCGCTGCCAACGTCGCCTACGCCCCTCGATGCCACGGTCGCAGCAGAACCGAGGCGTCGGCCATCGCGCAGAAGTGGCTCAAGGCGGTCGAAGCCGAGCACCTTGCCGACCGCAAGCCTGCCCAACTCTCGGGCGGGCAGGCTCAGCGGGTGGCGATCGCCCGTGCGCTGGCCGCCGAACCGCAACTGCTGTTGCTCGATGAGCCGATGGCCGCCCTTGATGTCACGGCCGCACCAGCGGTACGGCGGCTGCTGCGTGACATCCTGCGCGGCGATCGAAGGACCGCGGTTATCGTCACCCACGATATTCTCGACGCTCTGGCAGTCGCCAACAAGGTGATTGTCGTCGAACAGGGGCGGATCGTGGAACAAGGCGCCGTCCGCGACATCCTCACCTCGCCGCGCAGCGCCTTTGCCGCACGTATCGCCGGGGTGAACCTGGTTCCCGGAACAGCAGGCGAGCCTGGTGTGATCCAGACTCCCACCGGTGCACAGATTTTCGGTGTCGGAGAGCTGGTATCGGGCCGCGCCGCGGTCGGGCTGTTCCGTCCCGCCGCGGTGTCGGTGTTTCGCGATCCACCGCAGGGCAGCCCGCGCAACGTCTTTCCCGTGACGATCGTCGAAATGGACTTCACCGGGAGCACGGTCCGTGTGCGCGGACAGGGACAGATCGACGCAAGCACCGGAATCGCTGCAGACATCACCGCCGCAGCCGCTGCTGACCTCGACCTCGCGCCCGGTCAGGAGGTCTACTTCGTGGTCAAGGCCCAGGAAGTCGAACTGCATCCAGCGTTGGAAACCGACGACCGCACCTGATGTTGTGCCGCCGCAATGCTCATCAGGCCAATGCCATGAACAACTTCTCGAGCTCTGCTTCGGTCATCGGCTGCTTACCGTCCTGAGTCTCGCCGGTCAGGCATTCGCGCATTCCGGTGGCGACGATCTTGAAGCCGGCTCTGTCGAGCGCCCGCGAGACTGCTGCGAGTTGGGTCACGACGTCTTTGCACTCGCGACCCTGTTCGATCATCGAGATCACACCCGCGAGTTGACCCTGGGCCCTGCGCAGCCGGTTGAGTACCGCGGCAATGGCTTCTTCGTCACCGACCATCGGTGGTGCCCCTTTCCGTGAACAGCCCAGTCATAGTACCCGCAGGGGTATTTTCGGCAGTGCTCAGCAAGGGGCCGGTCCGGCGGCTGGAGGAATCACGCGGACGTCTCTGACCTTGTCCAGGTCATCGACGCCGCAAACTGCACTGGTCATGTCGCGACGGGGCCCAATGGCCCTACTGGCAGTCGCCCTTTCGTGATCGACTCGGATGAGCGGCGACACCACGACCTCGGTTGCGCTGTGTGATCGGCGGGAGGTTCTCGATGGGTGGCCGCGTGCAGTGGAGATCGCTGAAGGAGCCCGCCTTGGTGGTGCTCACTGTCGTCGCGCTGACCGGTGGCGGCATCGCGTGGTTGATGGGCCGAGCCGACGTCGCAGACCGAGTGTGGGCGGTGGGAACCATCCTGGCGGTGGCGCCGGCGGCGGCGTGGGTGTTCGCGGCACTGCGTCAGGGCAAGCTGGGCGTCGACGTCATCGCGGTGCTGTCGTTGGTCGGCAGCCTGGTCGTTGGTGAGTACCTGGCCGGTGCGATCATCGCGGTGATGCTGGCCGGGGGGCGCGCCCTGGAGGCCGCGGCATCCCGGCGCGCGACTCGTGATCTGAGGGCACTGCTGGAGCGTGCGCCCAGGTTCGCGCGACGCCAGGTGGGCACCACCATCAGCGTGGTCCCGGTCGATGATGTGGTGGCCGGCGACCTGCTGGTTGTTGCCTCCGGCGACGTCGTACCGGTGGACGGTCGGGTGGTGCAACCCGTCGCGGTGCTCGACGAATCAGCCCTGACTGGAGAGTCTCTCTCGGTGGAACGCGGTTGCGGTGAACCGGTCCGCAGTGGGGTCGTGAACGCCGGTGACGCCTTTGAGTTGCGGGCCACCTCCAGCGCGGCCGACAGCACCTATGCCGGCATCGTCCGCCTGGCGCAACAGGCCGGCGCCGAGAGCGCGCCGGTGGTCCGCCTGGCTGACCGGTACGCGGCGTGGTTCCTTCCGCTTGCGCTGCTGATGGCGGGTGCGGCCTGGCTGGTCAGCGGGTCTGCTGTGCGAGCTGTGGCGGTACTTGTGGTGGCCACTCCCTGTCCGCTGCTGTTGGCAGCTCCGGTGGCCATCGTTTCGGGACTGTCCCGCGCCTCCCGCGCCGGCGTCGTTATCCGCAGCGGAGGCGCACTCGAGAATCTCGGGCATGCAACCACTCTGGTGATGGACAAGACCGGCACCCTCACCATGGGTCGTCCCACGGTGATCGACGTGCTCGCTGAGCCCGGCACCGACTCACGCGACATGCTTCGTTTGGCGGCGTCGGTGGATCAAGTGTCACCGCACGTGCTGGCCGAGGCAATTGTCAGCGAAGCACTCTCGCGTGGGCTGCCCCTCAGCCTCGCTTCCGACGTTGTCGAAGAAGCAGGTCGGGGGGTGACGGCCACGGTGGATGGCCGACGCGTCGCGGTCGGCAGAATCAGTGAGGATGTTGCCGGTCGGCCATGGGTTCAAGCCGCGTTGAATCGGGTGCGCTTGGACAGCGCAGCGTTGGTGTGGGTCAGCATCGACGCAGACCCGGCCGGCGCGATACTGCTGCGAGATCCGCTGCGGCGACAGGCACCTCGCACCATGCGAAGACTTCGCGAAGCCGGTTTCACCCGATTGGTCATGCTCACCGGAGACCGGATGGAGCCCGCTCGCGACGTGGCCACCGTATTGGGGCTCGACGAGGTATACGCCCAGCAGACACCGGCGGACAAGGTGGCTGCGGTGCGCGCCGAATGCGAGAAGGCGGTGACCGTGATGGTGGGCGACGGCATCAACGACGCGCCGGCGCTGGCTGCGGCAACGGTGGGTGTGGCGATGGGTGCACGAGGAGCCACCGCTTCGTCGGAGGCTGCGGAGATCGTGCTGACGACCGACCGTCTCGATCGGCTGGCCGATGCCATGGACATTGCCCGTTGGTCGCGTCGCATTGCCGTGCAGAGTGCGGTGGTGGGCATGAGCTTGTCCGTGTTGGCAATGGCGGTGGCCGCATTCGGTTACCTGCCGCCGGCAGCCGGCGCGCTCTTGCAGGAAGGCATCGACGTTGCGGTTATCCTCAACGCGATCCGCGCACTGCGCGGTGATCCGGCCACCCACGTGACACTGCCCACCGGCACAGAGGCGCTGCTGCATCGTTTCTCAGCAGAACACGACACCCTGCGTGACACCATCGCATTGGTTCGCGACAGCGCCGATCGACTGGTGGAAGCGTCTGACGAGCAGGCCCTGCCGATAGTGAAGGCCGTACATGCAGAACTGGAACAGCGGATTTTGCCCCACGAACGAGCAGAGGAGCATGAGCTCTATCCGGCGCTGGCGATCCCACTGAGAAGCGGTGAGGCCACTGCGACAATGAGTCGAACACACGCCGAGATCGAACATCTCATCGACCGCATTGGCACCCATGTCCACGTAGCGGAATCTGCCGGCCGAGTCCAGATCGGTCAGCGTCGAGACTTGCTGGCCGCTTTGTACGGGCTGCACGCGTTGCTGCGCCTGCATTTCGCTCAGGAGGAGGAGAACTACTTCACGCTCGCGCCTGACCAGTGACCGAGATCCGCAGCAGCAACGGCGATGGATGCCGCACCGTCCAGGCGTGCCTTGAAAACAACGACCGCGCGAAAGGCGCAACGATGAACGACACGACAACAAACGGCCCGGTGGTGGTCGGGATCGACGGATCGAAGTCGGCACTGCACGCTGCGATCTGGGCCTCGGCCGAAGCGGCGGCCCGACATGTGCCTATGAGGCTGGTTCACGTGGTCTCCTCTGACAACGCGCGGGACCGGGAGGAGCCAATCGCCTACGCCGAGCGCGCTTTGCACCATGTCTGGAAGAGGCTTCGGCAACAGACATCCAGCACCGTGCGCATTGAATCGGAGGTGCGACAGGGTGATCCGGCAAAAGAGCTCGCAAAAGCTGGGCAGGGCGCGGCGTTCATCTGCCTCGGCGCTGATGGAACGGGCCGCAATGGCCGGCGTCATCTCGGCACGGTGGCGCGGAACGTGGCTCGCCACGCATCGACCCCCGTTGCCGTGATACGACGGCGCTCCCAGAATCGGTCCCCTGACGGCCCGATGCCGAGAAAGTGGATCATGGCGATTCTGCGAGAGCATCACGGAGCTGACGCTGCCCTCAGCGCCGCCGTTGACGAAGCGAGGCTACGGCATGTCCCCATCCTCGTGATGACGTCATGGTCAACCACATCCAGTACACCTGCAGCCGGTGGCGATGATGTGCAGTCCTTTGTGGACCGCCATCTGTGCACCGCTGAGGGAAGCGGAGACGACATCGAGATTTGCGCGTTGCCGGTGCCGGCCGACATCGTCCCGCTGATCGCAGATGCCGCAGGAACATTGGAGATGGTGATCGTGGCGGCGCACGACGTCGCGACCGTTCAGACGTTGACCAGCACGAGAGGCAACGAAGCTCTGTGCGGGTCAGATTGTTCGGTGCTGGTGGTGGGTGGACGGAAGACGTCGGAGCATCAACAATCGAAGGCCACCGTTTGACCAGGGGAGAGAACTGCCGTTCGTCCGCGGCACTCGATCAGCACCGGCGCGGCGTCGTCCCGACAGGCGGCACTGATCTCGGCGCTGCGACCACTGACCCGAATGTGCAGATGCTGGCCGCGGTAGTGTATCGAAACCGTCAGCGGTCCAGCATCTTCGGGCCACGAAGGGCTCAGTACAATGCGGTCTCCCCGCGTTTCCAAACCGGTGAAACAGCGCTGGACCAGGTCCACACTGCCGGCCATGGCGGCCAGGTGTACACCTTCGGCCGTCGTCCCGCCCTGGATATCGGCGACATCAGAGGCGAGCACCTGTCCGAAGAACTCGGTGGCGCGATCTCTGTTGGCTCGTGCCAGGACCCAGGTGTTGACCACCGCACTCAACGTGGATCCGTGCGATGTCCTGGCGAGGTAGTAGTCGACCATGATTGGGATCAGGTCGGGTTCCAGTCGATATCCAAGGCGGTCGAGAATTTCGCGTAGCTCGTCGGAGGAGAGCAGGTAGAGCAGCATCAGTACGTCGGCCTGTTTGGCGGCCTGGTAGCGATTGACGTCATCACCCTCGGCTTCAAGGATCCGGTCGAGACGTTGAATGTTGCCGTATCGAACTCGATAATCGATCCAATCCAATTCCCGCAGAACCTCGTAACCCTCGAACTGACTGATCATGTTGTTGTGAAACGGCACGAAAAGTCGTCGGCTCACATCGTCCCAATGGGCCAGCTCCGCGTCAGTCAGTGCCAATTCCTCGCGCAGATCCAGTCGTGACATGAGGGGAAGAGTCTGCAGAGCGTCGAACGCGCGAAGAATCACCCACACCGCCATCACATTGGTGTACGCGTTGTTGTCCACACCTTGATGCGGGCGGTCCGGATATCCGGAATGAAACTCATCGGGGCCGATCACGCCGTTGATGCTGTACTTGCCGCGATTCTTGTCGTAAACAGTTCTGCTGACCCAGAAGCGGGCAATCTCGATGAGCAGCGTGGCACCGAAGTCGATGAGGTAGGGGAGATCACCCGAGGCCTGGTAGTACTGCCACACGTTGTAGGCGACGGCGATTCCGGCGTGGTGCGCCAGGTGGCTGGGGTCCGGATTCCACCGACCCGACTGTGGGTTCAGATGCACCTGTGGGCTTTCCTCGCGACCGTCGCTTCCTGACTGCCACGGGAACATGGCACCTGCGTAGCCGGCGAGGGCGGCCGCACGGCGCGCTTCTGGCAATCTACGGTGGCGGTAACGCAGCATCGCACGGGTGATCGTCGGAAACCGCAGGTTCAGCACCGGCACGATGAACAGTTCGTCCCAGAAGACGTGCCCGCGGTATGCCTCGCCGTGTAGGCCGCGGGCAGGCACTCCGACATCGAGATCTGCAGTATGAGGTGAGATCGTCTGCAGCAGATGAAGCAGATGCAGGCGCAGCACCCGGAGTTCATCGGGATATCCGGCCACCTCGATGTCCAGACGTTCCCACAGGTGGCTCCACCGCACTTCGTGGGCCCTGCGCAGCTGTGCGGCGGGACCGAGGCCCGCCATGAGTCGGACGGCGGTGTCCGATGGTTCGGAGGTGGCCACGTCACGGCCGGTGACGATGCAGGCCACCTTGTCGACGGACACAGCCTGCTTGGCGGCGACGTGGACGGCGAAGCGGTGGCCGACAGCGACGGTGCCATCGAGTCTGGTGAGTGGTGTGTGCACACCGTCGCGCTCGGCAGTGGTGCGGACAGCCACCGCGACGAAAATGCGCGACTGGACGGTCCGCACTGTCAGCACAGCCGTGTCGTGGGATACCTCGGAGCTGACCGGCTGCAGATGGGCGCTGGCCAGGTCGCGGTAGCGCTCGACGCCGCCATTGCGCACGTCTGCGTCGATCGACGATTCGAACTCGATTGCCCCTGACCAGTCTTCGGCGACAACACGGGTACTCAGCACCGCGACGTGGGCCTCGTGCATGGCGGCAAAGCGATGTTGGGTCAACGAGGTGGTGCGACCTCTGGCATCGCGGAAGCGCACCTGTCTGGTCATCACCGCGGACCTCATGTCCATACTCTGGTGATACTCGAGGATTGACACCGCGTCGATGTCGAACCAGTCGCCACCGTCGACGCGGAACTTCAGAGGCAACCAGTTCGGTAGGTTGACCAGGCTCTCGTTCTCGGTGTGCCGACCGTTGACGATGTCGTCCAGACGATTGAAGATTCCCGCAACATAGGTGCCCGGATAATGCCGTTCCCCGGCGCGGCACTCCGGTGCGGCTCCTCGGGTGGCGAGATAGCCGTTGCCGACGGTGCACAGCGCTTCCCTGAGCTTCTCCGCTGACGGGTCATATCCGTCGAAGGTGAAAGTCCAAGCCTGCGTTGTTTCCCGCTCCTGGCTCAACCATGTGCTCAGCAGGCCGAGCAGCCGGCACACTTCGTCGGGATCGCGCACGGTGTAGCGTGCTGCAGTCGCTCGATGACCGTCTTCGTCATGGCGCACCAGAACCGCGATTCCGCTCAATCTGAGGGCCAGGAACACGTCCTCGTCGGTGGTGTCGTCACCGACGTAAATCGGCAACGCCCGTTCGCCTCGGGTGACGCGTTGAGTTATCCAGCGCACCGCGGCACCTTTGTCCCATTCGACGTCCTGATGCAAGTCGACGACTTTGCGGCCCTGGACGTGTCGCAAGCCGTGCTGCCGGGCGCAGCGCACGGCGGCGTCTTGGACGACGCCCTGATGCCGACTGTCGACATTGCGGTAGTGCACGGCGATCGAGTGGCGCTTGTGTTCGACGCGAACACCCGGTATGCCGGCCAGGTTTTCGCGAAGTGCCGAGGCTGCGCGTTCGAGAGTCGTGTCTGCGCCGGTGTCCCCGGCCGGCAGGAACGAGATGCCTTCCGGGCCTGCCAGTTCCAGGCCGTGATTTCCTGCGTACCAGAGGTTGTCGATGCCGACGCGACTGCGGACATCGCTCAGATCGCGCCCACTGACGATCGCGACCGGGCACAGCGCCGCAAGCTGGCTGAGCGCCCCGGCGGCTCCTTCAACCAGGGTCGCGTCGTCCGGATCGGCCACGATGGTCGACAACGTGCCGTCGAAGTCGAGACAGACCACAGGACCTCGGGCGGTGACCAGATCATGCAGCTCGGCGCTGCACTCGATCACGTCAGGAAGCATTGCCGCCGAACAGTATTCGCTGGCGGCTCCGTTGATTCTGTGGGTTGCGCCGTCAGCGCCCGCTCGCGATGGCGGCGGGGGCACAGTTGGCCTTGGCGAAGGCAACGACGGCCTGCTCGGGGAGATCGCGGACGATGTCGGCATCCGCGTCGATGCCGAGTTCTGCCATGTGGCGAGCAGCAGCGACCAACGTCTCGTGCTCACCGGTGCAGGTGGCGCCGGCGGGCGGGATGTCTCTCGCAGTGGTCATGGGGTCCTCCGCACGTTGTCGTCAGGACAGGAACAGTCCTGCCAGGCTGATACTGGGCCGGAGAGGGGCGCCGCGCTAGGGTCATTCGACCCTCGGGGATGCGGACGCTCGCCCCTGGTCGACTCGGTCTGCGCGCACGACATGACCAACGGCCCTCGACCGCTGGACCAATGACCTCAGACCGTGACGGCGACAACGCCATAGTCTCCAGAGATCCGTCCAGCAAGCAGCCCGGAGGGCAGCTATGAACGAGTTCATTTCACCGGTTGTGGTCGGTGTCGACGGGTCGGCTGCCTCCCTGGAGGCCGCGCTGTGGGCCGTTGATGAAGCAATGACCCGGAACACCTGGTTGGTACTCAGCTCGGTGGTGGACCCCCGGGACTCAGACTTGAGTGCCAGGCTGACCTCTGCCCGACGAATGCTGTGTTCTGCCAAGGCGTTCGTGCAAGATGCCAAGCCACGCGCCATGGTCAGGGCCGAGGTGCTCGTCGATGACGAGGCGCATGCGTGGTTGCAGCACGGACGCACGGCGTCTCTGTTGTGTCTGGCGCGTCACGCCGGTTTCGGCAGCGGTGATTCTCCCAGGTGTCCACCGGTCGCTGACGTGGTTCGTTGGGCGGAGGTTCCGGTCGCCCTGGTGGGGCGCCACCCCGCGCCCCGTCCGGATGATCGGTGGGTGGTGGTGGTCATCGACGCCTCGACACACGCCGGCACGCTGTGGGCTGCGGCCCTGGCAGAGGCAAGGATGCGCGCTGCCGCCGTCATGATGTTGGCGCCGCCTGGCGTATCGCCTGACGATGTGCAGGAGGAGCTAGAGCGGAGCGACCCCGGCGACGACTTGGAGGTCTGGGCCATGCCCTGGACTGATGATCTGTCCGGTCTGCTGGCGCAGGCAAACGGTCATGAGCAGGTGGTGGTGATCAACTCGGCAGCGGGCGCGGTTCTCGACAACTTGCTCGATGCCGGGCACGACAGTGGGTTGCCCGTGGATTGCTCTGTCCTGATGATGCCCTGCGACATCACCAGCTGCAGTCGACCCGCTCACCAACACATCGAGGGCCACCCGTTCTACTGCTCGACGCCGGTGGTGCGGGAGCCCGGTGCCGCCGGTAGCTGACGGTAACGGCCGTGCCCACTGTCACCTCGGCGGTCGGCGTCGGATGCTGCGGCGATTGGTCTGCTTGGCGGGTGGGCTGGACTTGGGGAGCAGTTCCACCACAGTGTTGGCTTGTTCTGCAGAAGTTCGGCTGGCGACCACCAGCTCGTGGACGGCGTCGTGCACCTTGCCGGCGAAGAGATCGAGATCCGGTGTCGAATCGCGGTCGGCAACGATGCCGAAAACCAGCTCGTCGGCATAGCTGAGTATGGCCACACCCGTCAGCAGGCCGACTCCGATGGGCGGGACGGGCAGCAGGTGTCTGACCGTGTGCCCACCGACGCGGTGGCGTTTTCTGGGGCCCGGCACGTTGGTGGCCAGAGCTACCACGCCGCGCTGTGGCAGCGCAGTCAACAGCCGAACAGTCCAGGCGGACAGCATGAACGGGAAGTATCGGGCCGCCTGCATCAAGAGCGCGGCCGCCTGTGGCTGACCGCTGTGCTTGCCCCCGGCCAGTCGTCGGTGCACCACACCGAGCCGTTCCAGCGCATCGTCGATGTCCACGGGCAAGAGGGTGAGCATGGCTGCAACGCGGTTGTCGGTCTGGTCGAACGCATCCGACCGCCGAATCGAAATGGGTACGAGTGTGCGTACCGGCTCCTTTCCGGGCGCTTCGTGGCGGGCCAACAGAACCGCCCGGAACCCGTGGGCTATGGCGGTCAGAGCCACGTCGTTGACCGTGACCTCGAATGCCGCGCAGATGCTCTCGACATCGCTCAGGGAGACCCGCACGGCGCGGTACCGGCGCAGAGTGCCGAGCCTGCCGGTGAGTGAGGTCTGGGCGGGCCGCACTATCTCCGAGGCCATCTGAAGGGCGCCGACACCGGCTCGAGCGAGCCTTCTGGGAAGTACGGATGAAGCCTGCCAGGCCGCCTGAATCACCTGGCGCGGATCGACACTCAGCTGTATCCGCCCGCGCGCTCCTTGCGGATGAGTCGAGCCATGAATCTGGTCGGCGAATGTCGCCCCGCCGCCGTCATCGAAGAGCCTGATCAAGGTGTTGGTGGCGGCGATACCGTCGGCGATGCAATGGTGGAGCTTGATCAGTATCGCCCAGCTGTCGTGCTCCAGGCCCTCGATCACCCAGCACTCCCACAGCGGCCGCTCGCGATCCAGTCGGCGAGCCATGATGTCTGCGGTGAGGTCGAACAGGGCGGTATCATCGCCCGGCGCGGGAAGCGCCACCCGTCGGACGTGCCGGTCGATTTCGAAGTTGGGGTCCTCCTGCCATTGCGGGGCCTTGAATTTGAGTGGGTGCTGCCGCAGCACCTGGGTGAAGCGTGGAATCGAAGCCAGTCGCGCTGCCAGAGTCGCCAAGAGGACATCCTGGGGCTCGGGTGGGCCGTCCAGGATGGCGATGCCGCCGATGGCCAGACTGATGTGGCGGTCGGCGTCCTCGGCCTCGAGAAATCCCGCCTCGAGAGCTGAGAGATGCTCCATATCAACACTATCGAGGCGACTCCATCAGCGTAGGAAGTTCGAAAGGTACCTCTTTCAAGTGACAAGCGACCCTAGTTGGGACGGTGAGCGGACCGGAAGCCTGGTCTTCAGGAAGGCAGCTTCGACCGATCCGAGAAGAGGTGCTGCGATGCGTGTACTCGTTGCCTACGCCTCCCGCCGCGGCGGGACGGCAGGGCTGGCTGCCATGATCGGAGATGCGTTCGGGCGCAACGGATGGGAGGTCGACGTTCGTCGCGCCGGTGACGTTCATGACCTGGCTGAGTTCGATGTCGTGGTGGTGGCTTCCGCGCTGTACATGGGCCGGTGGCTGGGGGAGGCCCGTCGGTTTCTGCGACGGCATGCCGACGAGTTGCGGACGCGGCACGTATGGCTGGTCAGCAGTGGGCCCCTGACGCGGGATGTTGAGATCGACACTCCGCCACCGCGTGCGGTGAAACGGTTGGCGGTGAAGGTGAACGCCTACGGTCACGCGATGTTCGGAGGGCGGCTGCTCCGCGACGCACGCGGATTTCCGGCCCGCGTAATGGCACGGTCGAGTTCGGGGGACTATCGCGATCCTGCCCGGGTGCAGGCGTGGGTCTCGGCGGCAGTGGCCAGCGTGCGGGCTGTCAGTGCCCGTGAGCGCCAGTCGCACGCGCAGCCGGAACACAACACTTCGCTCTGACACCCGTCAGCGTCCTCTGGCATTCGATGCGACGGAACCGTTCACGATCACGTCGAGATCGACGACTTTCCTGTGGGCGCTGCTCGCCGCCCGGACGTTCACTGTCGATCACGAGAGTTCCACGGGGTCCGGCACGACACGGAACAGACGTTCGACATCCTCTCGACGGCAGACCTCGGTGCCCGGCGTCAACAGCATGGCTGCTCCCGCAGCGACGCCGAATCTCATGGATTTCCTCAGCGACCACCCTCGCTCCAGGCTGGTCACCACGGCGGCCACCATCGCGTCTCCTGCGCCCACCCCGCTCACACCGGAGACAGGTACGGCGGGGAACAGCGCGGCGGTCGTGTCGGTGATCAACAGGGCACCATGGGCGCCGCACGACACCACGACGATACGAGCCACACCGTGACTGATGAGCTCCCGGCCCGCGGCTACCCGCGCCGTGTCGTCCGACAACTCCCTGCCAAGCCGGTCGCGGAGTTCGCGCACACTGGTCTTGAGGAGCCATACGTCGGAGGTGATCTGGTGCAGGCCTCGTCCCGATGTGTCCAGCACCATCAATGTATCTGTTTTGCAGCATATCTCGGCGACACGCTGGTACAGATCCGGCGACGACCCAGGGGGAGGCTGCCGCTGCAGACCACGAAGCGTGCGCCTTGCGCGGCTTCGTCCAGAGCCTTTAAACATCGGTTCTCATCCTCGGCGGTCACCGTAGGACCGGGCAGGACGAATCGGAACTGACGCCCCGTGTTGCGTTCGTTGACGGTGAAGCTCTCCCTGGTCGGCCCGGCTATCCGCACTTCTCGGATCGGGACCGAGGCGCGGTGCATGAGATCGATAATGGTTTGACCGGTGGGCCCACCCACAGGAAACACCGCTGTTGCCACAGCGCCGAGAGCCTGGGCTGTGCGGGCCACGTTGATACCGCCACCACCGGGATCGTAACGCGCAGCACTGCAACGGAGTTTCTCTGTGGGATCGACGGTGTCGGTGGCAGTGGTGATGTCCAGAGCTGGATTCATCGTCAGAGTGACGATGGATGGCGGCATCACAATCCCGTCGGGAACGTCTCGGGTGTCTCTCCGGCGACCCAGCGACTGTTCACCTCAAGCGGCTCGAGAGCGCTGGTGCGGTCGATGTGGATGATGGCGTCGAACTGGTCGGCCGAGCGGACGTGAAAGTAGTGGCTCTGCCGTTCGGTCGCAGGAAGATAGATGACCCCGATGGCTCTGCCCAGACGAACCGTGGACAACGGTTCGTCTGCCCAGCGGCTGATCCTGGGCGAAATCAGGAACGCGTCCCGGCCGGTCGCATGGAACAGCTCCTCGACACTGCCGTTGAGTGCCGGGCGAACCGTTTTCCGCTCGGCAGGGCCACCCCATTCACTGGCGGCGGTCACGCTACCGGTGTACGTGGTCATGCCGATGAGGCGAGCGCTGTCGGCGTAGGTCTGACGTGCCAACTGACCCAGTGTCAGTTGACCGTCGGCGGATACCTCGGTGGCTCTGGCATCGCCGACGTGAGAATTGTGGGCCCACACCACGATTCGTGCCGGCTTTCGGCCGTCGCGACCCAGATGCGCCGACAGTGCCTGAAGTGTTTGATGCATGTGCCGGTCGCGCAGGTTCCATGACGTCACGCGGCCCCCGAACATGGCGCGGTAATACTCCTCGGCATTGCGCACCGTCAGGGCATTCTGCGTTGCGTAGAACAATTCGTCTTCGCCCACCATGCCGTCCCGGCGGGCGAGCGTGAGGGCGTTGCGCTGCATGTCGGTGAGCTGTGCGATGACCTGTCGCTCGCAGGACAACCCGGCTCCGAACGCGGCAGCGAACCCGTAAGCCTGTCCATCGTCGCCGGCGGTGCGATCGAAGCAGGCGTACCTGTTGCGGGCTCGCCCGGCCGCTGCGGGGTCGACGTTCTCGAGGTAGTTGATGACTTCCTGCATCGATCTGTGCAGGCTGTACAGATCGAGCCCGTAGAAGCCTGCTGGTGTACTGCCGGCAGAATCGCAGCGTTGATTGTGTCGATGCAGCCATTGCACGAAGTCGCGGACATCGACGTTTCGCCACATCCAGGAGGGGAAGCGTTCGAAGCCTCGCAGCGCCTGATCAGCGGTCTGATCGGTGCCGAGTCCGCGTACGTAGCGGTTCACACGGTAGGCATCAGGCCAGTCCGCTTCGACCGCCACGGCACAGAATCCTCGTTCGGAGATCAACCATTTCGTGATGGCAGCGCGCGCCGAGTAGAACTCGTGGGTGCCGTGTGAGCTCTCACCGATCAGAACGATCTGTGCATCACCGATGATCTCATCAAGCACCTCGTGGGGTGGAACGCCGTGCGGAGCGTCGACTGCGCACCGGTTGACGCCGTCGATCGGTGTCGGCTCGGTCAGCACCGAGACGTTGGCAGGTCCCGTGGTTGGCTTTGCCAGGTAATCCCGCACCTCGTCGTCGCTGACCTGGCGGAAATCCCAGAACGACTCGCCCACCGCCACGAACGGCGTCGGCATGCTGGCGCACACCATGTCATCGACGACGTCGGCGAACGCGCGGCACGTGGACTCGGGCGCCGCGGGGACGGCGACCACGATCTCAGCGGCGTCTTCGTCGCGCAGCGTCTGCACCGCGGCGTACATGCTGGAACCGGTTGCGAGCCCGTCGTCTACGAGGATGACCGTCTTTCCGGTGACCTCGATCGGTGGCCGCTCCCCGCGATAGGCGGCCTCCCGGCGGAGAAGCTCGCGCCCTTCGCGTTCGACGATATCGCGGAGCTGCTGTGGGCTGACGCGCAGTGCGCGGATGATGTCATCGTTGACCACGACGCGGCCGCCGCGTGCCACGGCGCCGATCGCGAACTCTTCGTGGCCGGGAGCGCCGAGCTTGCGCACGATGAAGGTGTCCAGCGGTGCGCCGAGGGCTGCCGCCACTTCCCAGGCAACGGGCACGCCACCGCGCGCAAGGCCCAGTACGAGAACATCGTCGCGGTTGCGGTAGGCAGTGAGCAGCCCGGACAAAACCTGACCGGCTTCGCGACGGTCCCGGAAGACGCGGCGGGGTTCGCCGAGGGTCGTTGTGTCCTGTGTGTGGGTCATCGGAGTTCCCTGTTGTGTTCGGATCAGTTCAGATGGTCCACCGGAGCGTTGGTGGCGGCCTCGATGTGGTGCCGGGTTACGGAGCGCAGTTGCTGGGCAAGATCGGTCAGCGCCCGCGCGGCAGCAAGCTCAGCCCCGATATCCGCGATATCACGATCGGCAGGGTTGCAACGCGCTCGCCCCTCGGCCACCAAAGTCCGCTCTCCCCAATGTAACCGCGCGACGGCCTTGGTAGTGCCGTCGTGCTCGTCGGTGGTCACATCCACCGACCAGTGTTTGCCGTGCATGGCATTCCTCCCATGGGATGGCGCCGCGAGCGGCGGTCTCGGCACACGAGCGCGTGCACGAGACCGCCGCGGCGGTCACTTCGTCGATTCGATCGACACGTGCTTCTCGGTCACCGCAGACTCCTTCAACGGCACCGTCACCGTGAGGATCCCCTTGTCGTAGGTGGCTTTGATGCTCTCGTCGTCGGCGCCGGCCGGCAGTGTGACCGAGCGGAGGAAAGAGCCGTAGGAGAACTCCGACCGCCCGCTGGGCTCCTCCTTCCGCTCGCTTCGCTCCGCCTTGATGGTGAGGACACCGTCACGCACGGTGACGTCGACGTCCTTCTCCGGGTCCACCCCCGGGATCTCGGCCTGCAGCTGATACTTGCCGTCCAACACGGCGTCCTCAACCTTGATGATGTGGCCGTCGAACGGTGGTCGCAGGTTTGCCCAGCCGGGTAGCCCTGAGAAGAAGTCGGAAACGTCCGGCCAGAACGAGCGATGCTGGTGCACAGCAAGATTGCTCATGATGTGTCCTTTCGTAGTGATGTTGCCGCAAAACCAGATCCGACCACCGGGGCAGGGTGGGGGACTAGGGGCAGAAGTCCTCGCCACACAGGTCGATGGTCCGGCGAGAGTTGGCGGCGCCCCAACCCAAGGTCGAGCAACGCCCTGACGGTTGTCGCGGTTGGCCTGCAGCGAGCGGGCTCACAGGACTCCGGCAAACAAGTCGTAGCCGTATTGGTTGTGGTTTGTTCGCCGAGATGGTGCAGTTCTTTGCCGACGCGCTGTACAAACGCCAGACACTGGTGACAACCGGCCCTAGGCAGGTCCAGCTATGCGCGGGAAGCTGCTGGCATGCCTTCCAACACCGTCAAGACCGGTGCCGCACTGGGATTTCTCTACGTCGCACGGCGGTACTACCGCAACTGGGGAACCACCAAAGAGGAGTGCTCGGAGACACTGCCAGGGGACGATCTGGTGGAGGCTCCGGCCGTCCAGACCACCGAAGGAATCTGGATCGACGCACCCGCGGCCGACGTCTGGCCCTGGCTGATCCAGATGGGCCAGGACCGCGGTGGCCTCTACAGCTACGAGAAGCTCGAAAATCTTGCGGGTCTGCAGTACCACAACACCGATGTCGTACATCAGGAGTGGCAACATCTGCTGCCTGGGGATGTCGTTCGGCTGGCACCCCAGCGGTGGCTGGGACTTCGGGACGGCCTCGTGCTCGAAGTCGCCAAGGTGGTGGAAGGGCAGTCGATAGTGCTGCGCGCGACCCCTGCACGTCAGCACTGGAACGCGGTGTGGTCGTTTCACGTGCTCCCGCGATGGGATGACCGGTGCAGGCTGCTGATTAGGTCTCGAACGGGATTACGCCACCCTGGTGAAGTACTCGCCACCGAAATCGCCGGGCCGGCCTTGGCGATCATCACCCGGGGGATGCTGTTGGGAATCAAACGTCGCGTAGAGAATCTGGCCCAAGCCGACGCGGCAGCGGCGGCCGCCAGCGGGGATGGCCAGCGGGTGCGCTAGAACTCTCATCTCTGGGCGCGCTTGCCGGGCGGTCGAACTGGAACCGGCGACCGCTGACCCGCAGCGGACGAATGCGGACGAAATGTTGTTTGTCCGCGTCCACCCATGGCCGCAGCCCGGCCTGCTCTGCAACGTCGATCTCGTCGTCGGTGGACAGAATCCTTGCGAACCCCTTGACGATGACGCTCCAGCCTTGAGTGTGCTCGTGGCCGTCCGCCTCGAAGGTGACGTTGTGATTGATGGCGGTGCTGACCAGCTTCGTTCCTCCGGCGGTCCGGAACAACAGAGTGCGGTCCTGAACGGCGAAGTTGACCGGGAACACTTCGGGTTCGCCGTCAACACTGGTGATGAGGCGGCCTAGCGAGACGCTGGACAACAGATCCCAGCAGGTGCTCTCCGGTAGGACGGTGGCGAGTTGGGTTTGGTTGGACATGGCCGTGACGCTACGCAGTTTTTCACGTCGGGAACGTGGCCGAAAGGCCCTACCTCATGGAGTATTTGGGCGCGGCCCAGGTTCTTTGAGTGTCAACACACCGCCGAAACCGGAGGTCGACCGCGTCCGAGTTCCTCGGCAACTGCACTTGCCGCCCATCGGCTCCCACGTACCCAATGGGTTGGTGATCGCATCTCTGAGTCCGCACGTCAAGACTGTCTGCACAGCTATCAGTGATGCCCATCCTGGGCCGGAGGTTTACGCGGGTGAGCGGATGCGCTTTGGTCCCGTCCAATAATGCGCGGGTGGGTTGCTTAACCGGCGGACCACTCCTTGGCTTGTTCGAGCTCGTCGAGGCCGAACAGTTTCAGTTCGCCGGGAACCATCCAGGCCAAGGCGTGCAGGGCGTGCGCTATCCACTCCTTGTCGGTGACCACCGCCATGCGCTTGAAGGACGAATGGTGCTGGAACACAACACCGAAACCCTGTTTGAGGTCCTCGGTGAGACCGCCGGGTCCAAAGCCCCGGTAGTCGCTGTCGATGACCTCGACGAACCGGATCTCGTCGGTGTCGAGAAGCTGTTGCATCGTGGGTCTGAACTCGCGGATGTCGTCACCGGTGAGCTTGCCGGAGACGCGGATGCCGGTGACACCCTCGGGGGTGTCGGGTAGTACCTCGATCATGTTGCGGTGTCCTCTCTGACGTCAGTGAACGTGCCGACCCGCGGCGCGGTCCCGGATTCCTCGCAGCATCCGTTGCTCCATCACGAAGTGCGGTACGTCGAACCAGAAGTGGCCGACGGGTGTACCGCTGCCACGGGCCACCAGCCTGATGCCGCCGTTGGTCGGACGAACAACGAAGCTCCACGAGCCGTGAGCTTTCCGTCCCTCCGTCAGACGGGTGAAATCAGCCGGCGAAACCAGCACCAGATGTGACTCAGTCCGCACGGCGGCGACGATCTGCCGCGCCGACTGGCCGTACCGCCGGGCCAGCCACACGGTGTCGCCGACGTGCAGCGGTTGCCACTCCGGGTGAATGTGGTTCGCATTGTGCATGTCTGCACCGAGGGCGCGTTCCAGCCATGCGTAGCTGTAGAAGCCGCCACGGCCTTCGCCCATCTGTGCCAGCCAGGGCCAGACGGCGTCAGCCGTGGCAGGGATCCAGATGGCTCGTGTGGTCCGCGGCAGTTCGGTTTCGGTGAGCTCATCGCCGGGCAAGGAATCGACGATCTCGTCGGGATGCGCGCCCCACGTGTACATCCAGGGGCGGAACAGGCCGCGGTAGAGGGCAATGATCCACACTGCAAACATGGCCAGCGCCAGTCCGAACCGTTGTTGTCCCATTCCCGCACGATCACATCCCGAGTTGTGCTGCATCAGGGTCGAAAGGCCGCACACCGGAGGTCTTGTGGGGTCTAGCCGCGGGACTCTGCGATCACACCCGGGTGCGTCACCGGGCGTGTGGGACCTAAGACACCGGCTGACTGGGACCTTCGCCGACGGGGTATGGTCCTGCGCCGCTACGCGCACCGGCCGGGGCCGACGACAGTGAGTGCATGCACGAGGACCGCTATGTCAAGAACATCGCTGAGCTGGGGATCACCGACGCCGAGGAGGCGGGCGGCAAAGGCGCCAACATGGGTGAGCTGGTGTCGGCCGGTTTGCCTGTCCCACCGGGCTTCGTCCTGCTCCGCGGCGCCTACGTCGAATCGATGCGCGCTGCCGGTGTTGATGCCGAACTGCGTGCGCTGCACGACGAAGCGCTGCACGCCGTCGCAGACTCCGGTCGTCTCACCGAGCTGTGCGGACGAATGCAGGAACTTGTCCACAAAGGGGGGTTGGCCGACGACGTGGTCGAGGCGGCGCTGTCGGCTTACCAACGACTCGGGAGGGGATGTGTTGTCGCGGTCCGTTCCTCGGCGACGGGGGAAGACGGTCGCGATGCCTCCTTCGCCGGGATGAATGCGACGCTGACCAACATCGCCGGTGAAACTTCGTTGCGCGAAGCCGTTGTGCGGTGCTGGATGTCACTCTTCTCGCCACGTGTGGTGGCCTACCGCGCGAGCAAGCATTTCACTGCCGAACCGGCAATGGCCGTGGTGGTGCAGCAGATGGTTCAATCGGAGAAAGCCGGTGTGGCGTTCACCGCGGACCCTAGCACCGGTGCTCCGGACCGAGTGGTGATCGAGGCTGCCTACGGGCTGGGTGAGGTGGTGGTGTCCGGCGCCGTGGAACCGGATACCTATGTGGTGGCCAAGGACACGCTCGAGGTGCTGGACGTCCGGGTCGGGCGGCAGGGTTTCAAGATCGTCCGCGGGTCCGACGGCCATGACCAACGCGTCACCCTGGACGCGGACCTGGCCGGCGCCCGGGTACTCGACGACGTTGAGTTGAGGCGCGTGGCCGATCTGGCGGTCAGCGCCGAGCGCCACAACGGATGCCCCCAGGACACCGAGTGGGCGATCAGCAACGGACAGACCTACCTGGTGCAGGCTCGTCCCATCACCACACTGCGCCAGGCGTCCACCCTGACACCCGACGATCACGCCGTACTGGTACGCGGACTGGCGGCCGCACCGGGGCTCGGTTCTGGACCGGTCACAGTGCTCGCGGATCCCGGCGAGGGCGACCGCCTTCGTGACGGGGACGTCCTGGTTGCCCAGATGACCAATCCGGACTGGCTCCCGACCATCCGCCGGGCCGCGGGACTGGTGACCGACACCGGCGGCATGACCTGCCACGCCGCCATCGTGGCCAGGGAGCTGGGGGTGCCGTGCGTGGTAGGCGCACGTAGTGCGACCACTGACCTGCATGACGGCCTGACGGTGACTGTCGACGGCACCCGGGGACGCGTCCTCGCGGGGAAGATCGAGGTGGCGGACCCGGCCGGCGTCGGTGCGGTGGTGGATCGGTACGGGCCGCAACCACATGTCGCGGAGGTGACGGCCACCAGGGTGTACGTCAACCTGGCGATGCCGGACACCGCTGAGGCTGCCGCGGCGCTGGACTGTGACGGCGTGGGGCTGCTGCGTGCGGAATTCATGCTGACGCAGGCTTTGAGCGGCAGGCACCCCCGTGCTCTGATCGCGAGCGGCAAGCAGGCTTCACTGGTGGACGCGATGGTCGCGTCACTGAGTCGGATCGCCGCGGCCTTCTCGCCCCGCCCGGTGATATACCGCGCCACCGACTTTCGTACCAACGAGTTCCGCAATCTCGCCGGTGGCGACTCCTACGAGCCGCTGGAACACAATCCGATGATTGGCTACCGGGGGTGTTACCGCTATGTCAGCGACCCGAGCTTGTTCGATCTGGAGCTGCAGGTCCTGGCGCGGGTTCGAGAACAGTTCCCGAATCTTCAACTCATGATTCCGTTTGTGCGGACCAAATGGGAGTTGGAACGGTGCTTGGATCTGGTGGACGCCAGTCCGCTCGGCCGACAGCGCGGTCTGCACCGCTGGGTGATGGCCGAAGTGCCCTCGGTGGTGCACTGGTTGCCGGAATACATCGGCCTCGGTATCGACGGCGTGTCGATCGGCAGCAACGACCTGACGCAGCTGCTGTTGGGCGTAGACCGGGATTCCGAGATCTGTGCGGAGTTGTTCGACGAATCCGATCCGGCGGTTCTCCATGCTATCCGCCGGATCATCCACACCGCCAACAAGTTCGGGATCACGTCCTCCTTGTGCGGGCAGGCGCCGTCGACCGATCCCGCCTTTGCCGAGTACCTCGTGCGAATGGGCATCACTTCGGTATCTGTCAATCCGGACGCCGTGGATGGCGCTCGACGCGCGATCGGCGCCGCGGAACGGCGGGTGCTCCTGGATGCGGCCCGGTGAACCCAGCGTGACGACGCAGGTCCTGCCACACAAGGTGAGCCCGGAGCAGGTGTGCGTCGCTTCGATCCCGGAGTTGCTGACGTCATTGAACGCGTCGAGGGCGGGCTTGTCCGGCCGAGAGGCTGCCGACCGACGAGCGAAGTGGGGGCCGAACGCCGTTCGCACACACGGCGTCAGTGCCCTGCGGGTTCTTCTCCGTCAACTCGACAACGCTGTCTTGGGTTTGCTGGCCGCTACCGCGGTGGTCTCGTACTTCCTCGGGGATCGCACTCAAGCGTTGATCATCGGCGTCATCCTGGCCGTCAGTGTCGGACTGGGTTTTGTCAACGAATACCGGGCCGAGCGCGCCACTGCGGCACTCCATTCGCGGATCCGCCATACCGCAACAGCGCTGCGCGACAACATGATGACGGAAGTCGATGTGGTCGACCTGGTGCCCGGTGACGTGATACGACTGGAACTCGGGGAGTTGGTTCCCGCCGATGTTCGGCTGCTGGAAGTCAACGGTTTCGAGTGCAACGAGAGCATTCTCACCGGTGAATCCGGTAGCACCGAGAAAACCGTGGGCACGGTGGCGGGGGCCGCCCTGGCTGATGCGGCGAACCTGGCGTTCATGGGCACCGTGGTGACTGCCGGTGATGCCACTGCCCTGGTGTACGCCACCGGCGCCGACGCGCAATTCGGGCGCATCGCGGCCGGGCTCGGCGAGCGCGAACCGGAAACCGAGTTCCAGCTGGGCCTGCGTCGATTCTCGTATCTTCTGCTGTGGGTCGCGCTGACGCTCACGGGCGTCATCATCGTCATCAACCTCCTGTTACGCCGGCCGGTGATCGAGTCCGCGTTGTTCGGCCTCGCCATTGCCGTGGGCATCACGCCTCAATTGCTGCCCGCTGTCGTCAGCACCAGTCTGGCGGCCGGCTCTCGCCGGCTGGCCAGCCTGAAGGTGCTGGTCAAGCGGCTCATATGCATCGAAGATCTCGGTGACATCGACATACTGGTCACGGACAAGACGGGCACATTGACCGAGGGTCGTATCGAACTCGTCGACGCCGTCGATCCCGGGGGCGTCCACGCTGACCCGGTGTTGCGTCTCGGCATGCTGGCAACCGAGATCGACCCGGCAGTCGGCGGCAGGTGCGCCAATGAACTCGACGCCGCTCTGTGGAGCGGTAGGCCACCGGTCACCGGTGTCACACGCGTTGCTTTGCTGCCTTTTGACCATTCCCGCAGATCCACCACCGCACTGGTGGACGACGGCACCGATCGCGTTCTCGTGTGCAAGGGTGCCCCCGAACAGATCATGGACAGATGTGTGCGGGTGCCGGACACCGCGCGCAGGACGCTGGCCGCTCTCTTCGCCGAAGGTCGGCGCGTGGTCGCCGTGGCCACCAGAGCCGCCGACGGGATGTCCACCGTGACGGTCTCCGATGAAGCGGGCTTGTCGCTGCGGGGCTTCCTGGTGTTCGCTGACAGGCCGAAAGCCGCTGCCCGTCAGTCGCTTCGCGAGCTTGCCGCGTTGGGCATCGAGGTCAAGGTGGCCACCGGCGACAATGCCGCTGTCGCCGAGAAGGTCTGTACCGAGCTCGGTTTGGTGTCCAAGGGGTCGGTTACCGGTGCGGACCTCGCGGACATGACTGCCGAGCAACTCGACACCGCTGTCGCCGAGCTCACGATCTTCGCCCGTGTCTCGCCCGAACAGAAGGCCCGGGTGATCTCGAGCTTGCGGCGGCACGGCCGCTCGGTGGCTTTCCTCGGTGATGGAGTCAACGACGCACTGGCATTGCATTCGGCCGATGTCGGTATCTCGGTCGACAGCGCCACCGACGTGGCCAAGGACGCCGCCGACGTGGTGCTCATGGACAAGGACCTGGGTGTGCTTGCCGCAGGTGTCAGCGAAGGGCGCCGGATATTCGCGAACACGATCAAGTACGTGCTGATGGGTACGTCGAGCAACTTCGGGAACATGTTCAGCGCAGCGGCAGCTTCGGCCGTACTCAGCTTTCTGCCGATGTTGCCAAGCCAGATCCTGCTCAACAACCTGCTCTACGACACGTCGCAACTGGCCATTCCATCAGACCGAGTGGACGACGAACAGCTACACGCCCCGTCACACTGGAACATCGGCTTCATCAGGCGCTTCATGCTGACTTTCGGCCCCATCAGTTCGCTTTTCGACTTCATGACCTTCGGTCTGATGTTGGGTGTCCTGCACGCCGGTGCCACCGAATTCCGCACGGGCTGGTTCGTGGAATCTCTGGCCACCCAGACGCTGATCATTTTCGCGGTGCGGACCAGACGGGTGCCCTTTCTGCGCAGCAGACCGAGTGTGCCATTGATCTTGGCGACGCTGGCCGTCATCATGGTTGGCGTCGCGGTGACCGTCACACCCCTGAACCGTCACCTCGGATTCACTCCATTGCCGTGGCAGTTCTTCGCTGCTCTGGTGGCGTTGACCGCTGTTTATCTCATCCTTGTCGAAGTAACCAAGTCGGTCTTCTACGCCGAACCCCTCGGTGCCCCCTCCGTGCGTCGCACCCGCGGCCATGTTCATCGCATCCATCGGCGTGCCGCGCGGTTCAGCTCGCGGGGCCGTGCCAGATGGACGAACTGAGCGTTCAGGGGGGACTGCCCACCGGGTAGCGATGGTCTCGTTGGTCATCTGCTCATGCTGAGGCGCCGTGCCCGCGGTCACCCAGGGTCCAGTGAACCTGGAAGCCAACGGCTTAGGGCACGTTCGAGCCGCCGGTTGCCGGGTGGTGTCCCGATACCGGTTCGCACAGTACCCATCGGGGTATCGCTTGGCCGACGCCGGGCGGGTGACCACCGGCACCCGCCAGACGGGACCAACGACCCTGACCGCGCCGGCGCTCGCCCCATAACGTCTTACTCATCAAAACCGGCAGTGACGCCAGGCAGGTGTTGTCGTGGTAGACCCACGACGACGGTGGTGTTGAGAGTTTTCGTCACCACTTGCGAGTCGTCGTGCCATCCCGAGTGATCGGAGACAGATGATGACAAGAGCAGACACTCGCTACGGCATTCTCGTCGGAGTCGACGGTTCTGAAGAGTCCGATGCCGCCGTCCGCTGGGCCGCCACGGAGGCTGCGAAACTCGGTGTCGCGATCACTTTGATGCATGCAGTCGAACCGATCGTGATCAGTTGGCCCATGGCTTCATTTCCCGAGACGA